>DASRDJ010000110.1:0-47313 GCA_035652655.1 Terriglobales bacterium
AGAGTGAGCGGAGCGATCTGCCGGGTGGCGATGGCGGCGGGACCGCTGAGGTAAGTGATCGGAATCGAGAGCAGGTTCCATGCGTATTTTCGGCTGACGAGGCGAGTCGTATGGCGAGCTGCAACGTGCGCAATTTCGTGAGCCATCAGGCCGGCGAGTTCCGCTTCGCTGTCGACCGCCATGATCAGTCCCTTGTCGACATAAAGAATGCCGCCGGGCAACGAGAAAATTCTGAGATCCGGAGAGTCGATCACCTTCGTGGTCAGCATTACCTGCGCGTCGGAATTGCGGGCGATCTTCTGGCCGAGCCGGCTGATGTAGTCATTGATCTCAAAGTCGGCCACAAACTTCGTGCCGCGATCGATCGTCGACGCCATCGACTCGCCAAGGGCGTGCTCTTTCTGCATTGAATAGATATTTATGCCGTGGCCAACGTCCCGCTGGCCAATACGGTCGATGTCGTATTTGCCGTGCTTTTCGGTTTGCAGTTCGGGAGCGGGCGAGGGCTGCGTTGTCGAGGTCACGGAAATCGAGGCCTCTTCGGTGCCCTTGGCTGTGTGAGGGTTAGCAGTGTCCGAGGCCCACACCTGCTGGACGCAGAACAGCAAACTGGTGGAACAGATCGCAAGCCGCGCGTAGTGGCGAATGGGAGAAGTGAAGTATTTCATTGGTGTTCCGCCGGAAATGGTTCGTAAGGTATACCTCAGCGCTGGCGGAGTGCAACAGGCGTTTACACTGCGGCTGGTGGTGAAAGGGTTTTCACATCTTGGTAAAGTTCTTGGCGTGGAAAGCCGCGCGGGGCGGCCTGAGGCAAGGACTTCGGATGGCGCGATTTGGGGAGCGACCGCGGCTTCAGCGCCGTGGAAAGGCAGCGAATCTACGCCGTAAAGCCCCACTCATTCACCCCAACGCCGGGATCCGTTTCTCTCGGAACTCCCCGACGCTCTGTAGCTCTGGTAGGGGATAGAGCACGGGGGAGGCCAAAGTGTCGCGGGGGGGGCAGGCGCTGGATTGGTGACCTGCGGCCACTGGTGGGAAGGTACGAAGCATTGCGCCAGAGTAGATTGAGTGATGAAAGACTGCCCGGCGAACCACCCCTTCTGCGCATCGAGATCAAGTGTCAATCCTGAGTATGCAATCGAATTTGGTGGGTGTTGAGCGTAAGAACCCGATCGTCTCTAACCCTTATCGGGGGAAAAGCAGGCTCTCTTTGGCGGGGGCTGGTCGAAACCATTCGTTTGCGCGGGGTACAAATAACAGAGCGAGCGAAGATACTTGCAGAATTGCGAGTCCGATGCTCCCAATCTTTATGATGGGCGCAACTGGAATCTGGGTCACGCCGAATCCGCGCGGAATAAAGTATCGGATGTAGGTGTACAAGAACCAAGCCAACATCGTAAGTCGCGCCCAGTTCCTGCCGGTCCAGATCTTCCACACGAAAAAACCTTTTATCGCAAAGTAGAAGAAGAGAAGGAAAAGGGAATGGTACCGGCCTATTTCCAAGCCAAGATCTTTCGACAGGGCGGCAACGAGCACGATGCCCATCGCTGCGCCAAGGATCTGCAAACCGACGAACCACTTAATTTGGCGAGGGCGCTCGTACACGGCGCGAAGCATAGCACAAGTTCGTGACTGGATCTGGGGCGAAGCGACGTCGTTTACTCGGGATTTGTTGATGGGCCGGAACTTTACATCGCAGGCGCTCAGGGGAATCCAGCGGATAAATCCGCGTTTTGCTGAGCGGCTGGCGGCACGCCTGAAGTTGTGCCCTGATACGAACCCAGGAAAGCACGATGGTCGTCGAGACTGCTCTTTTGTGGTCAGCGTGAAGCGGCGACTCTACCGGTGGCGGAACTCCCGGCGGGAAAAACTCAGCTACTTCTTCAATTCTTTCAGGATCTCACGTGCGGCGTTCGCGCCCGAGCCTCCCGTCAGGCCTGCGCCTGGGTGCGTTCCGCTTCCGCATAGATAAAGATTCGTGATTGGCGTGCGGTAGCGCGCCCAGTCGAGCAGCGGACGCATAGTGAAGAACTGGTCGAGCGCTAGCTCGCCGTGGAAGATCTGGCCCGATGTCAGACCGTAGGTGTCTTCCAAATCTTTGGGCGTGATGATCTGGCCTTCCAATACGAGCGAAGGCAGGTTAGGAGCGTACTGGGCGAGCGCGCTGACGACCGCGTCGCCGAGCGCGCCGCGTTGCGCGTTCCAGTCGCCTTTCAACTTGTAGGGCGCGTACTGCATGTAGATCGACATCACGTGCTTTCCGCTGGGAGCCAGGCTTGGATCCGTCAGCGAGGGGATGGTCGCTTCGAGGTAAGGTTGCTTGGAGAAGTCGCCGTACTTCGATTCGTCGAATGCGCGCTCGAGGTAGTCGATGCCGTGGCTGATTTGAATGCGGCCTTGCAGCGCAGCGGAGTTGCCGTTCTTGATGGCGGCGAAGTTGGGGAGGCCGTCGAGGGCGAGATTGATTTTCGCCACCGTTCCCATCATGCGGTAGTGCTGGAGCTTCTCGGCAAATCCCGGATTCAGATGCGTCGGGTCGACCAGGTGCAGCAGGGTGCGCTTCGGGTCGGCGTTCGAGATGATTGTGTTCGCGGAAATCTCGTCGCCTGATTTGAGGACGACGGAAACTGCAACGCCGTCTTTCACGCGTATCTCCGCGACTTCGGCATTGGTGCGAATTTCAGCGCCCGCAGACTTTGCGGCGGATGTCATCGCCTGCGTGATGGCGCCGATTCCACCCGCAGCAAAGTTGGCGGATCCTGCCGGATGCGCGTCACCTGCGCCGCGAATCAAGAGCACGAGCGCGCTGCCTGCCGACCACGGACCAAGGAACGTTCCGAAGATGCCGCGGGCGGCGATCGTGCCGCGAAGCAGATCGGTCTCGAAGTATTCGGCGACCAGGTCGGCGATGGCCATCGGTCCCCAACGCAGAAGGCGGTAGAGATCTTTCTTGCCTAGCTTGCGGAGAGCGCGGCCGGTTTGCAGCATGCCCCAGAGATCGGTGCGGCTTGGGCTGTCGATATCGGGCGGTGTCATTTTCAAGGCGTCGGCGATGACGGCGCCCATCTTGCGCAGCGATTCCTGAAACTCAGGATATTTGGCGGCGTCTTTCTGCGAGAACGAGGAAATTTCTTTCGCAGACCTTTGTGTGTCGTTGTACAGCGTGAGGGCGCGGCCGTCGGGCGTGAGCGAGACCACGCTGGTTTCAGGGGTGATCAGCTTGAGGCCGTGTTGCTCCAGTTGCATGTCGCGGACGATGTCGGGACGGATCGGTCCGCCGGCGTGCGCGAGCGTGGAGCAACGGAAGCCGGGATGAAATTCTTCGGTGATTGCGGCACCGCCGGTCTGCGCGCGGCGTTCGAGAACGAGCGGCTTGAATCCAGCTTTGGCCAGGTAGAAGGCGGTGACCAGGCCGTTGTGACCGCCACCGATGATCACGACATCGCGCTTGTCGGCCATTACGCAGCCCCCTTGACGTCTTTAAGAATCTCTAGCGCGGACAGGCGACCGGGTGCGCCCATGATGCCGCCGCCGGGATGCGTGGCTGATCCGCACATGTAGAGGTTCTTGATCGGCGTGCGGAATTGCGCCCAGCCAGCGACCGGTCGCAGAAAGAAGAGTTGCTCGAGCGAAAGCTCGCCTTGAAAGATGTTGCCTTCGGTGAGGCCGAACTCGCGTTCGAGATCGAGCGGCGTGACGACCTGGCGGTGCAGGATGATGTCTTTGATGTTGGGCGCGTATTCGGCGATGGTGTCGATGACGGTGTCGCCGAATTTTTCCTTTTCTGTGTCCCAGTGCAGGCCGGGCGCGAGCTTGTAGGGCGCGTACTGCACGAAGCACGACATCACGTGCTTGCCCGGAGGCGCGACGGACGGATCGGTGAGCGACGGAATCACGGTGTCGATGTAGGGACGGCGGGAGAAGTGTCCGTACTTGGCGTCGTCATAGGCGCGCTCCATGTACTCGACGCTGGGCGAGAATGACATGGCTCCGCGCAGGTGAGCGCCTTCGCCGGGCATGCACTTGAAGTTCGGCAGGCCGTCGAGCGCGAGATTCACTTTGCCGGAAGAACCGCGGTACTTGTAGCGGCGGATTTCGTCGAGGAAGTCGTCGGCGATGTTGCCGGGCTCGATGAAGTCGATGAAGGTATGCTTCGGGTCGACGCTGGAAGAAACGATGTCGGCGTAAATTTCGTCGCCGTTGGCGAGAACGACTCCTTTTGCCTTGCCTTCCTTGATGATGATCCTTGCGGTCGGAGCTTGCGTGCGAATTTCCACTCCCGCTTCGCGGGCTGCATCGGCGATCGCGTTCGAAATTGCGCCGGTGCCGCCGCGCGCGAATCCCCAGGCGCGGAAGGCGCCGTCGATTTCTCCCATGTAGTGGTGGAGCAACACGTACGCCGTGCCGGGCGATCGCACGCCGAGGAACGTGCCGATGATCCCCGAGGCGGACATGGTGGCCTTGAGCACATCGGTCTCGAACCACTGGTCAAGGAAGTCGATGGCGCTCATGGTCATGAGCTGCACCTGGTTGTACTTGTCGCCGCTGGAAAGGTCCTGGAAGCGGCGGCCGATGAAGAGCAGCTTCATCAATTCGCGCGGGTTCAGCGTGGCGGGATCGGGCGGCACCATGCCGAGGATGGGCTTCACGAAACGGCACATGGCCTGCATGGCCTTGCCGAACTCGTCGTAGGCCTCGGCGTCGGCCTTAGAGTGACGCGCGATTTCGCGATGCGTGCGGCCGTGATCATTCACGCGCCAAAGGTAGTCGCCGCTAGGCATGGGCGTGAAGGTACCGTCGAGCGGCAGGATTTCGAGGCCGTGACGCGGCAGGTCGAGATCGCGAATAATTTCGGGGCGCAGCAGCGAGACCACGTAAGAGCACACCGAGAACTTGAAGCCCGGGTAGACCTCTTCGGTGACAGCGGCGCCGCCGAGAACGTGACGGCGCTCGAGTACGAGAACTTTCTTGCCCGCCTTGGCAAGGTAGGCGGCGTTGACGAGGCCGTTATGGCCTCCGCCGATCACGATGATGTCGTATTTGGTGGGCATGAGCTTCGAGCCTCGAGCTTTGAGCGTGCGGGTCAGAGTTTGAGAGCTAAAAAAGAAAACAATCGAGCGTAGAGAGAAGTGCCGAGATCAGAGACCGCTGAGGCGAACGGACCAGGCTATGAGTGTGCGGCGCATGTCGATTAAGTTTGTCATTCTAGCTGAGGGTGGGGGATTTGTCTCGGATTTGATTCAGGTTCCGGTTCCGGTGTAGTTTTGCCGAGAGAGATTTGGGATGGGCAAAGCGACAGGGAAAATGCCATCCCTGAAGCGACTCACTTCAATCTTCGCGGCTTCCCGACACTGACGTTCAGGACCAATGTCTGACCTCGCTGAGCGACTGAAGTCTCTTCGGTCCAATGAGAAACTCAAGGCTCGAAGGTTTCATCTGCACAGTTCTCGCCAGACCGCGAAACGAAATCGGTCTCATGCCTCTGCAGCCACCGTCCGTCTTCTGTTTAGTCGGTCCAAGCGGCGGGCATTAGGTCAGAGAACTGATCGCACCTGTGCCTGCTCGTCAAACATTGGAGACCGAATTGAAATGCCCGCTCGCGATTTTCGGGCAGAGTGTCCAATGAAATCTCAGCCCTAAAGGAACGAATGTTGTCGGCGTTGCGAAAGCCGTATCCGGGATGTCTCTTCACCGGGTAGTAGGCGCACTGCGTCAGGCCGAATTTGCGTTCCTCCCATGCCGTTACCTGAATCGCCGGATCGAAGCGCCCTTCGAAGAATGCGAGACCGTAGACCTTGCCGATAACTTGCTGCTGCTCGAGTTCGATATCTCCGACCGCTAACCACGCTCTCAATCCCAGCAGGCGACCCAGGCTCGCGGTGAACCTGGACGTTAAGATGTGCTGCATCCATAAATTGTTTGGAGCCACCGTGTGAATGCAAGGTGATTTGCCACAGTTTGTAGCTTCCTCATAACGAAAGCCGTGTTCTGAGCCTAGTGCCTTGAGTTCTGTAACGGCGGAGTCGTCGAGAGGCAACGTGCGAATGCGTTCCAAAAGGTATGTTGCTCGTTGCGCGTAGTAGTAGTTCGCACCGATTAGGAATGTGCAGAAGCCACCCGCGAGAACCACAGGAATTATCAGGAGCCTCCGCCGCCGCGAAGTGCGCATACCTGTATTAGACACCGCGCAAGGGCTTGCAGGCGATTCTTGTCCACGCTCGCTCACTGCTATAATCCGCCTTCGACATTTCACAGCGAGGGACTGCCTTGCCCATCGGAACCGCATTTCACGAACGCACTTTTCCTCTTTGTCACAGCCTGAATTACCGGGAGTGGTCGGGATATTACACGGTCAGCGTGTACGAGGTGCATCACGAGCACGAGTACAACGCCATCCGCAATGCTTGCGCGATGATCGATATCTCGCCGCTTTACAAGTACTTGGTCACCGGGAAAGACGCGACCAAGCTGGTGAATCGCGTGATCACGCGTGACATTAACAAGGTCAAAGTTGGGCAGGTGATTTATTGCTGCTGGTGCGATGAAGATGGCAAGGTCATCGACGACGGGACGATCTCGCGGCTCGAAGAGAACGTGTATCGCTGGACGGCGGCCGATCCGAGCCTGCGTTGGTTCAAGCAGAACGGCTTGAATATGGATGTGCAGATTGAAGACATCTCGGAGAAAACGGCGGCGCTGGCGCTGCAGGGGCCGACTTCGGGGCAGTTGCTGAAGGTCGCGGCCGAGGCCGACATCGCGAACCTGAAATATTTCCGCGTGACGCGAGGGAAGATTAACGGCATTCCGGTGGACATTTCGCGCACCGGCTACACGGGTGATCTCGGTTACGAGATCTGGGTTCCGTGGAATGACGCCGTGAAGGTGTGGGACGCACTCATGACGAAGGGAAAGCAGTTCGACATTCATGCGGCCGGGATGCTGGCGCTGGATGTGGCGCGCGTCGAGGCCGGTCTGTTGCTGATCGAGGTGGACTACACGAGTTCCAAAAAGGCACTGATTCCGTCGCAGAAATATTCGCCGTATGAGCTGGGATTCGGGAAGATGGTGCATCTCGACAAGGAGAATTTTGTCGGGAAGACGGCCTTGCAGCTCGATGCGAAGAACGGCGTGCCGCGGCAGTTGGTTGGGCTTGAAGTGGATTGGGTGGAAGTCGAGGAGCAGCACGACAAGTTTGGATTGACGCCGGCGGCTCCTTCCCAGGCTTCGCGTGTGGCTGTGCCCGTGTATTCGGGCAGCAAGCATGTTGGGAAGGCCACCACGACCACGTTCTCTCCGCTGCTGAAGAAGCTGATTGCGTTGGCCAGCGTGGACACCGCGTACTCGACGCCCGGAACGAAATTGCAGATGGAATTGACCATTGAGGCCCAGCGGTTGAAGACGACGGCGACGGTGGTGAAGCTGCCGTTTTTTAGTCCGGCGCGGAAAACGGCTACGCCTGTTTAGTCGTCAGTCGCTAGTAACTCGTCGTCATCGCAATCTCCTGTTGCAGGCAGAAACGCAAGGTCCCTCGACTGCGTTCGGCTGGCGCCTTGCTTCGCTCGGGATGACAAACTTAGGGTGACTCGAGAAAATCAAAAGGCACGCCTTGCAGCGTGCCTTTTCCGAGTTGGCATCCGGAGATGATTAGCGTACGGATGCAATCACGGGGACGTCACGCGAGCGGAGTTTCGCTTCAATCTCGTTTTCGAGAGCGCTCTTCGGGAACTGCCGTCCGCGACTCGTACCCTCCACCCAGATCTGGTACAGGAAGCACTGGTCTTTGCCGTAGCAGTGGAAGACCAGCTTGGTGGCTTTGGAGGGCGACGAAAGCTCCGCGCGATTTGGCATCACTAGCTTGGCGGCATTCTTCTCGTAGCTCTGAATCAACAGGTTGTCGCTGCTGCTGCCGAGCGTCGAAATTACGTACTCGCCAGCCGGCATGTTGGTACGGTTCACGGTAAAGTTGAACGGCACATTGGCCTCGACCCGATTCTGTGCCAGCGCCGAGCCTGCCACAAGCGTCAAACTCAGCACGCCAACCATAGAGAGAATTTGCTTTTTCATCGTTCCTCCTTTGTGAGGACGGCGGAAGCCCAGCCTTGCTGGCCCTTCGATTCCGAGTAATAGGAGGCCGCCTTCACTGCCCCACGATTTGCGGCTGCACGCCGCATGTCCTATGACAATGCACGGCGCGTGCCAACCGCTGAGGGAACTACGGGTCGGCCCTTTTGAGTGGCGTAAGTTGCTGAGGCGGTTCGCGCTTCGAACTCAGGCCTCCCCCGCCCAAAGAAATCTTGTAACGAATGAGCAGCCCTTTTCACTAACCCATCAGTTAGCGGGCCTCGCTGTTTGGTTCCACCTGAGGATGGCGAGTCTGGGAGAACAACAGTGCTGGGCTGGGCGAAGTCAGAGAGAGAGCGATGTGCGCATGCATTGGTTGCTCGATGTGCGCACGGTGCCGTGAACTGTAGATATGAGATGGTCGGCGAGAGCGCCAAGCTGCGTGGCTTGCTCGAACTGATCGAGCGCGTCGCGCCGACCTCTTCTACAGTTCTGATCCAGGGAGAAAGCGGAACGGGAAAGGAATTGGTTGCGCGCGCACTGCACCGAAACAGCCCGCGCGGGGATGGACCACTGATCGCTATCAATTGTGCGGCCCTCACCGAAACGCTGTTGGAGAGTGAACTCTTCGGCCACGAGAAGGGCGCGTTCACAGGCGCCATCTCGCGCAAGAAGGGGAAGATCGAAATGGCGGAAGGCGGGACGTTGTTTCTCGACGAGATCAGCGAACTCGCAGGGAGCATGCAGGCGAAACTGTTGCGCGCGTTGCAGGAGCGCGAGTTTGATCCGGTGGGCGGAACGCGATCGGTGAAGGTGAACGTACGCGTGATTGCTGCGACCAATCGGAATCTCGCGGAAGAAGTGCAGGCCGGAAGGTTCCGCAGCGATCTATTCTATCGGCTGAATGTGGTAAGTCTGACGACGCCCAGTTTGCGTGACAGGCGCGAGGATATCCCGCTGCTGGCGCAGAATTTTATTGCAAAGGTCAGCGAGAAATATCACGTGCCTCCCAAAAAGCTGTCGGCCGAGGCGCTCACGCTGTTAATGCAGTACGACTGGCCGGGCAATGTGCGTGAACTGGAAAACGCGATCGAGCGGGCAGTGGTGCTTGGGGCGTCGGAGGAGATTGTTGCTGAGGACTTGCCCGCTGCGGTCCGCGAAGCCGCGCATTGCGAGGCAGTGGATGCGGGATTTCAGGGAGCGGTGAAGGAGAACAAGAAGCAGTTGGTGCTGCAGGCTCTTGAAAAAGCCAACGGGTATTACGTGGACGCGGCCAAGATTCTGGGCCTGCATCCGAATTCACTGTTGCGCTTGATTCGGACGCTAGGGCTGCGAACGATGGCGAACGGAGCGGTTGCGCCGCATGTGGGGCGTTTGCCTGCGTAGGGTTCACTGCTGACTCATTCTTCGTAATTCGTGTCGAGGCTCTACCTTGCCCTTCAGGCGCATTGTGAAAATGCGTCGAGATCCTTGCCGCGCTCGGCAGACACGTGGTCCCTCGACTTCGTTCAGCTGCTGCCTCACTCCGCTCGGAATGACAATGTGAAGGAAAGCTGCGCGTTGCTCATCGACAGTAATTGACTTGCGAGGAGTACGTCCTTACGCCGCAGATCGACGCCCCGCGAGCGCCTCTCGAATCTTCGGCGCATAAAAAATCCCAACGCCAATCAGCACCATGATGGCCGACAGGCCCACGATTTTCGCCACGGCTAGGGGTTTGTTCGGCTCGTCAGGCGGAGGCAGCACGGAGATTGCAATCGTGGCTGTGGTCGTGAGGAAGCCGACGATCGCTACCAGTCGGGCGACTGGTTTTCCGCCGGGGACCCGAATGATGCCGGGCGCCGTGGGCTCGCGTTGCAGTTTGTACATGGCAGCGAACAAATAGAGGTATGGAATGAAGTAGGTGATCACACCCATGCTGACTAGGACGTCGTAGGCGCCTTTCACGCTGGTGCCAGCCTGTCCCAGAAAAATGAACAGAACGCCAAAGACGAATTGGGTGAGCAATCCTACCCACGGTGTCTTCCAACGCGGATGCAAGGCCCCGAAGGCGCGCGGCAGGAAGCGGTCGATGCCGGCGACATACGGAAGACGAGCCACGGCCGCCAGGTACGCGGCCGCCGCTCCGACGTTGCTCATCATGATCAGAAAGGCAGCAAACGGAATCACAGTCTCCCAGTGAAGTTTTTGGGCAGTGCTTGAAATGGCCTGCATCAGTCCTTGCAGATTGCCAACTTCGGACGACGGCAGCGCAAGCAGCACGCCCACGGTGCCGGCGATGTAACAGAAGGCCACCGTAATGCCCGCCAGGAACAAAGCCCATGGAATGGCACGGCGGGCATTCTTGATTTCGTCGCCCATGAGCGAAGCGGTCTCGCATCCGGCAAAGGCGTAGACCAGAACGGACCAGAACACAATGTCTTTGATCTGCGTGCTCGGAGTGAGGGTGTGCGCGTTGAAGACGGTGGCCGAACCGAACCGAATATAGGCGATTGCGCCCATGAGGATGACGATGCCAGCGGGAATCCACATGGCCAGGGCGCCGAGATTGTGCAGCCAGGTGCCGACGTCGAGGCCGACGAGGTTCATTAATGTGGCGATGGTAAGCGTTACAAGGGCGAACACGATGAAAAAGGTGGCATTGTGTTCGAGATGTCCGAGA
Organism: Terriglobales bacterium; assembly: GCA_035652655.1. Lineage (GTDB taxonomy): Bacteria > Acidobacteriota > Terriglobia > Terriglobales > Acidobacteriaceae > Gp1-AA133. Next base: position 10,724 of record DASRDJ010000110.1, read on the forward strand.
GAGTCGTGGCGCATGTAGAGCGCGTTGCTGGCGGCGAAATAAAGCACCGCCGGAAAATAGGGGAGATTGCAGGTCCAGTAGCACCATGCGGTGATGAATCCAGCAAAGTCGCCGAAAGCATGTTTGGTCCAGACGTAGATTCCGCCTTCGCTTGGATAGCGCGAAGAAAGCTCGATTACCGAGAGCGCGAGAGGCGTGTAGAAGACCAGCCAGGCGCCGATCCAGATCACGATCGAACTGGGACCTGCTGAGGCCGCCGTTGCAATCCAGCGCAGGCTGATTCCGGTGACTACGTAGAACAGCAGCAGGTCGCGAAAGCCGAGAGTCTTTCGAGGACGATTCGGATCTTCTGCCTCTGCAATGGAAACTCCGGGGCCTAGAAGTGGCGAACTGTGTACCGCATCCGGAGTGGGCGGGTCAGGCAAGCAGGGATCCCGTGGTGGCGATGGCGGACATCCGGTGGAGAAGGAATACCATCGTCATGCTTCGCAGGGCAAGGCAAAAGCCTGTTTCCTGGCGCAAACCACTGCAAGAGCGCGCCGCGATCCCAGGCCCGGCTACGATGCCCGGACGAAGACCAATCTTCGTAGATTGACAATGCGATTCGCTCGCAATAGCGTTCCAAGAGAAATGCTTCTTCCAATGACATTCTTTCAGAATTTCTTGCGCTCCCTCCCGAAGCACAAACCAACTGTTCTTGCGGCGACTCTTGTTTGTGTTTTTACGGTGGCCGGCTCGGCGGGGCCGGGCGAGCAGGCTCCCGTTGCGTCGGATCCCAAACTCTACCTTGACGACGTGAAGGCTCTCACGACGCCGGCCATGGAGGGCAGAGGAGACGGCACCAAGGGCTTGACGCTCGCGGCGCGCATGCTCGAAAAGCGCTACCGTCAACTCGGGCTGAAGCCGGCGAATTCGAATTCTTACTTTCAGCCCTTCAGCGTGATCACGGGAGCGAAACTGCGATCGTCGCACAATCGCTTTACGGTCGAAGAGTCTGAAAAGAAGGCTGACCTGAAATTGAATCAGGATTTTGTTCCCTTCAGCTTCTCTTCGTCGGAGGCAGTGAACGCTCCGGCGGTGTTTGCGGGATACGGCGCATCCGCGGAGGAGTTTGGCTACGACGACTATGCCGGCGTGGATGTGAAGGACAAGATTGTCGTTGTTCTGCGTTATGAGCCGGCGTCCTTCGCCGACAAAGCAGGCAATGCCGGCCTAACGCGACATGCCCAGTTGATCACCAAGGCAATCAACGCCCGAAATCACGGTGCGAAAGCGCTGGTCCTAGTCAACGGAAAGCTGGGCGACGGCGAAGAAGATCTCCTGACTCGATTCGGCAGTGTCAGCGGTCCCGAGAACACCGGGATCGTACTGGTGCAGGTGAAGAATGATGTGGCCGACCGGTGGCTTAAAGCCGTTGGCAAGTCCCTGGAGGAAGTGCAGGGACAGATCAACCATTCCGCGAAGCCGCAGTCGTTTGTTTTTCCCGACAGCTTGCACATGGCGATCCACGTTGACATCGAAACCACGCGTGCCACGGTAAACAACGTGCTGGCGTACCTGCCCGGGAAGACCGATGAATACGTGATCGTGGGCGCGCACTACGATCACCTGGGCCGAGGCAATTACGATTCGCTCGCGCCTTCGCAGATCGGGCAGATTCATCCCGGTGCAGACGACAACGCATCCGGAACCGCAGGCGTCATGGAGTTGGCGCGTATGTTTGCGCCTATGAAAGGCGAACTGCAGCGGGGCATTCTATTCATGTCATTCGCAGGAGAAGAATTGGGGCTGCTCGGCTCCGCGTACTGGGTACAACATCCAACCATGCCGATCGAGAGAGCGGTCGCGATGCTGAACATGGACATGATTGGGCGCATCAAGGATGACAAGGTTTTCATCGGTGGCGTGGGTACGGGGTCGACCTTGAAGCCGATGCTTGAGCAGGCTGCGGCGAAGGAAAACTTCAAGGTCGAATATTCTCCCGGCGGCTACTCGGCGAGCGATCACACTTCGTTCGTGACCAAGCACATACCCGTGCTCTTCTTTTTTTCGGGGCTGCACTCCGATTATCACAAGCCGTCCGATACTTGGGACAAGATCAATGCGCAGTCCGCGGCGAAATTGGTCGATGTGGTGGCCGACGCGGCGCGCCAACTTGCGTCAGCATCAGAGCGCCCCACGTTCGTGACCGTAATGGAAGACAAGCCGCTCTCGGGCGTCGGAGGCAGCGGCTACGGCCCATACTTTGGATCGATCCCGGACTTTGGGCAAGTGGAGAACGGCGTGAAGTTCTCCGACGTGAAGCCTGCGTCTCCCGCGGACAAGGCCGGGTTCAAGGCCGGAGACATCCTGGTGCAGTTTGGGGACAAGCCCATCAAGAATCTCTACGACTTCACCGATGCGCTGCGGCGAAGCAAGGTTGGTGACGTGGTGGAGGTGACGGTGATGCGGGACGGCAAGCCGGTAAAGGCCTCTGTGAAATTGGAGCAGAGGAAATGAGAGTTGAGCACTGTCACCGATGGCCTGACCACCTTCGCTTATACTTCCGGCATGAAAGTTCTGGTGATTGGCGGCGCCGGATATATCGGCAGTCACGCGGCGCGTATCCTGCGACGGCATGGGCACGATGTCATCATTTACGACAACCTTTCGACCGGCCACGAATTCCTGGCGAAGGGATTTGAATTGGTGGTTGGCGATATCGCGGATCAAGACAAGCTTGGCCGCGAGTTGAGCCGCGTCGAGGCCGTGATGCACTTCGCTGCACACGCCTACGTCGGCGAGTCGACTGCCAATCCCAGAAAGTATTTTCGAAATAACGTGGAGGGCGCGTTAACGCTCCTGAATGCCACGCTCGATGCTGGTATCAAGAAATTTGTGTTCTCTTCCACTTGCGCCGTTTACGGAACGCCTGCGAAGGTGCCGATCACGGAAGATACTCCGCGCCAGCCGATTAATCCTTATGGAGTGACGAAGCTTTTCATGGAAAATGCGCTCGAGGCATACGACCGAGCCTATGGTCTGCGGTTTGCCGCCTTACGCTACTTCAACGCCGCCGGTGCCGATGAGAGCGGAGAGATCGGAGAGGTTCATACCCCGGAGACGCACCTGATTCCTCTGGCGTTGGGTGCGACGAAAAAAGATTTCCAACCGCTGCAGATTTTTGGAACCGACTATCCCACGGCCGACGGAACGTGTATTCGCGATTACATCCACGTGAACGACCTCGGAGAAGCGCATGCCCTGGCGCTCGGGCGGCTGGCGGAAGAACAGCCCTCCTTCGCTGCGAACCTTGGAACGGGACAGGGGTACTCGGTATTTGAAATTTTGAAGGCCGTGGAGCAAGCTACGGGGTCCCCGGTTCATCGCAAAGAAGTGCCCCGCCGCGCCGGCGACCCCCCGGAGTTGGTCGCTAATCCTGCGCGCGCGCAAAAGTTGCTGGGCTGGAAGGCGACTCGTTCGCTGAAAGACATCGTGACGACAGCGTGGAAATGGATGCAGAAGAACGAATCGCGCTGACCTCGGACTTTGCAGAATGAGGAAAACCGCGCCGCCCGCGCATTTATACTCGATGGGCAAGTCCTGAGGGATAGCAGCCGTGTGTGGAATTGTGGGGATTCTGGCGCGAGGATCCAAAGTTCCAGAACCATTGCTGGAGCGCGCGACCCAATCGCTCGCCCATCGCGGGCCCGACGATCACGGCACCATAATTATTCGCGAATCTGCACCCGAACCCCTGGAACTTGGGCTGGGCAATCGACGCCTCGCCATCCTTGACCTTTCGCCGCTAGGCCACCAGCCGATGCAGGATCCCGCCACCGGAAACTGGCTCGTTCACAATGGCGAAATCTATAACTTCCGCGAAGTGCGCGCCCGGCTCGAGCAGGAAGGCGTTTCCTTCGTCAGCCAATCTGATACGGAAGTGATCCTGAAGGCGTATGCGCGCTGGGGTGAAGATTGTGTTGCCGAGTTCCGCGGCATGTTCGCCTTCGCTTTGTGGGACGCGAAGCGTCATCGTTTGCTGATCGCGCGCGATCCGATGGGGATCAAGCCGCTTTACTACGCGCACAGTGATCGGCATTTTTTGTTCGCATCCGAGCTGCGAACTTTGCTGCAGACGGGGCTGATCCCGCGCAATCTGAATCACAGCGCCCTGCTGAACTACTTCGCGTTTGGATCCGTGTACGAACCCGATACCTTGATTGATGGTGTTTGCGCCTTGCCGTCGGGCCACGTGCTCACGTGGGAAGGTGGGCGGGTTTCTGTGCGCCAGTACTGGGATCTCGGCACCGAAAATACGGGAACGACGTCAGGCGGTTCAAACGTGCTTCCTCCAGCTGACCAGAGCCGGATAGCGGCGTTGCTTGATGAGTCCGTGAGAATGCAACTGGTCAGCGATGTGCCGGTCGGCGTGTTTCTTTCGGGCGGCATCGACTCGAGCAGTCTGGTGGCGATCCTGAGTCGCGCTGGCGCACGCGTGAGTACGTTTTCGATTGTGTTTCGCGAGGCCGACTTTTCTGAGGCGGAGCACTCCCGGGCCGTGGCCGCCTTGTTCAAGACAGATCATCACGAATTGCCAGTGTCCCAGGAAGATGCGCTCGCCGCGATTCCCGATGCGTTGCGCGCGATGGATCAGCCGACCATGGATGGCGTGAACACCTACTTCGTCTCCCAGCGGGCGCGGGCGGCGGGCGTGAAGGTGGCGTTATCCGGGCTGGGGGGAGACGAAAGTTTTGGCGGATACGGCAGTTTCCACGCTGTCCCGCGCATGGAACGGTACGGCCAACTCTGGGCAAATGTGCCGGGAGTGGCGCGAAAGGCTGTTTCGGAAGCGTTCGAGATGTTCGCGCCTGCCAGCGATCAGAGCCGCAAACTGGCCGCGCTGATCCGTGGCAACGGCAATGTGGTGCATCCATATTTCTTGTCGCGCCAGTTATTCGTTCCTCGCGTCCGCGCCGGCCTGATGCCTTCGCTCTCGGACGAAACTCTGCGGAAGGCCGACGCTCCGCTGAAGGAAAGCCTGCGACACACTGCAGGCATGGACCCGATCAACCGAGTTTCTTACCTTGAGTCGCGGTGTTATATGCTCAACACTTTGCTGCGCGATTCCGACATCATGAGCATGGCGCACGGGTTGGAGCTGCGCGTTCCGCTGATCGACCATTGCCTGGCTCAGCAAATGATCGCGATACCGGGAAGCGTAAAAGTGGGCGGTCCGTCTCCCAAACATCTTCTGGTAGACGCGTTGCAGGGCGCTTTGCCCGATACGATTGTCCGGCGGCCGAAAAAGGGATTCACCCTCCCCTTCCAACATTGGATGCGGGACGCGCTGCGACCTGAAGTGGAGAGCACGTTGAAGCGAATCGGCAGCGGACCCCTGAATGGAATCGTGAGTCCTGAAGCTGCGCGGAACGTGTGGGCCGGATTTATACGCGGCGAAACATCATGGTCGCGTCCCTGGGCCCTGTTTGTTTTGCAGCGATGGTGCGAACAGAATATCTAGCGAGTTTTGCATGCAGGAAGTTGAACAGACCCCAAGCCTCCAGCGTCGCACGTCGCCGGTACAAAAGTTGCCGGTGACGGTCATTATTCCCGTACGTAACGAGGCAAGGAATCTTCCTCGTTGCCTGCGGTCTCTGGGCGAAGTGGGTGAAGTGATTGTGGTGGACTCGCAGAGCACCGACACAACGGTTGAAATCGCCCGTGAGTTCGGCGCCCAGGTAGTGCAGTTTCACTACGCGGGCGGGTGGCCGAAAAAGCGGCAGTGGGCGATGGACGCCCTCCCGCTGGCCCATGACTGGGTTCTGCTACTCGATGCGGATGAAGTGCTCACTCCCGAGTTGACCGCCGAAATTCGACGAGCTACCCAGAGCACGGAGATTAACGGCTACTACATTTCGCTCAGGATGTACTTCCTTGGCCGGGTTTTGCGCCACGGCGATGCCAGCTTCTGGAAGTTGTCGCTCTTTCGCCGCGGGAAGGGAAAGTACGAGTGCCGACTGAAGGATCAGGACGCGTCTATGGCGGATATGGAGGTCCATGAACACGTCTTCGTGGAGGGCAAAACCGCACGCCTGCAACATCCCCTGATCCATCACAACATCGAGTCGCTCTCGCGATACGTGCAGAAACACGATGAATATTCGAACTGGGAAGCGAGAGTTCTGTCGCAGGAAAGCGGCGCAGCTGAAATCTCGGCTTCGCTTTTTGGAACCCAGGCGCAACGCCGTCGTTGGCTCAAGCAGAATCTTTTCGCAGTCCCGGGCTCACCGGTGCTCTTATTTCTCTACCGTTACGTCTTCCGGCTCGGTTTCCTTGACGGCGTGCCGGGCCTGATTTATTGCGGCTTTCAAGCAGTCCAGATGTTTCACACCAAATCCAAAATCTACGAATTGCGCTCGAAAAAGGATTAGTCCAGGGATGTGCGGCATCAGCGGCGTGGTGAATTGCGGGAGCAGGGAAGTGCTTGCCCGGATGACGCACATCCAGAAGCACCGCGGCCCTGACGATTCGGGCATCTGGGAGCAGCGCTTTCCTGACGGTACTTACGTTGGGCTCGGCAGCCGCCGTCTTGCCATCCTCGACCTTTCGCCCAGTGGCCACATGCCCATGATGAATGCGGATCGCTCAGTCTGCATTACATACAACGGGGAGGTCTACAACTTCCGCGATCTGCGCCGGGAACTTGAGAGCAAGGGATACCGGTTCATCTCCGACACCGACACGGAAGTTGTCCTGCACCTCTACGAAGAAGAAGGGCCGGAATGTGTCCGGCGCCTGAATGGAATCTTCGCGTTTGCGATCTGTGATACGCGATCGGGTACGCCTGTGGTTTTTGTGGCGCGCGATCACTTCGGGGTGAAGCCCTTCTACTACTGGTACCGCGGCCGGCAGATGGCGTTTGCGTCAGAGGCGAAGGCTCTACTGGAGGTTCCCGGAATCACGCCGGAACTCGACACCCAGGCGCTGCATCAGTACCTGACATTCCTGTGGGTACCAGATCCGAAGACGATTTTTCGTGGAATCTTCAAACTGCCTGCCGGACACTACGCAATTCTGAAGGGCGGGGAACTCGCGATCACCAAGTACTGGGATCTTACCTTCCCGCCAGCCGATCACACGTACTCTCGGTCCGAAGAAGATCTTGCCGACGAAGTTCGCGAACGATTTCGCCGCTCGGTGGAAGCACAAATGGTGAGCGACGTCCCGATCGGCGCATTCCTGAGTGCGGGCCTCGATTCCTCGAGCATCGTCGCGATGATGACGCGAGCCACCACGCAACCGGTGCGTACTTACACGATTACATTTCCGCGCAAGTACCGTGTCGGTGAAACGGCTCTGGATGATCCAGCAGTTGCTGCTCGCCTGGCAAAACATCTGGGCTGTGAGAACGAGCAGATTGTCGTTGAACCGGACGTCGCGGAACTTTTGCCGCAACTCACCTGGAACATGGATGAGCCCACGGCGGATCCGGCGATCATTCCCGCATATCTGGTTTGCCGAGCAGCTCGGAGACAGGCGACTGTTCTGCTTTCTGGCGTTGGCGGAGATGAACTTTTTGCCGGGTACCGCAAGCACGTGGCGCACGGTTGGGCCGAGCAGTATGGCAGGCTGCCGGCCTTTGCGCGCAAACTGTTCGAGCCTGCCATTCTGAGCTTGCCCAGCCTTCGCGGAACACCGATGAAGGGCGGAGTGCGTCTCGCCAAGAAGATGGCGCGCAGCGCGTCGCTCAGTCCGGCTGCGCGGTTCGTGATGAACTGTACGTACCTGGATCAGGAACAGAAGGCCTCGCTGTATGCTGGCGATTTGCTCAGCGATCTATCGAATGCCGAGCCTGCAGCGCAGCACTACGCCGCCTTTGACGAGGTTTCCCATGCCGACTTCCTCCACCAGATGCTCTATCTCGATACGAAGATATTTATGGTGAGTCTCAACCTCACCTATAACGACAAGATGAGCATGGCTTCGTCGGTGGAAGTGCGCGTTCCTTTTCTTGATCGCGAGTTAGCGGAATTCGTGGCATGGAATGTTCCTCCCCACATGAAGCTGCGTGGAGTGCTGCGCCCGACCACCAAGTACATTTTCCGGAAAGCGATGCGTGATGTCCTGCCAGCCGAAGTGCTGCGTCAACCAAAGGCAGGATTCGCCGCTCCGGTAGACTATTGGCTGGCGCACGACCTAAAGGAAATGGTGGACGATTTGCTCTCCAGCAAGCAGATTCGCGACCGCGGGCTTTTTCAACCTGAAAAATTACGAACCCTGGTAGACGAGCAGCGGCGCGGCTCGAACGACTGGTCGATGCAAATCTGGCAATTTCTAACGCTCGAATTATGGATGCGAATGTTTCTCGACGGCGGAGCGCGAAAGCTGGGCGAGGAAACGATCCAATCGGAGCGGGCGGCGACCGCATGAAGCAGGTTCTGCAACAGCCGAGCACAGGGGAAATTTCGGTCGCGGATGTCCCGGCGCCGCAGCTGTTGCCGGGTTGCGTGCTCGTAAGCATTCGAGCCTCGCTAGTGTCCGCCGGGACGGAGCGTGCATCTTCGGAATTCGCCCGGAAGAGTCTTCTTCAGAAAGCGCAGGCCCGGCCCGATCTGGTGCGCGAGGTCATCAACAAAGTTCGACGTGATGGATTGCTCTCTGCTGTGCACGCCGTGCGCAGTCGTCTCGACCAGCCAACTTCGCTGGGCTATAGCAGTGCCGGCATCGTGACGGGCGTTGGCGAAGGCGTGACGGACATCGCTGTAGGCGACCGGGTCGCTTGCGCGGGGGCTGGATACGCGGTGCATGCCGAAGTCGTTTGCGTTCCGCGACTGCTGGTCGCGAAGACTCCCGACGGCGCGTGTTCCTTCGAGGAGGCTGCTTTCACCACCTTGGGAGCAGTTGCCCTGCACGGGATTCGTACAGCTGAAGTGAAACTTGGGGATGCGGTGGCGGTGATTGGACTTGGCTTGGTCGGTCAGTTGACCGTGCAATTGTTGAAGGCCGCGGGGTGCCGCGTTCTCGGGTTTGACATTGCACCCGACCGAGCGGAACTCGCGGTTCGTCTCGGGGCGGATAGTGCCAGTTCTGCTTCATCCGAGTTCGCCGATATATGCGCGCAAAAGACGCATGGTTTCGGAGTCGATGCCGTCCTCATTACGGCCGAAACCTCCAGCAGCGAGCCTGTGAATCAGGCTGCTGAAATTGCGCGCGACCGCGCCGTAGTTGTCGCGGTAGGCACCGTGGGGATGGAACTGCAGCGGCAGCGTTATTACGAGAAGGAACTCGACTTCCGCGTTTCGCGTTCCTACGGACCCGGGCGTTACGATGCGGCTTATGAACAGAAAGGGCGCGACTATCCCATCGGCCATGTGCGCTGGACGGAAACGCGGAACATGGAAGGCTTTTTGCAGTTGCTTACAGAAGGGAAGCTCAACCTGAACCCACTCATCACGCACCGCTTCCCGATTGATCAGGCGAGAGAGGCATACGACCTGATTTCTGGGGCTAGGCGCGAGCGATCGCTGGGTGTGATCTTTACGTATTCGGGATCCGCCGACTTGAGCCAGCGCATCAATCTGGTCCCGCCCGAGTCGCAGAACGCCGCAAGACATCAAGAAGATCTCAGGATCGGCTTGCTGGGTGCAGGAACGTTTGCTGTGGGGACGCTCCTTCCCGCGCTACAACAGGCAGCTAATGCTGAAATGGTGGTCGTTTGTACCGCCACTGGTGCGCACAGCCGGCATGCGGCTGAAAAATTCAAGTTTCGTATTTCAAGCACGGATGAGCGTGACGTGCTCAATAGTCAGGATGTCAATACGGTCGTGATAGCGACGCGCCACCATTTGCATGCAAACCAGGTGCTCGGCGCCTTGGCTGCACAGAAGAATGTGTTTTGCGAGAAGCCACTGTGTCTGAATGAAGGGGAGTTGGCGAAGATCGTACGGGCGCACGGGGCATCATCGCATGAGCAGAATCCACGCCTGATGGTTGGCTTCAATCGCCGATTTGCTCCGATGATTTTGCGGATGAAAGAATTCCTCACACTCAAAGAACCTCTAGCGTTGCACTACAGAGTGAATGCCGGCGCGTTGCCACCTGACCACTGGATCAACGATCCGGAGATCGGCGGAGGGCGCATTGTGGGCGAGGTCTGTCACTTCGTCGATCTGCTGTCGTTTCTTGCAAGCGCGTTGCCGATCGAGGTGTACGCGCGGACGCTGGCAAACAACGGACTCTACAGCGACGACAACGTTTTGATCTCGCTCCGTTTCGAAAACGGCTCGGAAGGAACGATTCATTACCTAGCAAACGGCGATCGCGCATTTTCCAAGGACCGTATTGAGGTCTTTGGCGGGGGCGCAGCGGCGGTGCTCGATGACTTCCGCAAGCTCGAGATGACGCGCTTCGGGAAGCGATCGACTTTGTCGGCGCGCTGGCGGCAGAACAAGGGACACCGGGGCGAGTGGCAAGCATTTGCGAAATGCCTGCGCGAGGGCGGACCCGAGCCAATTCCGTTCGAATCGATCGTCAGTTCCACCCTTACGACATTTTGCATTCAGAAGTCGCGTGCCAGCGGGCAGCCCGTTATCGTAGATGTGCGCGGCTTCATGCAGGCCGCACTCCGAAACGATTCATAAAACTAGCTTCTGGGAAGGATGGATCGCAGTTCATGCTGATTCTGGGCCTCAATATGTTTCACGCCGACGCCTCGGCTGCCATCGTGCAGGACGGGGAGGTCGTTTTTGCGATTGCTGAAGAGAGGTTGAATCGAAAGAAACATTTTGGAGGCTTTCCGGCGCTGGCGATTCAAGCGTGCCTGGATGCCGTGGGCGCGAAAATTTCAGACGTGGAACATGTCGCTGTCGGGCAAGATAGCGATGCCAATCTCGCGCAGAAGGTGCAGTACGCCCTCGCCAATCCCGCGAAGATTCTGAATTTCATTCGCATGCGGCGGCGGAAGGAAGCCATGCGCGATGTGCGCACGCTGCTTTCGAACGCGTTTGAAATCGAACCGGGGAAGTTGCGCTTTCAGGAACATCATCTCGAGCACCACATTGCGCACATCGCCAGCGCTTACTACTGCTCGCCGTGGGAGAAGGCGGCGGGCTTCAGCTACGACGGCTCGGGTGATTTTGTTTCGACCATGATGGCGCGTTGCCAGGGCAGCGACATCGAGGTGCTCGATCGTGTTTATCTTCCGCACTCGTTGGGAAGTTTCTACACCATGATCTGTGAGTTCATCGGTTACAAGAAGTACGGGGATGAAGGCAAGGTCATGGGGCTCGCGCCTTACGGCAAAGATAAATACTCCGAGGAAGTGCGCAAGATTATTGGACTGAAGAACGGATCGTTCCAGCTCGATCTGAAATATTTCAAACCACTAGGTAGCAACCAGGGTATGGAAGTGCTGCCCGACGGCACGGTGCGGCTGGCGCGGCATTTTTCCGACCGCATGGAGAAAACTTTCGGCGAGCCGCGCGAGGCGCATGCCGAGATTCTGCAACGCGACATGGACCTTGCCTTCGCGATGCAGCAGCGCTTCGAAGAAGTAGTCTTCCATCTTCTGAACGAGCTTCACAAGCGTGTTCCACTGGAGGATCTGGCGATGGCGGGAGGGTGCGCCCTTAACAGCGTGGCCAACGGAAAACTCTTTTCGACCACGCCGTTTCGGCGCACATGGATTCAGCCTGCGGCTGGAGACGAAGGCTTGGCTGTCGGTGCTGCGCTTCACACCTATCATTCTGTGCTGAAGCAACCTCGTCGGCAGGAACTCAAGCATTCCTACCTGGGACCGGAGTTTTCCGAGAGCCGCATCGAGGGGGATCTCAAGAAGGCTGGTCTGCGTTATACGAAGCTAGAACGCGAGCTATTGCTGGAGAAAGTCGCGCATCAGATCGCGCAGGGCAACGTCGTGGGCTGGTTTCAAGGGCGCATGGAGTGGGGACCTCGTGCGTTGGGAAATCGATCGATCGTGGCGCATCCCGGACTACCGAATATGAAGGACGTGTTGAACGCGCGCATCAAGCATCGCGAGTGGTTCCGGCCGTTTGCTCCTTCGATCCTGGCGGAAAGCCAGCATGAATACTTCGAGCACGATCATCCGTCGCCCTTCATGTTGCACGTGTACAAGATCCGTCCGGAAAAACGGAAAGAGTTGTGCGCCGTGAATCACGTGGACGATACGGGCCGGCTACAGACCGTAGCGTGCGCCGAGAATCCGTTGTACTACGATCTCATCAAGACGTTTGGAAAGAAGACCGGCATCCCTGTGGTGTTGAACACGAGCTTCAACGAAAACGAGCCGATCGTGTGCACTCCGGCCGAAGCGATCGACTGTTTCCAGCGCACGAAGATGGACGTATTGGCGATCGGCCCCTTCCTCGCGCTGAAGACGGATAATTAGGAACCATGCCTGGTTATCCCGCCGGCGCAACGGACTCTGAGCAGGCGCTGAGTTTGGTAGAACGCCTGCCCGGGTTTCGCGTGCTGGCGTGGCATAACGGAGCGTTGTACGCGTCACGCGGATACGAAGCAATGTGCGGCACTATGAACGGCGGCCGCATGCATTGGCAAAGCGTTGGTCGCTATCGACCTGCTGCGTGGCGATCTCTGACTTCGAAGAACAAGATCACGTCTCGCCTGGTGCGCGACGGCTTTCACGCTCTGGCGGTCACTCCGGGAGGACATCTGATCGGGGCCGTGCCCGGGGCCATCGTCACGCTCATATCTGGCCAGTCGGAATTTGCCGTCACTCATCGAATCACACGCGGCACTCGCCCCTTGCATGTGACCCCCACTCCCCACGGGCGCGTGCTCTTTGGGGAGTACTTCAGCAACGAACAGCGCGACCAGGTTCACATCCATGCGTCGCAGGATGAAGGCCAGACGTGGGGGCCGGCGTACACCTTCCCGAAAGGCGCTGTGCGCCACGTGCATAACATCGTCTATGACCGATGGGAAAACTGTCTGTGGATTTTCACCGGCGACCACGGAGAAGAATGCAGAATTCTCCGTGCGTCCTGCGACCTGAAGACTATCGAGACTGTAATGGCGGGCAACCAGCAGGCGCGAGCTGTGGCCGCGGTAGTGACTGCCGAGGGAATTTACTTTGCCTCCGACACGCCTCTTGAAGCGAATCACATCTATCGCCTGAGTCGCGACGGGAGTCTTACAACGCTGGCCGATCTGGACAGTTCGTGCATCGAAGGCTGCATCGTTGGAGAGACAGCAGTTTTTTCCACCATGGTCGAGCCGAGCCCTGCGAATCCGTCTCGACTTGTATCCTTGTATGCGGGCCGCGAGCCAGGCTCATGGCGTTGCATTGCATCCTGGACGAAAGATGCGTGGCCCATGCGGTTCTTCCAATACGGCAACGCGTTTTTACCGACCGGTGAGAATCCGACGGAATATCTGGCGGTCACCACGATCGCCGTTCATGCCGACGATCTTGTGACCTCGATTTTCAAGCTGCCGCACGGCAAGTAGGGTCAGAACGGCGTGCTATATTCGCTTCGTTTCCAAAAACTGCCGCCCATGTGCCCTTCGTGAATCGTCTTCGTTATCTCCAGCGCGTTTTCAGCGCCTACCTGCTGCCGGGAAAAAGTCAGTTGACGTTCTGGCACGATCCACCGCGCGCCAATACGAGGGCGACTTTCGATCAGATCGGCGAGTACTACATGGAATTCGCGTCGAAAGCCGACTACGCCGGGCACTACGATGTTTCCGGCATTCCGATGCTTGACTACCGCGGCCACATCGGTTTGCAATACAACCCGATCGCGATCGCGCAATACGGGCTAGGAAATTACAACTTGTTCGTCCAGGAGAAAAGCGAAGAACGCAGAAGAAGGTTCCTCACAGCCGCCGACTGGTTGGTGGCGAATCTTGCGAAGAACGCACAGGGAGTCTGGGTCTGGAACCATTACTTCGATTGGGAGTACCGCGACACGCTCAAGTCGCCTTGGTATTCCGGACTTGCCCAGGGACAGGGGATTTCGCTGCTGATTCGCGCACATCACGCGACTCAGGATTCTAAATACGATGACGCCGCGCGGCGTGCGTTTGAGAGCTTAACGCGCTCTGTGGACGAGGGCGGCGTTCTTTTTCAGGATGAGCGTGGCGATATATGGATTGAGGAATACCTGGTGGATCCCCCTACCCATATCCTGAATGGAATGATCTGGGCGCTGTGGGGAGTGCACGACTACGCGCTGGCCACGCAGGATCCATCCGCGAAAAATCTGTTCGCTAAAGTTGTGCATACACTCGAGCGTAATCTTTCGAATTACGATGCCGGCTTCTGGTCGTTGTACGAACAGTCGGGAACTCGACTGAGGATGATGGCGAGTCCCTTTTACCATCGCTTGCACGTTGTGCAGCTACGCATCATGCACCAACTGACCGGACTGGAAGTTTTTGGCGATTATGCCGATCGATGGGAGCGCTTTGAGCGCAGCCGGATCAAGCGCATCAAGGCGCTGGCGTACAAGAGCGCGTTCAAGCTGTGCTACTACTAATAGCCAGTGAAGATTCTCTACGTCTCCCAGTACTTCCCGCCTGAAATGGGTGCACCCGCCGCGCGGGCCGTGGAGCTGGCGCGGCATTGGGTTCGTGCCGGGCACGACGTCACGGTGCTGACCGGGTTTCCAAATCATCCGACGGGCGTCGTTCCCGAACAGTGGCGGCCCCGGCTTCGCAATCTCGTTTACCGCGAAGATGTCGAAGGCATCCGCGTGGTGCGCACGTGGCTGCTGCCTCTGCCGAATCGCAAGGCGCATGAGCGGATGCTGAACTACGGATCGTTCTGTGTATCGGCGGCATGGCGAGGGATGGAACTTTCACGTCCAGATGTGGTCATCGCGACGTCCCCGCAACTTCTGGTCGGACTCTCCGGATGGTCTATTTCTTTCTGGAAGCGCGTGCCTTTTATTTTCGAAGTGCGCGATCTTTGGCCGGAGTCCTTGAGTGCGGTCGGTGTTGGATCAGACAACTCGTTGCTACATTGCGTTCTTGGAAAGATCGCCGGGTTCCTGTATCGCAAAGCCGATCGTGTCGTAGTGGTGACACCCGCTTTTAAAGATCACCTGATGAATCATTGGCAGTTGCCCGGTGACAAAATCTCAATCGTAGAAAACGGAGTGGAAAGTTCTCTCTTTGCCCCCGAAGCGGCAGAGGCGGCGCTTAAAGAGCAGCTCGGCCTGAAGGACAAGTTTGTAGCGGCCTATATCGGAACCATGGGGATGGCACATGGACTCGACACACTCATCGATGTTGCCAGCAAACTCAAACAGAGCGATCCGGACATCAGTCTTCTGCTTGTGGGCGAGGGTGCTGACAAGGAACGGGTCCAAGCCATCGCGCGAGAGCGGCAGCTATCCAATATCACCTTCGTGGGCCAGCAGCCCAGAGAAAAGATTCCTGCATTCATTGGCGCATCCGATGTCTGCCTGGTGCTCTTGAAGAAAACTGAACTCTTCAAGACCGTGATACCGACCAAGATGCTGGAGTTCATGTCGTGCGCAAAACCGGTGATTCTGGGCGTGGATGGGCAAGCCCGGCAGATTCTCGACGAGGCACACGCGGGGATCACAATCGAACCCGAAAATGCCGTCGCGCTGGCCGACGCGATCAGACGCCTGAAGGCGGATCCCACCGCGGGCCGCGCGTTCGGACAGAGTGCTCGCGCCTACATCGTGGAGCGTTGTTCGCGCGAGCAGAGCGCGAAGCAGTATGTCAGAGTGCTGCAGGAAGTACTGAAGCGCTCGACGTAGCCCTGGCCAGACCCGCTACTCGAAGAAAGAACTTGGAAAGCCCTTAGGGGTGCACCGCGTAGATGGTCACGGCCGTGGTCAGAGCCATCGCTGTCTCGACCGCTCGTGCCGTTGCCACTTTTGCGCCACTTACCGGGACGAAAAGAATGTCGTTGGCTTCGAGCGGAATGTCGGGAGCCTTGGCCTGCAGCATCTTCTTCAAAGGCACGACCGTCTCGACCATGCCGTTTGGTCCGGTGCTTTTGCGGATAATGCGCGTGCCGTTCAGCTTCGCGGTCCGGTTGGGGCCGCCGGCAAGCGCAATCGCCTGCAGTACGGTGAGGCTGCCGTTATCGACCAGCAGCCCGCTCGGGCGGCCTACATCCCCCACGATGTACACGATGGGTGCGCGATAGATTTCGATGGTGTCGCCCGGATGCACCTCGACGTTGCTTTCGGGCTTGTCGGTCAGATTGCGCGCCAGGCTTACGACCTGGGGTTTATCCGGGTGATTGCGGCGCGTGATGGAAACTGTGCGGCTGGCGCGCTCCGTCAGCCCTCCCGCCGCGGAAAACACGTCGAACAGGCGGCGGTCTCCGAGTACTGGATAAATCCCCGGCTTGCCGACCTCGCCCAGCAGCGTGACGCCCTGCGACGCGTATTCGTTCACAAAAATTGTCACGTGCGGATTCTTGACGAATCCGCCGTCGTCCAGTCGCTTCTCGATGAGTTTTTGCGACTCTTCCAGGCTGAGGTCGCCGACGTGCACGTAGTCGATCAGCGGCAGGTACAGATCGCCGTCGTTGCTTACGCGCGCCTTGGTCGTCAGTTCCGGTACGCCGTAGACGCCGACTTCTACTAGATCTCCGGGACCCAATTTTATCGCCGAGGTTGCCGGTTCATCGGGCTTGTCCGCCGGCCTGCTGTCTGCGGGCTTG
This sequence comes from Terriglobales bacterium, assembly GCA_035652655.1. Lineage (GTDB taxonomy): Bacteria > Acidobacteriota > Terriglobia > Terriglobales > Acidobacteriaceae > Gp1-AA133. Next base: position 27,396 of record DASRDJ010000110.1, read on the forward strand.
GCATGGTCATTGGTTACTGGGGTCTGTGGCTTTGCTACTTGTTCAGGACTAACGGGATCGAAGGACGGCTGCTCGTGAGATGGCTGTGCCGTCTGGTCTTGCGCGAAGCCGTAAGGCAGAAGCGAACACGCAAGAATTGTAAAAAAAATCACCGTTTTTCTTCGTTGGGCGAAGCCTGATCGGAAGAACCGCATGCACTACCCCTCAATGTCGCGTGCGAGGCGAGTCTAACACACGCCGCTCGGAATGGGCCCAGAGGCGTGACGTTCAAAAACGGCAACACATTTTGTGCAAGAACCTGGTTGCTGATTGCCTCTTGCACGTCCAACTGCTATATTTTCGGGACGTTAGCCGCCACCTCGATCCATTGCACGAATTTTTTCTACAACGCATAACCTGATTGCGCGGGCCGAAATACGCGCATCGAGGACGACGCAGTTGACTGTTCTTTACCTCGGGATCTTCGCTCTCGCTCTGAGCCTGTCGTTCATTCTGACTCGATCAGTCAGGAATCTTGCCACTAATCGCGGATGGGTTTCGGCTCCCGCGTCCGAGCGGCACTTGCATGAGGCACCGTTACCCCGCCTCGGAGGCGTTGCAATTTTCGCGGCGTTCGCGCTTAGTCTTGCCGTGGCGGTTGCGATCGCTTCCTATCGTCCAGCGCTTCAGTTTGGATCCTCGCTCAAGATCCTGACCACCATCTTCGTGCCCGCGTGCCTGATCTTCCTGCTGGGCCTCTACGATGACCTTCGCGGCGTTGGTCCCTATACGAAGTTTTCCGTGCAAGCCATCGCCGGGTTCTTGTTGTGGCTCGGTGGTCTGCGGATTCTCGATCTGCCTGTGGTGTTCGGCTCGCGCCAGTTTCCCTGGTTTGTGGGACTCGCGGTCACCATCATGTGGGTGATCGGTATCACCAACGCGTTCAACCTGATCGATGGGCTGGACGGTCTGGCGGCCGGATCGGCGCTTTTCTCCACTCTAGTCGTATTCGTGGTAGCGCTGTGGAGTCACTCGTCACTCGTCGCGTTAATGACGCTCGCGCTGACGGGAGCGATCCTCGGATTCCTGCGCTTCAATTTCAATCCCGCCACGATTTTTCTGGGCGACTCGGGCAGCCTGTTCATCGGATTTCTGCTGAGCGCGCTCGCTCTGGAAGGTGCGCAGAAAGCGCCCACCGTGATCGCCGTCGCGATTCCAGTGGTTTCGTTCGGGCTCCCGATTCTCGAGACGTCATTGTCGGTGCTGCGCCGTTTGATCAGCGGCCGGCCCGTGTTCACCGCCGACCGCGAGCACATCCATCACAAGTTGCTGCAATTAGGACTATCGCATCGCGAAGTCGTGATTGTCTTATATGCCGTGTCCGCTCTGTTCGCGCTCTTGAGCCTGTTCCTGTTGTGGCCGACCGGAAGCTCGCTTGGCCTCGTGTTCGCCGTGTTAGGGACGGGGATCTGGCTAGGCGTGCAGCATCTGGGGTATCCGGAGTTCGGCGAGATCCGGCGGGTCGCGCAGCGCACACTCGACCAGCGGCACATCGTGATTAACAACATCGCCGTCCGGCGCGCGACTGCCGAACTGGGGGTGGCACGCGACTACGATCAAATCTGCCGGATTCTCACCGCTGCATTTTCCTCGAACGACTTTGACGCTTTCGAACTCAACGTCAAGCTGCAACTGGATGAGCTTCCGGCCCTGGAGCGAATGCAGACTGTTCCGCTCAGCCACGGCGAAGTTCATTTCCGATGGAACCGTCCTGGAACCCTGATCCTTCCGGGCACGACGAGAATGTGGGGTGTGACCCTTAACCTGGTGACGACATCGAATCGTCGCCGGGGCGCGCTCGCGGTGCACCGCTTGTACCATGACCATCCGCTGCATCTCGACGTGAACCTGCTGATATCAGAATTTCCGGTGGCTCTGGCCGATGCGCTCGATCGTGTCATCGCCCGCAGTGTAGAGGTGGCTCCGAAGGCGACTGGGTTGGATGCTCTGGCCAGCACTCAAGTAGAAGCGGCCGGTTAGACCGCTGGGCAGTATTTCGATTTCCCCTAGGCTCCGAAAATCAGGAGTGCCGTGGATTCGTCCTCGGCCTGCAGCAAACCTTCAACGCGCTTAAAATGAAATTGTCGGCGCCGGCGCGCCGATTTGTGTGATGTCTCATGAATGAAGCGTGGAAACAATGGGAAGGCCACGTCGTTGACGGCCGGTTCACTCTCCGGGAATTTCAGGGGAAGTCGGACCACAGCGCCGTTTTCCAGACAACTTATGGCCCCTATGCGCAGGCCGCTGCGCTCAAATTCGTCGAAGCCAGTCCCACGAACGCGCAAGCGCAATTGGCGCGATGGGAGCGCATCGCCAAGCTCGAGCATCGGCATCTGTTGCGCGTCTACCACTGGGGACGGTGCCAGCTTGGTACAGCCTCGATGCTGTACGTCGTCACGGATTTCGCGGAAGAAAACCTGGGACAGATTCTTCCCACTCGTCCGCTAACCATTCCGGAAACCGAGTACATGCTGCGCTCCGTGCTCGAGGTACTTGGGTACCTGCACGGAACTGGATACGCGCACGGGCGACTAAAGCCCGGAAACATCATGGCCGTGGCAGACGATCTGCGGCTGGCGGGAGACACCGTGCGGCCGGCCGGCGAAAAAGATCTGACCCCTCATCTGCCAACTCCGTACGACGCGCCCGAGCTTTCCACCGCAGGCAGCACACCATCGGGAGATATCTGGTCCCTTGGTGTGACACTGGTGGAGGCCCTCACCCAGAAAGCTTCTCCCGGCGAGGCCGTGCGGCAAGGAGATGCAAACCTTCCCGACACGATGCCGTCGCCGTTCCTCGATATAGCTCGTCAATGTCTGCGCCTTGATCCGCAGCGCCGATGGACCGTGCCTGAGATTGCAGCGCGACTTCTGCCCGCCCCGGCGCCCGCGAAGAAAGCCTCGAAGGTTCCGTATGCTGTGGCGGCCGGGGCTGTACTGGTAGCAGGCTTGGTCGCAGGGCCGAAGCTTCTTCATCGCGGCTCCACCAGCAGTGCGAGTAATCCGACTACCTCGGCGGCGCGCGTAGCCGACCCGCCCAGCGCCGCCAGCAAGAGTGCAGCTACCCAACCAGCCGCCCCGCCCTCCCAAACGGCGCCAAAGCTAGAGAAGAAATCCCCAGAGCTTGCGCGTGTCGAGCCTCGGCACCCGAACACGGCGTCCGCGCCGGCCAACAATGCTGCGATGACAACCCACGAAGGCGGTGTCGCGGACCGGGTTTTGCCCAGAGTCTCGCAGCGATCTCTCAACACCATCACCGGCAAAGTGCGAGTCATTGTGAAGCTCACTGTCGATCCGAGCGGAAAAGTTTCGAATGCTTCGCTGCAGTCGGCAGGCCCGAGCGAGTATTTTTCGAAGGTGGCGCTCGAGGCGTCCCGGCATTGGAAGTTCGATCCGCCGCAGTCGGGAGGCGAACCTAAGTCGAGTCAGTGGTTGCTGCGTTATGCCTTCGGCAGGAGCGGAGTGGAAGTCCATCCGGAGCAGGTGTCGCGCTAAACGAGAAACCCGTATCTACAAAAGAAGGGCGCGTGATCGATTGATCCGCCCCCTTTTTCCGTTTAATCGAAAAGGCTATTGTTGCGGTTGCGGATGCTGCTGCTTCTCCATCATCTGCCGGCGCGTCTCGTACAGATCCTGCAAAACCTGCGCGGGAGTCTTCTCCCCTGACCCGTTTCCGGCTCTGGGCGCTTCTGGTGCGGGTGGAGGTTCGACAGTTGCATTGTCAGCAGATCCGCTGGCCGGAGCCGCGGCAGCAGCCGAGTTGCTCGGCGGGATTGCATCGCTCGCAGGAGCTGCCGGCTCGATCGATTGCTGATTCTCAGCGGCTTCTTGCTGCGCCTGTTGAGCGGCGAGCATGTCCTGATAGGGCTGCATTACCGCGGCCTGCAACGCGGTGCGGGGCTGCACCATCGGACGTCCGTTCATCATGACCGGGTTCGAACCATTGGAAGCGACTGCGGTGCCGTTTCCGGTTTCACCTTTGTCGCTTTTGGCCGTGAGCACCACACGTGCGACCGAATTCGGATCGTTTTCGGTTCCCACCATCACGTAGTTGAAGTGCGAGCCATTCAACAAGGAAGCCATCACATCGCGCGGAAGAGCCGGGCCCAGCTGGCTCACCACACGTTCGTTCGCGTTTTCGGGAACGTCGATGGCGGCGCCGGTCTTGTTTGCGATCGCGCGCAGAACGTCACCCAAGGTCGAGTTCTTGGCCGAGATGCTCAATTTGCCATTCAGATAAATCACGACGGGAGCAGCGGCCGGGCGCTGTTCGGGCGTCAGCGGCATCACTTCCTGCTGAGCATCCACCGGCGTGTTGGCGGTCACAATCACGCCGTTGCCAGTGACGCACGCAATCGCTCCGGGAGCAGGCGTCTGTCCGTCCGTGGAGCACGGAGTCTGTTGGGCTACCGCAAGGAGGCTCGAGATGCAGAACAAAGCACCGAACGCGATGGACCTAGGGCCGAAATTCATAATTGCCTTCCAGGGGGAGCCGGACGCCGCTGCGGAGAGTCGTTCAAGCTCGCTCCCGCTGGCGGAAGGGGAGGAAACGATGGTACTACGACCATCGATACCGATCAACACTAAATCATTACCCAATTTTGATGCGCTCGCGCTCTCCCTGCATTCGTGTAACTCACACAACCAACTTGATTTAGCTGCGATAGCAACCCTCGTACCAACTCTTTAGTAACAGTTACTTTCCACCCCTATTCGGAGTCGTTTTCGGAGTCGTTTTCAGTCGTTTTTTCGATGGGTTTCTCGATGGGCTTGCGGGGGAATTTTTGCTCGCGCATGGCTGCGTTGTAGACGAAGCTGGCGACGATCACCGCGGCTTGTTTCAGGTCGTTGGATTGAAGACGGTCGTAGACGTCCATGTTCGAGTGATGCGTGCGCGTGCTGTAGTCGAGCGGGTCCTGAATGAACTGGAATCCCGGGATGCCGACGGCGTCGAAAGACTGGTGATCCGTGCCGCCGGTGTTGCGCGAGGTGAGAGTACTCATGCCGAGATCTTTGAAGGGCTGCATCCAAGCTTCGAAGATGGGAGCGGCCGCGACGTTCTCTTGCAGGTAGACGCCGCGCAGTTTTCCGCTACCGTTGTCGACGTTCATGTAAACGGAAATCTTCGCTTGCTCCGGTTTCACCGTGACCGGGCCGGCTTCGCGGCGCATCAGCGTCGGCATGTCTTTCATGTCGGGTTCCGTCATGGGCGGACGGGAGCCGAAATGCTGCTGCACGTAGAACTGGGAGCCGAGCAGGCCTTGCTCTTCGCCCGTCCACAGGCCGATGCGCACGGTGCGGCGGGGCTTAGCGTCGACCGCTTTCAGGATGCGCATCGCTTCCATCATCACGACCGTTCCCGCGCCGTTGTCGGTGGCGCCCGTGCCTGTGTGCCACGAGTCGAGATGCGCGCCAACCATCACGATTTCGTCTTTCTTGTCGGTGCCGGGAATTTCGGCGATTGTGTTGTACTGCATCGCGTCGTTGTCGTAGAAGGTGTTCGCGACGTTGAGTTCAATCTCGACGTCTTTCTTTTGTTCAAGCAGGCGGGCCATACGATCCCAATGCTCGAGTGCGATGGTGACGGCCGGGTAGGCTGTGGTTTCTCCGGTCTTCCACGAGCCACCGGCAGCTACGAAGAGGGTGCCGCCACCGTAGTCGCCGTAACCGTGATCGACCATGGCCAGGATTTTTTCTTCGCCCAGAAACTTACTGACCTCTTTCTGGAAAGCCATGCGCTTTCTGTATTGCGCGTAGCGGAAGCCGGGCTTCTCGTTGGGAATGGGATACTGCCCGATGTCCGCAAGTTCTTTATCCGTGAGGCGCTCGAACATCGGTTGCGAGACGGTTTTGACCTCAGGATCAGGGCCGAACAGGGCAATCACGCCGGCCAGCTTTCCGCGATACTTGTCGAAGTCTTTCTTGTTTTCAATTTTGACGCGGACGCATTTGCCTTTGAGCGCGCCGTTGGTGCCCGGGGTCCAAGCCTTCGAATATGCAATGATGGGCGCGATGGACGGCGATACCATGCGCACGCTGACGAACTCGTTGGACCACCCGCGGCCAAAGGGTCCCCAAGATTCCAGATGCGCATTCGATAGGCCGAACGATGTCAACTGGTCGCGCGTCCATTCGTTGGCTTGTTTCGCGCTTGGCGAGCCCGTCAGGCGCGGGCCGATGCCGTCCATTAAGCCGCTGGCAATTTCCATGATCTTGGAATTGCGGAAGCCTTCATAGCGGATGCGGTTGATCATCTCGAGGTCGACGGAGTCCTGCGACCATGCGGCGAGACTTGTAGCGAGGATCACCGCGACGAGAAACAGGCGGGGAAGGACTTTCTTCATGACTTTCTCCGTGCGGAATCAGAAAAGCGACCGACCATACTACGCCACTCGATTGGGCCACTCAAAGACGGCGGTCAGATGTGGGATGGTGGAGAAATCTTGCATAGGATTTGGCAATGGCAGCTGAAAAATTCGACAGGGCGGACCCACGGGAAAGGCACGGCTTGCGCCGTGCCCAAAGCTTGCTGCGGAATGCGGCTTCAGCCGCAGAGGAGCCGCTTGCAGAACATTGCGGCCGATGAAGCTCACCTAGGCGCTAAAGCGCGATTCGCGTTTGACCGCCAAGGGCACGACTGAAGTCGTGCCCTTCCCCTAGACGGTTGTGATTTGGGGCGCCGATTCGCGACTTCCCAATTCGCAGTCTTTTAAGGAGACCCATTTGATGCAGATCAGTATGTATCGGATCACGATCTAATACCTCACACCGCAGGAACCGGGGGGCATCCGGGGAAATCTGGCAGGAACGTGTTGCCGATGTATTGCAGATCCTTGATGCCGATTTCGCTGGTGTAAAAGGCATCGGTGGTCAGTCGTCGGGTGAACGCAAAGAACTCGACTCCAGGCGCCAGACTGGTGTCGTCGACGGCGCTTTTGCGGAAGGCAATCAAATCGAGCACCTGTTTTCTGCCGACCGCATCGCAGTCGAAGAATGTCTTGTTGAAATGCTGGTTGCAGTATGCGTCCAGCCACTCAAGGCCGCTGCCCAGAGTCTTTTGATATTCCTTGTTCTCGCTGCTCAGAAGGTCGATGAATTCTGGTGCGCCTGCCTGGACGGCGCCCCCACTGTGACCGTCAGGCGGGATAATGGCGTCGGTGATGACGGCCAGCGTTGCGTATTGATGCGCGTTAAAGAACTTGGGCTGATACTTTCCGGCAGGAGCCTGACTCTTCGCCTGCTTCACCATCTGGTGCACGTGTTCGGCGGCTTCCGCCGGAATGACCTGCAGGACGGAGCCGCCAACCGCTCCCATGGCCAGAGTCTTCAGAATGTCGCGACGGCTGATCGGATTAGCGGGCATGGTTTTCGCTCCTACAGGGTTCCTTTTTTCGCTTCGCTCAAGATGAAATCAGACGTGCGCCACGACAGCGCCATGATGGTGAGCGTCGGGTTCTTGTCGGGGTTGGTGACGAAGGTGGCACCGTCGGTGACAAAAAGGTTCTTCACGTCATGGGCCTGGCAATTGCCGTTCAGCACCGAGGTCTTCGGGTCCGATCCCATGCGCGCGGTGCCGACTTCGTGAATAATCACGCCGCCGTCGAGGATGCCGTACGGGTTGTCGCCGTCCGATGAAGTTTCCGTCGTGTACGTGCCGCCCATTGTCTCAATGATTGACTTGAAGACTTCCTGCATATCTTTTGCCATCTTGATTTCGCTGTCAGCCCACTTGAAGTGAAAGCGCAGCCCGGGAATGCCCCACTGATCGACCGCATTGGGATCCAGTTCGCAGTAGCTGTCAGCATTGGGAATCATCTCTCCGCGGCCGGAGAAGCCGAGGTACGTGCCGTATTCCTTGCGCAGGCGCTGTTTCAAGCTGACGCCGTAGCCCTCGCCGTCATCGCAGGAATCGTGGAACATGCCCACGCCCGGCATGTCGCGACCACCCCAGAGTTCGATGTGGTAGCCGCGCGGGAAGTCGTTCTTCCGATCGAATTTCCACCACGGAACATACATGTGCAAACCGCCGACGCCATCGTGATTGTGCGGTTTGACCTTCTCCATGCGCGGAACGAAGCCGCCGCCATCGCTGCCAACCGAATCCATCAGGTTACGTCCGACCGCGCCCGACGAATTCGCCAGCCCATTCGGAAATAGACTTGATTTTGAATTCAGCAGCAGGCGCGCCGATTCGCACGAACTGGCCGCGAGCATCACGGCTTTGGCCATGACGCGTTGCTCCGATTTGGAATTCTTATCGACGTAGGAAACGCCTTCGGCCTTGCCGTCTTTGCCGATTAGCACTTCGCGAGCCATGGCGTGCGTGATGAGCGTGAAGCGCCCGGTTTTTTGCGCGGGCGGAATCATTACCTGGCTCGAACTGAAGTTGCTGGCGCGGCGGCATCCGCGGCCGCACTGGCCGCAGTAATGGCACGCGGGTCGGCCGTTGTGAGGACGCGTGATCACCGCCAGGCGCGACGGAATGCACAGGATGCCCAGCTTGTCGCAGGCGTGCTTGGTGATCACTTCGTTGCAGCGTGGCTTGGGCGGCGGCATGAAGACTCCGTCGGGAGCGCTCGCAATATTTTCCTTGGTGCCGAACACTCCGATGTAGGACTCAACCTTGTCGTAGTAGGGCGCGATGTCTTCGTAGGAGATCGGCCAGTCGTCGCCTAGCCCGTCTTTCGTTTTGGCGCGGAAGTCGACGGGCGCGAAACGAAGAGCGATCCGGCCCCAGTGATTGGTACGCCCGCCAACGATGCGCGAACGGTACCAGCGGAAGGAGGAGCCGGGCGCCGAGGAGTAGGGCTCACCTTCAATCGTCCATGCGCCCGTGGGCGCGATGAATTCGTTTTCCAATCCGTTGCCCGGTTCGAGCGCCTTGCCGGCAACTCCAGCGCCGCGATGCGGCAACTCATACGGCCAGACGTGCTCCTTGAAATCGACCTCGGGATTGACTGGGCCGCCCGCTTCCAGCATGACAACGTTGAGACCGCCTTCGGTAAGAATCTTGGCGGCGGTTCCTCCAGCCGCGCCCGACCCGACGATGCACACGTCATAGACCTTCGGAGAGCGATTCACTTGCGCCATGGGAACACGTACCCTCTTGCGTTGGAATGAGCGGAATGCGGATTATAGCGCCCACAAAGAGAGCTGCGGCGGCTTTTTGAGTCGTGGCGCTGCTGGCTTGCTCACCTCAAGCCCGGGCGGGAACGTCCCGCGACTACAGGCGCGACGCCAGCGCTGCGATACGCTTAGAATGTCGGCGTGACGAATCCAATCAACGTTGGTCTTGTAGGTTTCGGTCTGGCCGGACAGGTTTTCCACGCGCCACTCATTCACGCCAATCCCAATCTGCGTCTCAGCCACATTCTCGTGCGCCGAGGCGACGAGGCGAAGAAGCGATATCCGGAAGCGAAGATTGTTCGCGATCTGGAATCGCTGCTCCGCGAGTCATCGGTGCACTTGATTGTGGTGGCGACACCGAACACCAGCCATCTGGAAATTGCCGCGCAGTCGTTGCAGGCGGGAAAGCACGTGGTCGTCGACAAGCCCTTCACGATCACCTCAACCGATGCCGATGAATTGATCGCGGTTTCGAAGAAAGTGGGGCGCGTGCTGAGCGTGTTCCAGAACCGGCGCTGGGACGGCGACTTCCTAACGCTGCGCCAGATTTTGGACCAAGAAGCCATTGGGCGCCTTGCGGAGTTGCACAGCCACTTCGATCGTTTCCGTCCTGGTGTTCGGCCAGATGCCTGGCGCGAACAGTCGGGGCCGGGATCAGGAGTCTTATATGACCTGGGATCCCACCTCATCGACCAGGCAGTGGTGCTCTTCGGGAATCCAACCGGAATTTACGCAGACCTCCGCATGCAGAGAGATGGAGCGGTCGCTGTCGACAACTTCGAAGTGCAACTGCAATATCCGAACTTGAAAGTCACGCTGCATGCGGGGTCGCTGGTGTGCGAGCCGAGTCCGCGCTTCCTGTTATGTGGAACGAAGGGCAGCTATCAGAAATTTGGACTTGATCCGCAGGAAGATGCGCTGAAGCTTGGAGGAATTCCGAGCGGCCCAGGCTGGGGCGAAGAACCCAGCGCCGCGTGGGGAACGGTTTCGCAGTGCAACGGAGAGTTAAGCGCAACAAAGTACCGCACGCTCGCAGGAGACTACCCGGCGTACTACACGAACGTGTATCACGCGATCTCCGGACGGGAAGAACTCGTGGTGAAGCCGGAGCAGTCGCGCCATGTGATTCGGCTCATCGAACTTGCTGAGCGGAGTGCGCAAGAAGGACGCGTCGTCTCTTGCGGCTAGAAACCTTAACCACAGAGGGCTCAGAGAGGCACGGAGGAATCGATCCTCTGTGTAACTCTGTACCCTCGGCGGCGAACGGTTAGTTTCGACACTTCGTCCCTAGCCCAGGATTTCAGCGCGAACGTTCTTCAACACGTATGCCGCGCGCTCGACCCCCACTTCGCCGGACAGGATTGGGTCTTCGTTCTCGATGCTGAACATGCCTTCAAAGTCCACATCCATGTAAGCCTGCAGGATCGTCTTCCATTGCCCGGCGCTGTGGCCGTAGCCGACCGCGCGGAATGTTTCCGAGGCTTCCGGCAGATCTTCTTTCTCAAAGGCAAAGTTCAGCACTCCGTAGCGATTCACGTTCTCGGGATAGAACGTGGTGTCTTTCATGTGCGCGTGGAAGAGTGCGCCGTTTTTGCCGAGCAGGTGGATCACTTCGACTGGATCGCATCCTTGCCAGAACAGGTGGCTCAGGTCGCAATTGCCGCCGATTTCTTCGCCGACAGCTTCGCGCAGGCGCAGCAACGTCTTGGGGTTGTACACCACGAAATTCGGATGCATTTCAAAAGCGAGTTTCTTGATGCCATGCTGGCGTGCGAATTTCGCCGCCTCTTTCCAGTAGGGAATGACCTTTTCTTTCCACTGCCAGTCGAGCATCTGTCCGTACTCGGGTGGCCATCGATACGTCACCCAGTTCGGCATCGTGTCGGTCGGGGTGCCGCCGGGGCAGCCTGAAAAACCGACAATCACGGGAATTTCAAGACGCTCAGCGAGCAGAACCGTGTGCCGGAAAGATTCGGCATCGGTGGCAGCGTGCTTGGGGTCGGGGTGAATCGGGTTACCGTGGCAGCTGAAGGCTCCGATGCGGATGCTCTTATCCTCAAATTTCTTCTTCCAGGCTTTGGCTTTGCCCGCGTCAGCGAGCAGGTCCGCTACCGGACAGTGCGCGGAATTCGGGTAGCCGCCGGTGCCGATCTCCATCGCTTCCAGCCCGAGCGCTGAGACCTTGTCGAGCATCTCGTCGAGCGAGAGGTTGGGATACGCCGGGTCAAAAACTCCGATCGGGATTTTCTTCTTCTTGTGCGGTGTCTCTTCTGCGGGGGAACTGGATGCGGCCGCGGCCTCGCCTTTCATCGCTGGAACCGAACCCACAACCGCAGCAGCCGCCATTGCGGCGCTTGCTGACCCAAGAAATCCGCGCCGGCTCAATTCCGACGCCGCTGTCTTCCCCATGCCGAATCGCCCTCCCTATCGCCAACCAATGTCAATTGTTTTTACAAAATTCGGACATTTTGTTTGGCGGTGTCGGCGATTATACGCATTCGGTGGCGTGCCGCCGGGTGAAACGATGGTTCTTGATTTGCCACTATCGAATTCAGAGGGCAAACCTTGACTTTCGGAGGGGGCAAGGGCACAATTCCTAGGCCGTGTAGCGGATAGCAAAGAGCTCAAACACGGCTTCTGACGGGCGCTTTCGGCAACGGACTCGCGCAGCTCTATCATCTGTCCGAAAATAGACCCACTCGCGTTTCACTCGATCGTCTGGGTGTTTGTGATTCCCCCATCACAGGATCCGACGAAGGCTATTTATTGACCCGTCGCTAAGCATCAGGTTGGCTGATTCTAATTTCCCCCAGGGTTCGAGCTTTCTCGGAGGACAGCTCTATGGCATTTCCAGGTTCCTTTTGTGCGCGTGAGAAAACGATGAGCACGAACAGTATCGTGCTCGCAATGATCTTGGTGGTGGCGGCGACGACGCCGCTGCTTTCGCAGAATCCGTCGTTCAGCGATTTCAGCTCGACTGCGAATCTGCAATTGAACGGTTCGGCCGCGAAGGTGAACAACATACTGCAACTGAATCCTTCGTTGCAAAACCAGGCAGGCTCGGCTTGGTATACTTTGCTGCAGCCAGTCGCCGGTGGCTTCTCGACAACCTTCTCGTTCAAGATTACGAACCCATCGAATCCCACCGCGGACGGAATTGCCTTTGTGGTCCAGAATTCCGGCGCTGGCCTGCAGGCTCTGGGTGACGGGGGCGGCGGTATCGGTTACCAGGGGATCCCGAACAGCCTCGCCGTCGAATTCGATACTTATGCGAACCCGACTGATCCTGAATGGGACGGGTCGGGAAGCGCGCCTGCGAATCACATCGCGATTCAAAGCTGCGGTACCGCTACCAATTCGGCGGATCACACGCTTTGCGAATTGAACCTTGCGACGTCGCCTGTGCAGCTTGCCAACGGTGCTACGCACACCGTGCGCATCGACTACGTGACGAATGTGGCGCCACCCGAGAATTGCGGAGAGTTCTGCCCGACTTCGTTCATGCAGGTGACGATCGACGGTCACGCGGTATTCGAATCCAACGGAGTGCCCGTCGATTTGAGCTCGCTGCTGACCTTGGCAAATCCTTCAGATCAGGTCGCTGACAGCGCCTATGTCGGCTTCACGGGCGCGACCGGTTTCTTCCAGGAAGAGAACGACATCCTGAGCTGGACCTTTACGCCACACAGCGGGCAGACGATTACGCAGACCAATCTGCCTCCGAATCAATTCACGACCTTCAACTTCGGCAGCTACCTGTACAAGGTGCAGCCGGATGTGGGGATCGATACGCTGTCGGTCACGGAAGTGCCGACGGATCCGGGTTCGTTCAACGCGGGGCCGAACTTCCCCGGTGCTCAGTGCATCGTTTACGACAGCACTGGTGGAAAGTGCATCGAGTTCCACGCTCAGTGCACGGGAGCAACTTGCGGCAACGTTAACTACCAGGTTGTGACCAGCTACGACGTGCCCTCCGGACCGCCGATCACGAACCCCGGGTTCCTGAAGGCGACGGGCCAGGATTGCGTGCCGGGAATCGCGTTTGACTCGAACATCATCACTTCGTTCCTGCAGACACGAACCGATCCCACCACTAAGGGTTCAAGCCGGCCCAGCTTCTCTTGTTTCGTGGCTGTTCAAAACGTCACCTACTTGCCAGCTGATCTGGATATCGTGAACCTGGCGAGCTCGAAAGTGAAGCAGGGAGCGAACCTGACGTACGTGGCAACCACCACGAACTTCGGTCCATCGAGCGCACAGGGCGTGGCGATCACGAATACGATTCCAGCCAATACGATGTACGTCGCGTCCTCGCTCTGCTCTCTGACTAATGGATGCTCGAGTACTCCGTGCACGTTTGCTGCGGGTACGGCAAGCTGCAGCGTCGGAAGCATGGATAAGTTCGGGCTGGAGTTCATGGTGGTGACTGTGAAGGTGAATCCAACCGTAATTCCTGGAACGGTTCTTACCGACAGGGCTGCGATTAGCGCATTCAACCCTGATCCAGATCGGGTCCCGGATCGATCATGGACAACGAAGACGACGGTAACGAGGTAGACCGACTCATTCGGATACGAACTTCCCCCATCCTGCATTCGCGGGATGGGGATTTTTCTTTGACTTGTATTGATCGGTGCGTGATTACTCGAGGCTGCAGAGCGTAGTCATTGGGCTGCGGTGATGAAGTTCGAGACCAGATCGCCGACATGGGTCCAGACTTTTTCTGTCGGGATGCGCTGACGGCTAAAGTGAGTGGATACCACTCCTATCAAATTTCCAGAAAAGTCGATTAAGGGCGTGGATGCAAACGGACTCGAATCAGGTTTTCCCTGTATTGTCGGATTCCCTACACACCCTTTTACATTTATCTAAACAAACGCAGGTGCCGGTCCGTGACCTCGCGTGGAAACCCCGGGGATCCATTCCAAATGACTAAGCGTGTACTGATCGCAGATGACAACGGAGCCATGCGTCGAGCGATCCGATCTTTTCTGGAACAGCAGCCGGGAATTGAAATCTGTGCACAGACAGCTAAGGGGCTTGAAACCGTGCACGCGGCAGTTGCTCTTCGGCCTGATCTGCTAATTCTGGATCTTCGGATGCCGGAATTAAACGGAGTTGAAATTGCCAGCCTTCTGAAGAAGAACCTGCCAGACTCCAAAATCATATTGTTCACGATGTACCAGGACGCTTTGCACAAGGGCCTGGCGAATGCGATTGGCGCCAGCGTGGTTGTACCCAAAGCCGAAGGGCTATCGGTTCTGGCGCGTGAGGTTCGCGCGTTGCTGGGCATGCCGAAGGAAAACGAGAATAAGACAGCCTCTGAGGACAGGGGGATACCCTCAAAGGTGCCCTCAGATCTGCTGATGACGGCTTTGCGAGACAGCGAAGAACGCTTCCGATCAACTTTTGAGCAGAGCGCTGTCGGGTTGGCGTTGGTCGCCAGGGACGGACGCTGGCTGCGGGTCAACAGAAAGTTCTGCGAGATCATTGGGTATAGCCACAGCGAACTGCATAACATGACCGAGCAAGACATCGCTCATCCCGACGACCACGAGCTGGATCTGGCGCAGATGAAGAGGATCGAGGCCGGAGAAATCGAAAGCTACTCGATGGAGAAGCGCTACGTTCGAAGGGATGGCCAGATTGCTTCGCTTCATCTAACCGTCAATGCTGTAAAGAACGAAGGAGGCAAGCTTAAGTATTGCGTGCGCGTCATGGAAGAGGGGAAGCACCGGACGAATGCGCAGGCGATGATGGCGCAAACACTTTCGCCGGGAAGAGTCGCTTCCAGTCATCTGGAGCTGATGTCGAAACGCTGGTCGGCGCCGCTGACGCACTGCAGCCGCGATTTACGTTATCTGTGGGTGAATCAGCAATATGCCGACTGGCTCCATAAGCCCGTCGACAGGATCATAGGACGTCCAATACGGGATGTTATCGGGAAACTGGCTTTTGACACTCTTCTGCCCCGTTTCGAGCAAGTACTGGGCGGAGAAGATGTCGCCTACGAGGCGGAGGCGACCTACGAAGAGATCGGCCCGCGGCACATAGCAGCCGGCTACAAGCCGACCCTCGGTTCCGATGGAAGAACCGAGGGCTGGGTGGCGCTGGTAGAGGACATTACCGCGCCAAAGAAACCGGGTGATTCTGTTGCTGAATCGAAGTGACGGAGACGTAGAACCACTACTTGCGAGCATTCTTGCTGGATTCCGTATACATCGCGCTCAGATCGGAGCGCTGTAAAACCTTCTCGGCACCTTTTTGCTTTGACATCGGTTCAAGCAAGCGCACAACCTGACCGTACTGATCCTGGGCGTCAGCGGACTTGCCGGATGCGCGCGCAATCGTGGCCAGAAGGAAGTGAGCTTTCGCTGACAGCGGCTGCAGCCCCAACTTGTCGGAACGCAACAGAATCTGCTCCAGTGCCGGCTTGGCGTGTGCGTAGTCTTTCATCTGCACCATGGCTTCGGCCATCAGCAGCGAGCATTGCACGGCCATATATTTCAGGCCGAGAGTCTCGGCTTTCTCAGAGAGCGGACGAAGGGTCGCGATAGCTTCCCGTCCGCGGCCTTCCTGAATGGCGAGTTTCGCCAGGTTTAGCTTCGCGATCAACTTCTTGTCGGTTTCGGTCGTGCGCGCGGCAGCTTGGTCGGCTTTTTCGTACAGGCCCTTAGCAGTCTTGTAGTCGCCGTGAACAAATGCCGCGTCTCCTTGATATCCCAGAGCCTGCGCCGTCATGCCATCATTTTTCAGTTCGCGCGAGAGACTCAGCGCGTCTTCGAGATATTTCGCTGCCTCGTCGCCGCGGCTGGCCTCGATCAGAACGTCCCCGTAGCCGCTTAAAATTTCGGCCATCCAGAACGTGCGGTCCTTGATTTCATTGAAAGTCTTCAAGGCTTCGGCCTTGGAGTTGAGTGCGGCGTCGAAGCGGCCCTGGTTCTGGAAGATCGTACCCAGACTGTAAGACTCGATCGCGCCCCCGCGCGGATCGCCGATGGTGCGCCGTAGATCAAGCGCTCGCAGATACTGGGTAACCGCCTGGTCGAACTGTCCCATTTTCGCGGAGGTTTCGGCAATGTTGTGCACGCTCTCCACGATGTCGGCAGGCGCTTGCGCCTTCTCGCGCAATTGCAGAGCCTGCTGGAAGTAAGTGAGGGCGTCTTCGTAGTCGCCCTTGGCGAAGCGGGCATTGCCGATGTTGTTCAGGCAGATCGCCTGCATGCCTTCGTCGCCGATTTCGCGCTCAATCTGCAGGGACTGCTTGTAGTAATCGAGGGCTTTATCGTGATCACCTTTGTCGTCGTAGACATTCCCGAGGTCGAGCAGGGTTCCACCGACGCCACGCTTGTCGCCGATTTCGCGGCGGAGGTCGAGTGCCTCGCTGTAGCTGGATAGTGCGGTTTTGGTGTCGCCAGCCAGGGCGCTGACCTTGCCGATTTCATTGAGGCTGGCTGCCATGCCGCGTTTCTGCCCGATCTTGCGCCGAATCGTCAGCGCTTCCTTCAGATTTTGCAGAGCCTCGTCGGTCTTGTTGATGATCTTGTAGCCCACTCCGATGGCATGCAGCGCAGCGGCGTTCTGTTCCTGATTGTCGTTCTGGACGGCCAGACTCCGCGCCCGTTCGAAATAGTCGATGCCGTTCTGCGCATTTCCATTCATGACTTCGACGCGCCCGAGCGCCAGCAGGGCGTCGGCGGATTTGGGATCGCGTTGCAGAACGAAGGCATACCGCTCTTTGGCTTTGTCGAGAACGATGTTCGCTTCGTACAGACCGCCCAGCGCCATCTCGATGTCGAGATCCTCAGGCGAACCCTTGGCGAGATTCTCGTAGTATTCAATCGCCTTCTCGTTGTCGTGCGTGACACGCGCTCGGTTGGCGAGGATCAGGTAACGCTCGCGGGACGACAAGTTATTGCTGAGATCGACGGCCTTGCGAGACGACTCGTCGGCGTCATTGTCGTAACCCAACGCGGATTGGGCCGCGCTGAGCTTCGAAAACGCCATGGCGAATTGCGGGTCGAGCGTGGTGGCCGATTGGAGCGGCTTGATCGCCTCCAGCGGCTTGCCCTGTCGCATCAACTCAACGCCCTGCGTATAGTTGCGCAGCGCTTCCACCGACGTCGTGGAAGGCTTGAACGATTGCGCTTGCAGTTCCTTGAGCAGGTCGGAAGACAGCGCCAGGCTTTTGCGAATCGAGTCTGCCAGCGTATCGATCGCCGCCGGAAGCCCTTTCTCGCTAGTCTCGGCTTTGAGAGACGTGGTCTTCCCGCTGGTGAGGTTCTGGATGTTGGCATCGATGCGAATCTGATCGCCGAACTTCGCGTACTGACCCCAGATGACGGTATCGGCGTTGCTGGAGTCGCCCACGCGGCGCAGGATCGTGGGATCCACGACGGTGTCAGCGCCAATCCGCAGATCGTGCAATACCTGGTGCAAGCGATCGGGCGAGACCATACGCAAGTGCGCGGACTGGCCGACGTCAGAGCTGAGCATGTCAGCCAGAGTGGTGCCGTACCAGTCGAGCGATGGATCCTGGGACGCGTTGCGGAAGGGAAGAATCGCCAGCGCGACTTCTGGCTTGCCTCCGGCTGACGGAAGCTTGGCGGCGCTGCGCAATTTGTCCCGGAACAAGAAGCCGACGACGGCCAAGATCAGTACCGCCGCAATACCCCCGATCCATTGCCAGGGAACAGTCTGTCCCCACGGCTTCACACTTTCAAAGGCGATGGCTCCGGCGGCGCGTTTCCCATGCCATGCGTCCAGATCCGCCAGCAGATGCTTGGATGATTGGTAGCGGTTGGCCGGGTCGCGCTCCAGGCACTTGCTGACGATGTTGCTGAGGTTTTGGGGAAACGACGCGTCGTGCTCGGAAATCGGCTTGGCCCGTTCCTGCGTGCGGCGGATCAGGCTGGCCAACGCGCTGTCGGCGTGATACGGCATCTGGCCGGTGAGCAACTCGTAAAAGATCAGCCCGGCACTGAATATGTCCGATCGCTGGTCCAGTTCCTTCGCCAGCGCCTGCTCGGGCGACATGTATTCCATGGTCCCGACCAGTGCACCGGTTTGAGTCATGCCGTCGCCTTCGAAGGTGCGCGCGAGCCCGAAATCCATCACCAGCACGCGACCCGAGGCGTCCTGCATTACGTTCTGCGGTTTCAGATCGCGGTGAATGACGCCTACGCTGTGGGCCGCATCGAGCGCCAGGCAAACCTGCTCCATGATCGCGACGGCTTCTTCGGGCGGGAACTTCTTGCGCTGGTGAATCAACGTGCGCAGGTCATGGCCCTCGATGTACTCCATGGTGATGAACTTGACGCCATCACCTTCGCCCAGGTCGTAGATGCGAATGACGTTGCGATGCGTTACGCGCTGCGACAGGCGTAGTTCCTGCTTGAAGCGGTCAATGATTGCGGGATTCTTCGCGAGGTCGGGCCGAATGACCTTGAGGGCGACCATGCGATCGAGTTCCAGATCACGCGCCTTGTACACCGCGCCCATGCCGCCCTGACCGAGCGTCTGCAGAATTTCGTACCGACCCGCCAGGATCGTTCCATGCTCCAGTTCCGATTGCGGCTGGCGGACGGCCCGCGTCGGCGCACCACCGCGCGGCGGGGGAGAAACTCCATCCGCCAAAGTGGGACTGTCGGAAGGGGATGCGCTGGAGAGGGGCAGGATCGTAGGCGCGTCGGGCCCGAAACCTTCAGGGGCAAGCGTGGGCGCATCCGAAGGGGGCGGTAGGTCTGACGAATTGCTTTCCGGAGCGCTCGAAGGGGAGCGCACCGCTGCGCCGGCATCACCCTGCGTCGGTGAATCCTGATCGTGCCGGAATCGACCGTGATCTCCCATGGGTCCTGATGGCGAAGGGAAGCGAAAAATCTCTCGCACAAAGGGGGGAACCTGGGCTGGCTGATCCCCCCTCAGCCGCCTCGCGAGAAGCTAAAGTATATACCCGCGTTTAGGGCCCTGTCAGGGCAAGTCGCTATCCAGCGGGTACCAGTCAGACTCCCCTCGGACGCGCATTAAAACGAGCTTTGGCGCGGTATTTCTGAATAGTGCGGGGGGGGCCGTGCCGGTGTTTCATTCGCCCCCGCGAACTTGTCAGGACGGTCGATTTCCGGACGCCCAAGCACTGTGACGGTTTATCCACAGCCTTGAACCACTGGCGGCACTTCTGTCGCACGCATGGTGCATTTACTTTTTCCGGACGCCACGAGCACGCGGAGAAAAAGAAAGACATGTACCTAGGTTGGGCGACAGCACAAAAAGCGACATTCCTTTCCCTGCAGAGCGCGGTGTTCTGCGCGGAATGCGAAATGATCAGCGAAAACAACACTCCCCATTGCCTGGCCTGCGGAAGCAAAGCGATGCTCAGCCTGTCGCGTCTGCTGGGTGGATCCCTGAGAGGGCAGGAGACGGCGCATCTGATCGCCGACGTGGAACTCGACCGCCTGGTACGCGATCTGCTTCGCTCTGTGCCGGAGCCGGTTCAATTCCCCGAGAAGAAGCCGGCTGCCTCGGTGGCGATGCATTCCGGTCGACATCATCTGCGAACCGTCGGCATGTCAGAGGCATGGCAACCACACGAAGATCGGATTGATCCCGAGTCTTTCATTCACCCGGGAGATCTGAACCTGGAGCCGGGCATCAACATCATCGCCGAGCGCGCTCAGTCACTGACGGGCGCGACCGGGGCGGCCATCGCGTTGCGTGCGGGAGCCGAAATCGTTTGCCGCGCGCGCAGCGGACGCACA
>DASRDJ010000111.1:0-7989 GCA_035652655.1 Terriglobales bacterium
TGAACTCCACAGGACGGAACGAAAGAGACGTCCTTGTCATGAAGTTCTTCTCGTCCGCGCCTTCGCCCGCCACAGACCGCTCCATCCGGCGCTATCCCAGATCGATCTTCACCGCTCCTCTCACGCTGCGCCACCTGAGTACGGGCGGCGTGCGCAAATTACGGGGCATTACTCTGATGTCAGCGCGGGCGGAATGGGCGCGCTTGTCCAGGGCGATCTGCGGCTCGGTGAGCCGTCGAAGTCGATTTGCAATTGGATGAGCAGATATTCAATGCGGTGGCCATCGTTCGCCACACCAGCACTGTCCGTTGCGGTTTCGAATTTCTGGGAATGACCTCTGAGGAGCGCGCGCAGATTACGGAGATCATCGGCCGCAAGCCCGACCCTTCCCGCTCGACTCACTGGGCAGACTGACGCCGGCGAATCTAGACCTTACAAACGCTCGCTGTGTCCGATGGGTGCGTTGTCGACTCTCTTATGGCGCAACGCTACAATATTTCACGCTCGAGAGTTCCCGCACCTCATGACTTTCTCCATTCGCAAAGCCGCCGAGCAAGACGTCCCTGTCCTGCGCGAATTGATCGACGCCTCGGTGCGCGGACTGCAATCTGCCGACTACTCACCGACCCAGATCGAGAGCGCGCTGGCGTCCGTGTACGGGGTCGATAGCCAGCTGATTGTCGACGGAACCTACTTCGTTGTGGAAACGGATGAGCCGGAAAAGAAAATCGTCGCCTGCGGGGGCTGGAGCCAGCGCAAGACTCTTTACGGTGGCGACCGTTGGACGCGGCGCGAAGACAGCCTTCTCAACCCCAAAAAAGACGCCGCCAAAATCCGCGCGTTTTTCGTTCATCCCGCCTGGGTTCGGCGAGGGATCGGGACCATCCTGCTGGATGCCTGCGAGCAGGCCGCGCTCGTTGCAGGCTTTCGTCGACTCGAGATGGGTGCGACCCTGAGCGGTGTCCCTCTGTATACGGCCCGCGGCTACGTGTCGCTGGAAAACCTGACGGTCCCGCTAGCCAATGGCGAGTCCCTGCCTATCGTGCGCATGGAGAAGCGCTTTCCCGAACCCCGGCACGTTCGTGCCAACGAATAGCACACCCGTGCCATTCACAGTTTCCCCGCAGAGTTTTACCTTGTGATTGAGCAGTACTCGGGGGAGGGCTGTTCAACGAGCGTCCCAAGACTCTAACCAGAGTTTGGGGCGTTTTGTTTTGCGCTCGAGCTTCCCGCGCCACCCGGAACCTACCCTCATTCTTACCAAATTGTCATCCTGAGCGCAGCGAAGGACCTATGCACCGGTTCTGGCTGGCGATCACCGCTTACCCTCAGGCCCGCGCCGCTTCCAGCCGCGCAATTCCGCGCAACGGATCCGACAAACCCTTCATTACCTTCTCGAAAGCTGCGAAATCCAGCGACTGCGGCCCGTCCGACAACGCCCGTTCCGGGCAAGGATGCACTTCGATAATCAGACCATCCGCCCCCACGGCCACGGCTGCCCGCGACATCGCCGCGATCAGGCTCTGCTTTCCGGTTCCGTGCGAGGGATCGGCAATCACTGGCAGATGCGACAGGTCACGCGCCAGTGCCACCGCTGCCAGGTCCATGGTGTTGCGCATCTCGGTCTCGAAGGTCTTGATGCCCCGCTCGCACAGCACCACGTCTTTGTTCCCGCCCGCGAGGAGGTACTCGGCCGCCAGCAGCCACTCCTTCACTGTTGCCGACGGTCCACGCTTCAGCAGCACTGGCTTACGAATCGTTGCTAGCTTCCGCAGGAGGGCGAAGTTCTGCATGTTGCGCGCCCCAACTTGCAGCATGTCGGCGTATTCGCAGAGCAGTTCGACGTCCTCGGTACTCATCACCTCGGTGACAATCGGCAGCCCAGTTTCTTCGCTGGCTTCGCGCAGGATCTTTAGCGCTTCCTCGCCTAGTCCCTGAAAGTCGTACGGGGAAGTCCTTGGCTTGTAGGCTCCGCCGCGCAGCATGCTGGCCCCAGCCTTCTTCACAGCGTGCGCGGTCGAAATCATCTGCTCGCGCGATTCCACCGAACAGGGCCCAGCGATTACGACTACGTCGTCGCCCCCGATCGGAACTCCGCCCACTGTCACGACCGTGCGCTGCGGCTTCACTTGCTTGCTAACCAGTTTGAAGGGCTGGGCAATCGCGACCACGTTGTCCACGCCGGGAGCGACCTGCAGCGCCTCGATCTCGTGCCTGCGTCCGCTTCCTACTGCCGCAACAATGGTGCGCTCTGTACCGCGCGTCACGTGCGGCTGGTAGCCCGCCTCCCGGATGCGGTCGATGATGTGGTTGATCTGCTCCTCGGTAGCTCCGTCAGCCATGTTGACGATCATGCGATTGGCCCCCCTTTGGCCGGAAAAACGAAAAGGCCGCGATTCTTGAGAATCGCGGCCTTGGAACTTTTTGAGATCTCAGGTGACTATTGCCGATACGCCTCACCTACGAACTCCGCCCCGGCCGCTACTCTCGTAAACCAGTAGCGGAAAAATGCGAAGCAGTAGGTAAATCGCGTCATGGCCATGAATGTTAACTGCTAACCCGGCCTCCGTCAACTTGAACGGAAGCGCACCCGCACGCCCGTGGGCGCCAAGACCTCGTTCAGGCGTTCGCCATCAGTGCTACTGAATCGAACTGGCAGCCTGTGAAAATGCGTTGTTTGCGTTCGAACCGATAAGCCTTACCGTACCGACCACCAGGACCAGAATCACGGCCAGCATCACCGCATACTCCGCGATATCCTGACCTGAATCATCAGACCACACTCTAAGAAACATCTTGGACATACCAGCCTCCCTAATAGGCCATCGTCGTGTATCAGGTCTTGAATTGGTTCCCTATGATGCCGACTCAACCGCTGGAAGTCAAATGGGGAAAAAGTCTGTCAATTGAAGCGTTTAGCAGCACGAATTCTTCCCACTTCGGGACAATCGACTGCGAATGTAAAAATGGCCTTTACTTGGGAGGCGCCGGAAGCGCCGGGCCGTTCGCCTGCGCCGGCAGATTTTCTCGTTGGACGAGTTGCTTGCCAGACTCTTGCACGTAACCGAGTACTCGATCTGGAAGCACGCCCAGATAGAGGGTGGCGGCGAGCGCAATCCCGATCGCGATGCCGAGTGGATACGAAACGGGAAGGAGTGGAACTTCCTCTTGTGGCTCGCGCATGTACATCACGACGATTAGTCTCAGGTAGTAATACGCGCCGATGGCGCTGTTGATCACTCCGATGATCGTGAGCCACACCAGTCCGGATTGCAGCGCTGCGCTGAAGACATAGAACTTTGCGAAGAATCCGCCTGTGATCGGAATCCCGATCAATGAAATCAGGAACACGCCCAGAGCTCCCGCCAGGATCGGTGACTTCCTGCCCAGGCCGGCATAGTCGCTCAGCGTTACGTAGCGCTCGCCCGCGTTTGCGAAATGGCTGACAACGGCGAAGGCGCCGACGTTCATGGCCGCGTACGCAGCCGTGTAGAACATCACCGCGGGCGCACCCAGGTCGGGACGGGCGGCGAAAGCAACCAGGACGTATCCCGCGTGCGCGATCGAGGAATATGCCAGTAGACGCTTGACGTTGTCCTGCACCAGCGCAGCGACGTTGCCCAGTGTCATGGAGAGCGCGGCTGAAATCCAGATCAGCCAGAAGCGGCCGGGAGCGTTGGTCTCAAAGAGAATCCGCAGCAACACGGCGAAGGCCGCGGCTTTGGGTGCGGTCGACATGAATCCGACCACCGGAGCGGGAGCACCTTCGTACACGTCCGGCGTCCAGATGTGGAATGGAGCCGCGGCTACTTTGAATCCAATGCCGATAAACATCAACGCAACCGCCAGGTAGGCCAGCACCGGCACGTTGGCGGACGCTAGAGCCGCGCTGATCACATCGATGTTGGTCGATCCGGTGGCGCCGAACATCATTGCCACGCCATACAGGAAGAATGCTGTTGCGAACGATCCTAGCAAGAAATATTTCAGGGAAGACTCGCTGCTCGTCGCCGAACGGCGCCGGAAGCCAGCCAGAATGTAGGTCGAGATCGACGAAATCTCGAGCGCGATAAAGATCAGCACCAGTTCGACGGCTGATGACATCAGGCACATGCCCACCAGTCCGAACAGGATCAGCCCGTAGTACTCGCCGGCACGGATCTTCTGCACCGCCATGTACTCGTACGAGGTGAGAATCAGCACGACGCCGATGGCCAGCACCAGCACGTTGAAGAAGGTGCTGAAGCCATCGACCCGCACCATGTTCCAAAAGGCCAAGCCTGGGGATCGTGCCATGAACCAGGTCGAGAGCAGCGCGCTCAGCACGCCCGCGAGTCCGAGCACGCCCAGCGTTTTCTGGCTCTGCTCCTCGTCTAACAGCGGATCGAGCACCATGATTGCCATGCCGAAAATCGTCAGCACGATTTCCGGGAGGACGCGGATGTAGTCGGCAGCGACCGGAATGGCCTGGGGGATCACTGGCCCACCGCCTTACTATCGTTCGATAGAGAAACGTTCTGCGGAGGGACGGGTGTTTCCGACCGGCGGGCGGGGACGCCCGCGTCTCCATCGGTTTGCTTCGCCCGGTGCGTAGACGCAACCTGCGTAACGGTCAGCGCGTTCTCCACTGCCGGGTCAATAATGTTCAGCCACAGCAGCGGCGCGATGCCCATCACCAGGGCGGCAACGGCCGTCGGCCACAGCGCCAGCTGTTCGCGGGCGGAAAGGTCGGGCAAGGAATTGTTCTCTGCGTGAGTCACCTTGCCAAAGAAGACACGTTGATACATCCACAGCAGGTAACAGGCGCTCCAGATCACGCCGGTGGCGCCGATCGCGCCATACCACGGGTTCGCCTGAAACGCTCCGCTCAGCACCAGGAACTCGCCCACGAAACCATTCAGCAGCGGCAGGCCCACCGAGGCCAGCGTCACGAACAGGAAAAACGTGGCGTACTTCGGCATCGGGGTGGCGAGGCCGCCCATATCGGCAATTTCGTACGTGTGCTTGCGTTCGTAAATGATGCCCGCCAGCATGAACAGCGCCCCGGTCGAAACACCGTGCGCCAGCATCACGAACATGGCGCCGTTGATACCGGCCTGCGTGAAACTAAAAATGCCCAGCACCACGAAGCCCAGGTGGCTCACCGAAGAGTAGGCGATCACCTTTTTCAAGTTCGGCTGCACCATCGCTACCAGCGCGCCGTACACGATTCCGATCAGCGCCAGCGCGCACACCCAGGGCGCATTCTGCCGCGACTGTTCTGGAAACAGCCCGAGGTTGAAGCGCAACAGGCCGTAGGTACCCATCTTCAGCAGGACGCCCGCGAGCAGAACCGACCCCGCCGTCGGAGCTTCGACGTGCGCGTCCGGCAGCCACGTGTGGAACGGGAATAGCGGTACTTTCACCGCAAACGCGACGAAGAATCCGAGGAAGAGCCAGGGCGCTGCGGAGGCGAAGCCCGGCACCTGGCCCGCAAGAATCGCGCGCTGAATGGTGACGAAGTCAAAGCTCCCAACCTTCGCATAGAGCCACAGAAGAGCCGCCAGCATGAAGACCGACGCGACCATCGTGTACAGGAAGAACTTCACCGCCGCGTAGACCTTGCGACCATGACCGTAGATGCCGATTAGCAGCGCCATCGGAATCAGCGTCGATTCCCAGAAGAAGTAGAACAGGAAGAGGTCCAGCGACGTGAACACGCCGATCAGCGCCGTCTCGAGCACGAGCAGCAGAATGAAAAATTCCTTCACGCGCTGGTGAATCGAGTTCCACGAAATCAGCACACACAGCGGCGTCAGAAACGTGGTCAGCAGCACTAGCCACATCGAGATGCCGTCCACGCCCATGTGGTAATGGATGTTCGGGGTTGAGATCCACGGCTTGTCGATTTCGTACTGAAAGCCCGGCAGCATCCGGTGCGCACGAGCGACCAGGTGCAGCGACGCTCCGAACGCGAACAGCGAGATGATCAGAGCAAAAATGCGGATGTCGCGATCGCGCCGCGGAATGATCAGCAGCAGCAGCCCGCCAATGGCCGGAGTGAAGGTCACCAGCGTCAAGATGATCGGATCGAGGAAGCTGGTGTTCATCGCACCCCCATCCAGATCATGTAAGCGATCACAACCGCGCCGCCAGCGGCGAGCCATCCCGCATAGGAACGCAAATTTCCGGACTGCATGTGCCGCGCCGCGTCCGAGACGTGTCGAGCGCCATCGGCCGCGTCGTTCACGGCCGCATCAATCACGCCCTGGTCGACGCCGTGCCACAGAATGCGCGTTGACCCATCCACCAGCGGCTTTACGAACAGGGTCGCGTAGATTTCGTCAATGTAGTACTTGTTGACGACTGCCTGATACAAGCCGCCTAGCATGTCGGCCATTTTCTGGGGAAGCTCAGGACGCTTCAGGTACAGCAGGTAGGCGAGATACCAGCCCAGACCTGCCGCGCCCAGCGAAATTGCCATCAGCGCAAGCTCGGTGCCGTGGCTCAAGGCCTCGGTGGCAACCGTCGACGCGCCCTCCCCGAAGACCGGTGCCAGGAAATGTTCGAAGCGTCCGCCAATCCCGACCCATCCACCGACGAAG
Source organism: Terriglobales bacterium (assembly GCA_035652655.1). Classification (GTDB taxonomy): domain Bacteria; phylum Acidobacteriota; class Terriglobia; order Terriglobales; family Acidobacteriaceae; genus Gp1-AA133. Next base: position 6,585 of record DASRDJ010000111.1, read on the forward strand.
GAGAGCACGGCCAGAATCATCAACGGTACCAACATCACCATCGGGCTCTCGTGCGGATCTCCATGGCCGTGTCCTCCATGGCCATGAGGATCGGCATGCCCGGCGCTGTCCCGTCCGCGGTAATCACCCCAAAAAGTCATGAACCACAGCCGGAACATATAAAAGGAAGTGATGAATGCGGTGGTGACGCCGATGAACCAGTACGCAGGATTCGCCTCGTAGGCGCGCGCCAGAATTTCATCCTTGCTGAAGAATCCGGCAAAAGGCCAGATGCCCGCAATCGCCAGTGTCGCCACCGACATAGTAATGAAGGTGATTGGGATGTACTGCTTCAGCCCGCCCATCTTGCGCATGTCCTGCTCGCCGCCTACGGCGTGAATCACCGAGCCCGCGCCCAGAAAGAGCAGGCCTTTGAAGAACGCATGCGTCATCAGGTGGAAGATGCCCGCCGAATAAGCCGCCACACCGCACGCCATGAACATGTAGCCCAGTTGCGACACGGTCGAGTAGGCAAGAACTTTCTTGATATCGGTCTGCGCGATGCCGATGGTCGCGGCGAACAGCGCTGTCAGCGTACCGATGATCGCCACCACGGTGAGTGCATTGGGAGCACGATCGAAAATCACGTGCGAGCGTGCCACCATGTAAACGCCCGCGGTCACCATGGTCGCTGCGTGAATTAGAGCCGAAACCGGCGTGGGACCTTCCATGGCGTCCGGCAGCCAGACATACAACGGGATTTGCGCAGACTTGCCGGCTGCGCCCACCATCAGCAGGAGCCCAATCGAGGTCAGCAGTCCGAAGCCTGCCATCTCACCCGGCAACTGCGAAACCGAAGTGAACACCTGCGCGAAATTCAGCGATCCGAAATGCTTGATCAGCAGGAAGAGCGCGATCAGGAATCCGAAATCGCCAATGCGGTTGACGATGAACGCCTTCTTCCCGGCCGACGCCGCCGAATCTTTCGTAAACCAGAATCCGATCAGCAGATACGACGCTAGCCCCACGCCTTCCCACCCGATAAACATCTGCAGGTAGTTGCCCGCCAGCACCAGCGTGAGCATGAAGAACATGAACAGGTTCAGGTAAGCGAAGAAGCGGTAGAAGCCGCGTTCTTCCCACATGTAGCCGACTGAATAAATGTGAATCAGAAATCCGACGCCGGTCACGACCAGAAGCATCACCAGCGTGAGTTGGTCGAGATAGAACTCAAAGTCTGCGACGAACATGTGCGGCCCGCTGCCGGAGCGGATCCAGTGGGCCAGAAACTCGGTGTATGGCAACTCAAGCGAAGAGAAGCGCGCGGCCACGTACAACGCCATCAGGAACGCCGCGCCCGCAAAGGTCAGGGCAACGCCCGATACAGCCTGGCGCGAGAACCGGCGTCCGAAGAATCCGTTGATCG
>DASRDJ010000112.1:0-3420 GCA_035652655.1 Terriglobales bacterium
GCTGCCATCGCTTTGCGCGACCACGACGAAATGGTGTGCCGCGCCAGCGCCGGATCCTCCGCCCCCGAAGTCGGCACGCAGCTGCAAGTCAATTCCGGCCTGTCCGGCGAGAGCGTGCGCACCCGGCAAACCCTGCGCTGCGACGACGCCTCCACAGACCCGCGCGTGAATCGCGAAAGCTGCGAAGCGCTCGGCATCAGTTCGGTCGTCGTGATGCCCTTGCTGCGCGGCGACGAAGTCATCGGCGTCTTCGAGCTGTTCTCCCACCAGGCAAACGTCTTCGAAACTCGCGACATCGCTGCCCTGGAACGCATGGGCGCCATGGTGCACGCCGCGCTCGAACATTCCGCGACGTCGTTGGGCTTGGAACCCCTGCCTGCGGATCAGCCAACTCATCCTTCCCTGCCCGTTTCAGGTAACGGTCACCACGGCGAGGAATCGGAACCCGCGTACAGCCGTCCCGTAATCGAGAGCACGCTGGCGTTCTCACAAGATGACGACCTGATCATGGAACATGCCCCCGCGCTGGAGGAACCATCGACCAGTTCAGCACTCGCGTCCTCTGGAATTACGTTCCACAGGAGGATGCCGGCACAGGCCCCTCCACCGAAAGAAACGGAGCAGATCGCTGCGCTTCCCGCACCTCCGGTTGATTCCCTCCCTCAAGCCGTAGAGGAAAGCGACATACTCGAGGAACCGCCCGAGATCGTCGCCCAAACCACTGTCGAAGAAGCGGACGACATCCTCAGCGAAGCGCCACGCCCTGCTCCCGTGACAGCGGCTGCGCCCGACCTGCCAACGGCCTCCGAACCCGCAAGGGTTTCAACAACCACAGTCGATTCGCCTGCTCCGCGGGAAGCACCCGCTTCGCAAGGTGCGGTGGCCAGCCTGCGGAAGTGTGAGGCGTGCGGCTTTCCGGTATCCGAAGGCCGGAGGCTCTGTCTGGATTGCGAAAAGAAGGGAGCCGCGCTACCTCCGAAACCGGTCCCGCCGGTTGCTCCCGAACCCACCGCACCCACGCTCTCCTCTGACGATGACATGGACGCGCCCTCCAGCCCCATGCCGAACTTCCTCACGGGCGGCGAGCCCGAAGAATCGTGGATCGCGACTCATAAGCTCGTGGTCCTGGCCATCATCATCGGTGTAGTCGCGATCGTGGCGGCCGCGATGCTGCGTTAGTTCCAGTCGCCTGTCACCAGTCGTCAGCTTTAATTTGGCATTTGTCTCTCAGCGTACGGGCAATTCTGCAGACGGCCCTTGCCACTCACTAGTTCAGACTGGGATTTCCTTGACGACTGGAGATGGAAGACTGACAACACCCGCTTTTTCACAACAGTCGCCACTTTGTCACTCCCTAAAACCTTGACAAGTCCGTGACACCTGCCTAGAGTGCGAAGAAGTGCTCTATTTTGAAAGAGCCACAGGTGCTTATGAAGAATGTTTATGAAGTGCTAAGGCAGAAAGAGCTGGAGCTAGCGCGGCTGGAAAAGGAAGTGGAAGCGCTGCGCGTAGTAGCTCCGCTGCTGTCCCCCGAAGACGCCAAGGACTTGGGAATTGAGAGTCCCAAACCCACTCTAGCGACGCAAACTACCCAGCAGCCCATCCGCATCCCGCAGCAGGCCGCCGTCAATCAGAATCCCACACCCGCCCGAGCCGCCGGTTGGGAAGACCAAGCCAAACGCTGGCCTTAGCCTTTAAATTTCAAGATCAAAAAGCGCGGCTCGGGAGCGATCCCGGGCCGTTGTGTTTTAGGATTAGTCGCTGGTCATCAGTCGTCAGTCTTCAGCCACGCGGCTGGTGGCTGATGGTCGTGGGCTGATGGCAAAGGCCTGGTCGCGAGTGGTCAGTCGTCTGTCGTCAGCTGGACACCGAGATTCTTGGCCAGCGCCTTGCCTCGCTCAATGAAAGCCGGTTCCCGAAAGAAGGGTCGGACGATCGTTAGAATCTGGGGAAACGTATTGCTGCGCGATTCCTTTGGACTTCGCGAGTTCAAGGAGTAGCAACTCATCGCCCGGCACAAGCTTCTTACGCTGCGAAACCATCTCCAGCATTTCGGCCAGCACCTCCTCGACCTCCGCCGACCGGTCCAGTTTGATTAGCGACTGGCCGCGTGCCGATAGCGCCGCATAAAGCGCGCTCGTGTCGCCTTGTTGACGCGCTCTTGCGATGGCCTCTTCCGACTTTACGGCGGCCTCCTGAAAGTCCTGCTTGCCGTACAAATAGAACCAAGAAAAGGACACCAAGCTCCATGCGGTACCCTCGAGCTTCTCAATTTCTGCGTGACAGTCTTCTGCGTCGCCGAGGCTTTCCTGCATGGTGTAGAGGCCTGTCAGGTGTCCGAGCGCGCGGACGGCAGGATCAACACGGTTGGCCTCCAGCGCTTCAGCGTGAACGCGGCGGAGAGTCTTTTCAGCTATCGCGTATTGTTCTTCTTGCAATAGTCTCGCGACAACGCCGTCCAGTTCCTGTTCATCCACGCAATCAGTTCTCCATGCCTGGCCACCAGCCACCGACCATCAGCCACGAGCTGCTCTCAGAGCTTCGGCAGCACAATCCCTTTCTGCGACTGGTACTTCCCCTTCCGATCGGCATAACTCACTTCGCACACTTCATCCGACTGGAAGAAAATGATCTGGCAGAGGCCTTCATTCGCGTAGATACGCGCCGGCAGAGGCGTGGTGTTTGATATCTCCAACGTGACGAACCCTTCCCACTCCGGCTCAAACGGCGTCACGTTCACGATGATCCCGCAACGCGCGTAGGTCGACTTCCCCACGCAGATGGTCAGCACGTCGCGCGGAATCTTGAAGTACTCGACCGAGCGCGCCAGAGCAAACGAGTTCGGCGGAACGATGGCCACATCCGAACGCACGGTCACAAATGACTTCTCGTCAAAATGTTTCGGATCGACGATCGACGAGTTGACGTTGGTGAAAATCTTGAATTCATCGGCCACGCGCAGGTCGTATCCGTAAGACGACAACCCATACGACACGACACCCTCGCGCACTTGCTTCTCCGAGAAGGGGTTGATCATGTCGTGCTCTTTCGCCATCTTGCGGATCCAGCGGTCACTCTTCAGCATGGAGCTCCTTTGGGAGGGAGGAATAGAAAGTTTGGATTTGGTTCTTGCAGGGAGCATGGTTTAGCCTTTGACACTTGGCAGTTAGCATTTGGCCCCTACGGAATCGCCGTGGCACCACACCGCGCACGGATTCAGGCGCTCACACTGACGAGGGACCTTGAATCACTGGATCGATAAGGCATCTGGCTAAATGCCAAGGTGCCAATTGCTAAATGCTGTTCTTTCTGGCTGGAAATTCTGTGCTGTCATCTTACGAGACACTGCCTCCCGTTGACAATCTCCCATATCTCCCTTAGCATCAAGCACTTGGTGGTATTTCCGCAGATCGCCGACGG
>DASRDJ010000113.1:0-9196 GCA_035652655.1 Terriglobales bacterium
AAGTGGGGAACTCCGCTTACTCCGTTTGCGTATCTGCGTCTGAGACTTGGGAGAGGTGTGCGAAGTTTCCGCCTAACGCTGTCGATCGGGCTGGAAGAGAATCCCAAGATCGATGCGGCTGTGGAATCCCACCCTAGCGCATAGAGCGCGCTAAGATGTGGCACCTCGGCTGGATGAGTACGACAGAACAAATTTCAGGAGCATCTTATGCGGCGATTTGGTTGGATGATTACGGCGTTGTTGTTCTTGTCGGCGGCGGCTTCGGCTGAGGAGTGGAACAAGAGTTTCCCGATCAGCGGCGTGGCCGAGTTGCGGGTGGAGACTTCGGACGCGCAGATTCATGTCGACACCTGGGATGAAAAAAAGATTGATGCGCACATTACGTCGACGAAGTGGGGCTTCGGGCAGGGTGGGATCGAGGTGAAAGATCATCAGAGCGGGGACTCGGTGGAACTCGAGGTCCGCTTTCCGCATGGCATTCATGTGATGAGCGTCGGGAACCGGCACACCATCATTGAGATTCATATGCCGCGCGAGGGCAAGGTGCGTCTGCACACCGGGGACGGCGAGATACAGTTGCGCGATATGAAGGGGCAGATGGATCTGGAGAGCGGCGACGGACGCCTGGAGGTGGAAGGCGTGGATGGCATGCTACGCGCGCATTCCGGGGACGGGCATGTGCGGGTGCGGGGACGGTTCGACAACCTGGATATCAGCACCAGCGACGGGCGCATCGAGGCCGAGGCGCTGGCCGGGTCGTCGATTGGGAGCGGCTGGAATTTGTCTACGGGTGACGGCGGAGTCACGGTAATGGTCCCGGAAAATTTCGCGGCGGATATCTCGGTGCACACCGGTGACGGACACATCACACTCGACATGCCGGTCTCGGTGTCGGGGAAGTACGAGTCCAATAATGTTCATGGGAAGCTGAATGGTGGCGGGTCGTTGTTGAGTATCAAGACGGGGGACGGGTCGGTGCGGGTCGGGAAATCTTAGCAAGGTCGTTGGCCGTTAGTCCTTGGCTCTTGGCTAAACCCCAAGCTGCAACTTGCCGTGGAATCCCACCCTAGCGCAAAAGACGCGCTAGGATGGGGCACCCGTCCGTCATATACGCAGCTAACGAGACGCGGCTGCCTTCGTCCAAGCTCTGCTGGGTCCCCGGGCTCGTTTCCATCTCTTTTGCATCAGGAGTCGCATGCGACGTTCTCACGTGGCGCTGGTGTGGGCTGTTCTGCTTCTTTGTGTTCTCGTTTCGTCTCTCTCATTCGCGCAGCAAAGTGCCGGCGAACGGCCACGGGTGCTGGATCCTTTGTCGATGGATCCCAGCGTGGATCCCTGCGTGGACTTCTACACGTATTCTTGCGGTGGATGGGTGAAGAAGAATCCCATTCCCCCGGACCAGTCGAGCTGGAGCGTGTACGGAAAATTGCAGGACGACAACCATGCACAACTGCGCGGAATTCTGGAGAGTGCGGCCGCGGCCAGCGGAGAGCGCACGGCATACTCGCAGAAGATCGGCGACTACTACGCATCGTGCACAGATGAGGCAGCGATCGAGAAGGCCGGCATCACGCCCTTGAAACAGCAGGTCGACGTGATCGACAAGATGAAATCGAAAGCCCACTTGGCCGAAGCCGTGGCGGCCATGGCTTCGAACTGGCCGCTGTTTAAGTACCGCTCCGATCAGGATTATCGCGATGCGACGCAGGTAATCGCGGAAGTCGACCAGGGCGGGTTGGGCCTGCCGGACCGCGACTACTACTTTAAAGACGATGCGAAGTCGGAAGAGCTGCGCAAGGGCTACGCGGCGCACGTCGCGAAGATGCTCGAGCTGCTGGGCGACAAGCCGGAGGCGGCAGCGGCAGGCGCACAGGCGGTGATGCGCATCGAGACCGAACTGGCACGCGCGTCGATGACGCGGGTGGAGCGGCGCGATCCGACCAGCCTGTACCACAAGATGACAGTCGCGGAACTCCAGCAGCTGAGCCCGGCATTCGAGTGGAAAGCGTATTTCGCGAAAACTGGACCTCAAGGTCTGCATTCGCTGAACGTGGAGACGCCAAAATTCTTTCCGGCGATGAATGCCGTGATCGAGAAGGAAGACCTCGCGGCCTGGAAGTCATACCTCCGCTGGCATCTGGTGAATGCGAACGCGCGTTATCTTTCGGCGGCCTTCGTGAACGAGAATTTCGAATTTTTCGGGAAAAAGCTGGTAGGCGCGGAACAGCTGCAGCCGCGCTGGAAACGGTGTGTAGAAGACGTCGACAACGATCTGGGTGAGGCGCTCGGACAGGCATACGCCGAGAAATATTTCAGTGCGGAAGCGAAGCAGCAGGCTCTGAAGATGGTGAAGGAAATTGAAACAGCGATGCAGCAGGACATCGAGACGCTGCCCTGGATGTCGGGCGAGACCAAAAAGAATGCACTCCAGAAACTGCTCGCGGTGGCGAACAAGGTAGGGTATCCGGACCGCTGGCGCGATTACAGCAGGCTGGAGATCGTGCGTGGGGATGAGATGGGCAACGTCATTCGTGCGCGCGATTTCGAGTTCGACCGGCGGCTGGCAAAGATCGGCAAACCGGTGGACCGGCAGGAATGGGGCATGACGCCGCCCACGGTGAACGCCGAGTATAATCCGCAGCGCAATAACGTCAACTTTCCGGCGGGCATTCAGCAGCCGTTGTTTGATGCCACGTCGGATGCGGCACCGAATTATGGAGACACCGGAGGCACGATCGGGCACGAGTTGACGCACGGCTTCGACGATGAGGGGCGGCAATTCGATGCACAGGGAAATCTGCGTGACTGGTGGACGGCGGCCGATGGAAAGGAATTCCAGGAGCGCGCCAAGTGCATTTCGGATCAGTACTCGCAGTACGTGATTATTGACGACATTCGGATCAACGGGAAGCTGACTCTTGGGGAGGATGTCGCGGATCTAGGCGGATTGCTACTGGCTTACCGTGCGTGGAAAGAAGATACGAAGGGACAGAAGCTGGAGCTGATCGACGGGCTCACGCCTGAGCAGCGGTTCTTTATCGGATACGGTCAGAGTTGGTGCAGCAGCACGCGCGATGAGGCGAAGCGGTTGCGGGCAATGGTGGATCCGCATTCCCCCGATAATTATCGGGCGAGCGGAGTGGTGACGAACATGCTGGAATTTCAGGAAGCGTTTCATTGCAAGATTGGGGCGCCGATGGCGCCGGCGAATCGGTGCCGGGTTTGGTAGTTCGCTAGTCGCTAGTCGTCAGTCACTAGTCGCCAGCGAAACGAAGACGATGTCGTTGTGATTGTTCGGTGCTTGGCGAGCCTGGTTGAGCGTCGCGGCCGCGGGCTTACGCCCGCGCCGCCGGAGTGCCACCCCTACCGGGCTCGCGTTCTTTCCTCCGTCATTCCCCGCACTTACGTGCGGGGCTATCTTATGGCGCCGCCTCGCGGTTCTTTGTCCTTGCCCGCTTCAGGAGCCGCTCGCCTATTTAATTTCGCTGCCGTCGGGGTTCAGGTTGTAGAAGAAGCGAAAGCGGAGGCCGAGGTAGGGGCCGGGGAATTCTCTGGGGAGTGCTTCGAATGGGCCTTTGATGCTGCCGTAGGCGGGGCGTTCTAGTGTGACGTCACCCGACGAATCGACTACTTTTAGTCCCTGCACTGTGCCGTCTTTCAGGATCACGAACTCGATTGTGACCCAGCCTCTTTTGAAGCTCGCAGATTCGGGAATCAGCTGGTACCACCGTTCACGTACGTCGATGAGAAGACGGTTGAGGTAAGGACCGAAATCCACACCCATCGTGTCGGTCAGGACCTCCATGGGTCCCATGACGCCGGCAGCTTTACCTTGCGAGAGACCGAAATCTCCGCCTTGGCCGCCGTATCCACCACGGTTCTGCGCAGCGGCATGGGTGGCCTGATCGATGGCGGAACCCGCTGACATCGTCCCACCAAACTTCACCGGTGGTTTCTCCTGCGTCTGGGGAAGCTGGAGCTGAGCGATCTGGTTGGAGGAGGAATTCTGCGGCGGCTGTTGCTGTTGGGGTTGAGGCGCTTGCTGCTGAGCCTGCTGCGCAGGAGCTTGGGCAGGATTTGGCGCGGGCTGAAGCGAGTTGCTGTCTTGTCCTTGACCCTGCATGCCCTTCGGAACGCCTGGGTGGCTGCTGGCGTAAAGCTTCCTTAATTCCTTCGGATCGACCTGCGGAGTCTTGGTAGTGGCGACCCGATCCTTGTCGGACATGACGTTGGTTTTGGGACGCTCGGCAGGCTTCTGCAAATCAGGTGGCAGTTCCAGGTAGGTCAAGTCGCGCTGCTTGAGCAAGTCCTGCATGGAGACCCGCATGATCGGTTGCTGGTGCAGGAAGACGCGGCGATAGAAACCTTCGAGGCGCGGCTGGTTCACGAACAGGATGATGATGAGCAGGTGAACGATGACGGAGAGCCATGCGGCTTCGCGCCGGCGCGAGCGGGTGAGGTCGTCCTGCAGGTGAAGCAGAAGAGCGGGGACGGCATCTTCGTCGAAGTGACGATAGGCAGTTTCCCAATGGCGCGCGTCGTCGAGGCCGGGAGGCTCCTGAGCGGAAGGCGAGGTGTGGCCCCGTGGAGTTGTGGGCGTAATCGACATCGTTAGGCGTTCAGCCTTTAGACACGAAGCAGGGAATCCGAGTTGCGCGCGAAAAGACTCCGGGCGGCGTGCTGAGGCCAGTTTCCTCTATTCTCGCACTTTTCCTCGGAAACCGCTAAAGCTCAGAGGTCGCAAGACTTACGCGCATCCGCCTTAATAACAAGTAGAACACGGGCACCAGACTGGGACTAGGAGAGATTTGTAAAGGTTTGTAGGGGCGCGTCAGCTGAAGGGGTGGGAGGGAAGGGCCGATGTAATAGGCGGAGCGCGGCTATGTTGTCGTTTCCCGGTCCGGAAGTGTTTGAAGCGGTGGTGGATCGGATCGAGACCGGAGTGTACGTGGTCGATGTGATGCAGCGGGTCGTGTACTGGAACCCTGTGGCTGATGAACACGAGCAAGCAGGTGCAGGAGGCGGTGGGCGGATATTTCAAGGACCGGACGGGGACATCGAAGCTGGTCGGATCGAACATGCAAGGATCGGGCGAGACGTTCACGCTGACGCGCGACGATATGCCGAAGCTGAAAGAAGAGTTGCAGAAGTCGGTGCGGAGGGTCGCCGACTTCGAGAAGCTGAAAGATCACATCGAGATGACGGTAACAGCGGAGGGATTGCGGATTGAGTTGATGGAGGGCGAGGCGGGGACGTTTTTCGAGAGCGGGAATCCGGTACCGACGGCGGAAGGCAAAGCATTCCTGATCGCGCTGGCCAGGGAGTGGGGGAAGCTTTCGAACAAGGTGTCGATCGAGGGGCACACGGACGCTAAGCCGTTCGCGAAAGTCGGCAACTACGGGAACTGGGAGCTGGCGGCCGATCGGGCGAATGCGGCGCGGCGGTTGATGCAGGATAACGGAATGGTGCCGGGGCAGGTGGTGCAAATACGCGGGTACGCGGATCAGCAACTTCGCAAGAAGGATAGTCCGGAAGATCCGTCGAACCGGAGAATTACGGTGATTGTGCAGTACAAGCCTAAGGGTGACGCGGGCGCAGATGGTGAAAAAGCTTCAGAGCCTCCGAAGGATGCGGAGGCTCTGAAAGGTGGCGAGGCGGCGAAGCCTGCTGAGCACTAGGGTTTGACGACCTGCAGATTGTTGGTGACTCCGAACACACCGGAGACGGTTTTGGCGCGAATGCCGGCGGTGTTCTTGTCGGCTTCGTTATCGACTACCCCTTCCAGACTCACATTGCCTCCCTTGACGATGATGCGGATGGGCTGCTGCACTCCCATGGAATATTTCTGGAGGCTGGGAAAGCCGTAGATGGCACGGTAGAGACGACGGCGAAGCTGATCGTCCATGGGTGAGGGCGGGAGGACTTCGATCTGGTTGTCGACCTTCTCGACGCCTTCGATCTTCTTCACGACGTTTTCGGCATCGCTTTTGAGAGTCGGACGGGTGACTTGTCCGAGCAAGGTGACGTTGTAGCCGTCCACTTTGTAAGCCAGGTTATCGAACACGCCGAGGTAGGGAAGCATGAGGAGTTCGTGGCGCACTTCTTTCTGAATGCGCTCGACGGCACGGTCGGAGGGCTGGGTTTGTTGTGCGCTGAGGGACAGAGAAGTCACCAAAAGCATCGCAACTGCAGCGAGCAACCGCGGATGTTTCATTGGGTCTCCTTATTGCAAAGATTTCTGAGTCGCCGGATCGAACGCGGGATGAACTTCTGCCGCGGAAGGGCCTCGCGGCGGCGTAGCAGCCGCCGGTCCTGCGGATAAGCGAACAATGGCGGCAGCTGCCATGCAGCGAACCGCGGGCTTCGAGTCCTCCAGCAAGGGCTGCAGGTACGGGACCTGGTCGCGATGGCGACTGGCGCCGAGGGCTTGAGCTGCAGCCGCACGAACGATCCAGTTCTTGTCGTTGAGAGCATCCTGTAATTGGTGGAGCGTGTCAAGGGTGGCATCGGGTCCGAGCAGGAGGGCGGAGTTGGCGCGGGCGGACGCGGAGCGATCCTGAGTGATTTCCTCCATGATCTTGATGCCCCATCCGGCCGGGCCGAACAGAGAGGTGGCGGCTTCTTTGGCGCCCAGGACGGCGAGGCTCTTGGGATCGTCGAACTTCTTGCGGGCACCCTGAAATTCATTCTTGATGAGGCCGCTTTTCATCACGCCGCCAGAGGAATTTTTCTCTCCGGAAAGAATCTGGAGGAACACGTCGCGGCCGGAGCGGTTGCCCATCGACCAGAGGGACTTGGCGGCGGCGAAGCTGACGTCAGCGGATTCGTCGTTGAGAGCTTTTGTGAGCTGCGGAATCGAGGAGTGGGCGCGCATCTCACCGAGAGACTTGGCGGCGAGTTCGCGAATTGACGGGTCATTGTCGTCGAGAGCGTGCTCGACCATGCGCACGACGCGTTTTTGCGAACCAGCGGTGCCGAGAGCGACGACCGCTTCCGCGCGGCGAAGGGCATTGCGATTGTTCATCCCCGCGGACAAAATCTCCCATGCTTGGACGGTGTGCGATTTGGCGGAAGCGGCGGACTTCTCGGGCTGCGCGTCAGTTGAGGAGGGCGGCGACTGGACCGCTGGAGCCTGGGCGACCGCGGGGGAGATGGTCAGCAAAAGCGTCCACAGAATTGCGATTGTGAATTTCAAGCGCGTCGACGACTGCGCCACAGCAGGTCGTCGATAGGTGTCGAAGTTCATCGGAGCAGTGAGAACTGCTACTAGCTAGCGCGTTGAAGATCACGGAGAACCGACCTTGCGCACACGGCCGCTCGCGAGGCCTACTGCCCGTTGGGGATCGTTCCTTCGCCGTTCTCGGGGGGAGGCGTGGAACCGATCTCGTGGGGGCCCGGCTTGGTGCGTCGTCGACCGCCAGAGCGCCGGAGTTCGTCCTGCATGGCGCGGATGGCGATCCACTGAACATCGCTGCGCCGGCAAGGGCTGGCAATCATATCGAACGCGCCGAGTGCGAGTGCTTCGTTGTAGTGTGCGTCGAGTTCGGCGTCCCGTGAAATCACGACGACGCGCGTCTTGGCGGTCTTGCTGACATCGTTCAGCAGTTCGCGGTATGTGCCATCGGGCAGATCTTCCTCGCAGAAAATGAGCGAGGGGCGAGCGCTAGGCAGGAGCGTGCGAGCTTCGACCACGCCGCTGCAAGGCACCGCCTCGATCGACCAATGGTTCATCGCGGCTGTGACCACATCGCGATTTTCGCCCGTGCTGATCACTAGAACTCGGCCTGGTGTAGTCGTAGCGTCCTCCCTCCAGGACTTAAACCGGACTTTCTTAAACCGGGGCGCTTCGACCGCCTCCGACGGAGGAGAGCACCACGGTGCCAGTACCTGGTGGAACCACTGTCAAGAACTTAGTGACCCGGGGCAGGTAAGCCCATCCGGTCAACGCCGTAGCGCTGACCGGAAGCTTCCTTAGCTGAACATTAGAGCTAAGTGAAAGGAGAGACAGGATTAAGCGACTTGGACCAGTTTGTTGCGCACGGCATAGCGAACCAGGTCGGCCACCGAGTGGAGGTCGAGCTTGCGCATCACGTTGGTGCGGTGGGTTTCCGCTGTCTTGACGGACAGGTTTAAAACTACGGCGACTTCCTTGCTGCTTTTGCCTTCCGCGAGAAGTTGAACCACCTCGCGCTCGCGGGGAGTGAGGCGCTCTTTGGAAATTCTGCGAGTGTCGCCCCGGCCGTCGAGGAAGCCGTTGAGAACCATTTCGGCGACGCTGGAAGTGAAGAAAGTGGTCCTGCGTTGCAGGGCCTGGATGGCGGAAACGAGATCGCGGGCGGCGTCGGTTTTCAGCAGGAAGCCGCGGGCGCCCACCTCGAGCACCTCGCGAACGATCTGTTCGGATTCGTGCATGGTGAGAATGAGGACGCGCGTCTGGGGCGCTATGTCGACGATTTGGCGAGCGGCATCGAGGCCGTTGAGGTTCGGCATGCTGACATCGATCAGTGCAAGATCGGGGCGCAGTTCGCGCACTTTTTCAACTGCCTCGCGTCCATCGGAAGCCTCGGCGCATACTTCCCATCCGGGATGATTTTCGATAAGCGCACGGATACCGCGTCGAACAATCTCGTGATCATCAGCGATCAATATGCGAAATGTACTCATAATTCACCTCCGAGCGGGAGAGTTGCGCGCAGGTTGGTAACGGGTAGATGCGAAATCGAGCGAGTGTGTAAGTTTGAAATTGCGAGAGCGTGTTCGTGACGGCAAGCGCACCGGCGAGAGAATTCTCGGGCAGACCTAAAAGCGCGCGCCGTGGTTGCGACTACTTCATGCATAAAAGGAAAGCTTCCCTTCACAGTCAAACGTCAGTTTGTACTTGCACGAAGAAAACCCTGGGTGCGACCAGAATCGGGGATGTTCACTGCATTCCGGGCCGCCTGACTGCAATAATGACGCGAAACCTGCCCGTCATCAACTGGGCTTTACAAATGTTTACTGCCCCGTATGTTTACAGAATAGACCTTGCATTATGCGTGCCAAACTCGTAAGCGACTGAGTTTTCGCATTTAAGGTAATCCACGCATGGGCTGCCGGATGTAATTTTTGCGGACCCTCCTGTCGACTTTCCTGTCAATATGTGCGTACCCCCAACCCCGGGCTCGCGTTAAGTAAAAAGTTTTGCCCCACTGGCTAC
>DASRDJ010000114.1:0-36755 GCA_035652655.1 Terriglobales bacterium
TCCTTCCACCAGGCTGGCCGCATCCTTCAATGGCAGCTTCAGGCTGAACGGATGCGACGAGTCCAGACGCTGCATCAAGCCGGCCGACATCGGTTGCGACATCGTGGTCGCGCCGTAGGCGATCATCTGCCCGGGCGCCACCGTTCCATCGTGGCAACTCAAGCACAGTGTGCTGCGGTCATCGATGGTCGGCTGCATTTCGGTGTTCTGCGCCGTGTCGCTCGTATAGAGCTGCGTGTAGTTCTGAGTCGATAGCGTCTGGTTCCAGAGAGCCTTGGTCCCGCCGGAGTGTGGCGCGTGGCAGTAAAGGCATGCCGCCGACATCGCGCCCCGCACCGGAGACGCTGTCGTCGAGAGATCATGCACACCCAACACGTCCCCAGACTGCGCGAATGCCATGCCCGCGAACCACAGCACCCACGCAACCGCGAATCGTTTCACGGCTGGACTCCTTCCGCCTTCGCCCGCAGACCGTGATATTGAAACACCTGCACGCGCCGGTTGTACGAGTCCACGACGTACACCGCGTCATTGCTGTCGATGAAGAGACCCGCCGGTAGCTGGAAGTCACCCAACCGCGTGCCGCGCTGCCCGAACGTGTAGAGAAGCTGTCCCTCCCGGTCGAACACTTGCACGATCCCCCACAGCCCTTCCACCAGATAGATGTGATCTTCCGAATCAATCGCGATGCCCTTCGGCCGGTACACCTGCCCCATAGAGTCGCCAACGCGCCCGATCTTCCCCACCAACTTGTCCTGCGCGTCGAAAATCTGTACGCGGAAATTCATCGCATCCACGACCGCTAAGGTTCCATTCCGCAGGCGCAATTCTGTCGGGAAGTTGAACTCGCCATCACCGCTCCCATGCTTTCCGATGGTGCGCAGGACCTGCCCCTTGCTGTCGAGCACGTACACGCGGTCTCGCAGCGTGTCGGTGACATAAATATGTTGCGTCGCATCGTCGATCGCGATCCCGGTCGGGCGCTTGAAATATCCTTCGCCGCCCTTCAGGCTTCCCAGCGCGCCTTGATACTTCCCGTTCGCGTCATAGACGAAAATCTTTCCGCTGCGCGAGTCCGTGATGTAGATATTGTCTTTCGCATCGACGGCCACGCACTGCGGCTCGAACATGTTGTCTTTGGACTTTTCCTGCCGCTCGAGGAATTTGTACTTGTGTTGCGCGGCGTCGAAGATGTGTACACCATGCTGCCCGGGATCAGTCACGATCACGCGCCCATGCGAATCGACGGCCACGCTGTAAGGCCGCACCATTTCTTTGTAGTCGGGCTCGCCGGCAATTCCGTTGAGCAGCTTGCTCCACACGCCCTGCTTGCCGCGCGTGTCGCGCTCGGAGCTGAAAGCGCGTTGGAAGCTGAGCTTGCGTCCGCCCTCCAGGATGAGATCAGGTGGGGGTGTTTGCAGAGTGACTTTGTGGCGCTTGGTTGCGGTCCAGGCTGGGAGAATGAGCAGAAGAACAAGGCAGCCGACGAGAGCGGCAGCCTTTCGTGAAGCAACCCCAGCGGGCTTCAAAATACGTCGAACCATCTCGACACACTAAAGAAATAGGTATTCACGGTGGTCGGCGGCGCAGCTGCCCCGCTGATGCTCTGATACGCACGCGAGTACCCCGCACGCAACACAAGTTTCCTCAGATTGTAGTCCAGCCGGGTGTAATACCGGTCCGAATCGTTAAACGATTGCAGCGCAGTTGACAGCATGTCACTGTGCGCCCGCGTGAAATTAAAAGTAACGCTCATCCTTCGCAAAGGAGAAGCACCCGCCCCAACGCTGTAAGCATTTCCGTTAAACAGGATCAGGTTCTCGGCGATATTGCCCGGCAGGGGCGTGGGATTCACAAAACCCGCCGCCGTCAACAGAGTGCGGCCGTTCGACTTGGTGTAGTTCCCCGTGAACGTGTAGCGGCGCCAGCCGAACGTGCTGGAGTACATATTAGAAAGGCTGCTCGATCCCTTGTCCTGCTGCAAGCCGCTGTGGGTTCCGCGATATGTGGCACTCCAGTAGGAATAGTCGCTGGTCTTACGGCGAATGAATCCGCCGTAGCTGATGGCGTTCGTAGTATAGATGGCGATCAGCGTTTGGACATTCTGCGCATACGAGAAGTCAGCCGACGTCTCCCAGCGCCCTAACCGCTTTTGGATGCCCACATTCCCTACGAACGACAGACCCGTGTTTCCGGTCTCCTGCGCGTTGTCCACCATCCCGAACGAAAAGTACAGCATCCCGAAAAGGGGTTTGGAGTAGTTATAAGAAACCGTTCCTCCGTACTGCGTCAGATCGTGAGTCTGCCCGGCAAAGTACTGGGACTGATGACTGACCCGGCCATGCAGCATGAAGCCTTTGCCCAAGGCGTAGTTCGCAAAAGCGCTAGTGCCGAACGAATGGGACTCTCCTCCGCCGATTAGAATGATGGGTTCCGTTCCGCCGCCACCGTTGAGGAGTCTTTGCTGTAAGGCGCCGGACAGATTGTCTGTGTAACGAATCTCTCCGGAGAGGTTCAGCTTGTTGGTCGGAGTGATCGTTGCCGTCGTGCTCGTAGTGCTGGTGTGGCCGCTGTTGCTGCCCGAATCTCCCTCGTTCGAGTATCCGGTGCGGCTCCATGAAGTGGTGAAGTATCCCGACATCGGGAGCGGGTGCGACACCATCACACCGTAGTTATTGGACGACGAACTGGAAAACGAATTCGAATTGCCGAGAAATGCAGGAGTGTCGAGACCCAGTGACTGGCGATTGAAATACCCCTGGATTTCGAAACCGTGAAAATTGTAGTTCGAATTCAAATTGAAGAGTCGGGTCCTGGAATGGATATCGCCCTCAGCTCCCAGCACCGAGAAGTCATCGCTTGTATTCGAGAAACTCGCCGTGGCGCTGGGCAAATTGGGCAGAAACTCACTCCAGCCTACCGAAAATGTCTGCCCAGATCCGCGAGTCGTCAGCCCGGCCGTGCCCGGGACGCCAAACTCGCCCGTGTTGTTGAAGTTCTTCCCGTAGCCCACGAAGCCTGGGAAGTGGCTGCCACTGAAAAGATTCGCGTTGGCTGTAACCCCGGAAGCGTTGAAAATTGATTGCGACGCTGAGTTGCTTTGATCGCGGTTGTAATAAGGCTGTACCGTAAAATTGAGGAATTTCGGGTCGTAATAGGAGCCCGTCACAAGTCCTTGTCCCAGCATGTTCAAGCTGTGGCCGGACGCTCCTGGGTCAGAAAAACTTCCTCCATACCCAAAGCCGACGGTACCATTCACATTCATCTTGAGGTTGTCGCCGATTTGCAATTGGGCAGCGCTCAAGGGTACCCACATCGCGAGCGCCACCAGGACCCAGAGTGCGTTCCGGATTTGGCTCTGGCCTTTCATATCGTCCTGCCTACAGCATTTCGATCTTGGCGCCCTGGCGCAGCTTCTTGCCCAACCCTGCGCGCAGTCTCTCGACTCGCTCCTTCTGCGTGTCGGATTGCAGTTGGCTCTTCACTTCAGCGAACGGAATCTTTCCAGCCGGCGTGTGTTCGACCAGGCGGATGACGGTGTAGGCTGTTCCTAACTGGATCAGTTCACTGACGTCTCCGGGCTTCATCGCCAGTGCTGCTTTCACAACCTCCGGCGGAAGCTGATCGCGCCCGACTGGCTTGTGGTCGCCCATGTTCACGCGGTAATCGTCGTCGGAAATCTTTTCGGCCAATATCCCGAATTCTTGATAGCTCTTGGTCTTCTTTGCCTGCTGGGCAGCTTCCTCAGCGCGACGCCGCCCTTCCTTGGCGATGTCGGCTCCGCCACTGGCGGGTGGCAACACCGAGATCGTCTGGATATGAAACTCTTCCGTGCGCGCAAATTTTTTCGGATTCCTGTCGTAGATACTTCTCGCCTCGGTCACGCTCACTTTGGCCTTGTTGAAGACTTCGGCATTCAGGAACGCTTCGATGAGGAGCGAGCGGCGGATCTTTTCGCGCAGCAACTGCCGTGAACCATTCAGTTCTTCCTTCAGGAATCCTTGGAATACCTCGGGACTGGGGAACTGCTTGCGGAACTCCCGCTCTTCGCGGGTCAGCCGCTCGGCCGGAACCGTCATGTTCTGGCGCTTGGCTTCCTGGTACGCCAGTTCCTCGAAGATGATCATGTCGAGCGCGCCCTTGCGGATCTGTGGCTCGAGCTTCTCCGGGAATCCGTTGTGTTGCTTCGCGTATGGGAAGATCGCGAACATCTCGCGCACCAGATCCCGGTCACTCAGCGCAACACCATTCACTCGCGCCACGGTCTTGCCGCTCACCTGCGGAGACGTCATGCGTGCCGGAGGCAACGCGTCTTCCGTCGAGGGAGCGTGCGAAGCCACCTGGGCGGTCGCCGTTACCGCCAGCAGCGCCAGGATCACGGGAGTGAGTCGTAGTTTCATAGCCATCCTCTCCATTTGGTAAAGCAGGGGGAGGAAGTGTCCTCCCCCTTTTTTTATTTCAACTACCACTTCGTCGTAATGCCCATGATTCCGCTGCCTTCGTTCGCTCCGCCCGCGCCGGTAAAGTGGCACTGACGGCAGAATTGCGTAGCAGAAGAAGCCTGGTTGGCGGCCGGGGTGGCACCCGGGTTGTACGGTGCCCACACGAAGAAGTACGTCGGGTAGGTTCCGGATGCGGCCTTGGTGTAGGTCAGCGAGCCCGTGGTGGGCTGACTAACGCTGAACGTGTACATGCTGTGTGGTGTATGGCAAGTCGTGCAAACCACATAAGCATTCGCGGGGTTGTTATCGGGTAGAACCAGCGGGTTCGCGCGCGTATAGGTTACGTTGAATGTGCCGTAATGATCGCGGAATGCCGCGTACTGCGTGTTCGCTTCATTCGGCAGAATGCAAGGCACCGCGGCCGTGCCGCAGGTGCCCATCATGACCTTGGCAGGAGACGTAGCCGTGGCCGTGGTCAGGCCCAGTGCGCCGAGCGTAGCCAACGGGCCAATTGGGTGGTCGTTCGTGTAGTTGCCATCGGCTGTGCCGTCCGAACCAAGCAGTGTCGGAATCGGGTTCGGGCCGTAGCCGGCAGGCAACAGACCCATATTCTTTTCCCAGGACTGGTTGGTCATCATGGCGCCCTTCGCGATCTGCCCGTCATGGCAGCTCAGGCACATCATGA
Source organism: Terriglobales bacterium (assembly GCA_035652655.1). Taxonomy (GTDB): domain Bacteria; phylum Acidobacteriota; class Terriglobia; order Terriglobales; family Acidobacteriaceae; genus Gp1-AA133. The sequence continues at coordinate 5,128 of DASRDJ010000114.1, forward strand.
CGCCCGTTACCACTTGCTCTTTGCCAACTTCGGTCATGGTTGCCGGCAGCGTGATCGGGAATCCCCCATCAGCGCCGAAGGCGAGGGTCTTGGTGTAAAGCGGTGTCAGATCCTGACCCCAGAGGGCGAGGTTGCCTGAGTTGGGATCACTGTTAGCAGAGGCACCGGTCGCGGCGTTTCCGCCATTCCCGCGCGCGCCACTGTGCGGAGCATGGCAGCCTACGCAACCACGTCCGCCGTTCTGGTGTGCACCCAGCTTGTCAACGCCCGTGATGCCGGTTGCGCCGGTCACGTATGTTTGCGCCATCGCCAGGCTGGCGAATACAGCGATGCACAGCACGAGCATGAGTAGTTTCTTCACTGTTGTATTCCTCCTGATGAATGAATGCTTCTTACTCGGGCCATAGTTACCTAGTCCCGTTCGGCTGATTCGTTCCAGCCAAACTCGTAGCGGCCTCGTTCACTTCCGAGGCCTTCACGGCAGCTTCCTTTTCAGGCGCCCCCGGTGCTGACTTCAGCGAACTTGTGTTGGCGGGCTTTTTGCTCCCGGCTTTCTTCTGCTCGTCGGCCTGTCGATTGCCTTTCTCGGCTAGCGCTTCAGAGTCAGTCACGTAGCGGAACATCTGCACCCGACCCGCAAACTGTTCCGACGTGAACACGCGGTTGTTCTTGTCGATCGCGATGCCCGCCAGCGAGTTGAATTGCCCCGGATACGCGCCGTGGCCACCCATCCAGATCAACAACTGCCCTTCGGGCGAAAACACCTGCACCCTGTCCTGCACGGCGTCCGCTACCCAGACGTGCCCGTCGCCGTCGATCGCGATCCCTTTTGGGCGCGCAAAGTATCCCGGGCCATCGCCCGCCTTGCCCCACGTCCGGATGAACTTGCCGTCCGGATCGAAAATCTCAACGCGATCGTTCCAGGTGTCCGTGACGTAAACCAGGCCATCCTGGTCGACCGCCACATTCGTCGGCTTTGCAAAATCTCCAGGCGTCGTCAGGGTGTGCGCTTTCCCACCGGTTCCGATCTTGCGCAACAGCTTGTGCGGCGGATCTGCGTCATAGACCAGCACCTGGTCCAGGTCGGGATCGGCCACATAGAGGAAACGGTTCTCGTTATCGATCGCCAGCCCCGCTGGACTCGCCAGCCCTTCGCTGATGCTGCCTTCGGCCTTGTGCGTCGGATCGAACACCATCACGCGCCGCATCTCGCTGTCGGAAACGAACAACCGGTCGCTGTCATCGATCGCCAACCCGGTGATCAGCCCGAAACGCGCTTCCACACCGTTCTTGATTAACTGCAGATCTTTCGTTTCAGTATCGAAAATGAAAATTGCGTGTACCTTGCTGTCGGCGACATAGAGGCGGTTCTTCGAATCCACCGCCAGCCCGTACGGCGTCACCAACTGCCAGAGCCGCTTTTCGGTCGTGACTTGCTCACCGACCGCCACCCCCGCCAGCCGGTCCATCCATTTCGCCTTCTTGGTGTCAGGCGCGTCGGGCGGTTTCTGCGAGCAGAAATAATTCATGTAGCGAATGCGCGCGATCGCGGGAGGATTCGGCCAAACAATCTTGGACAGGTCCAGGATGTCCATCAGATTCGGCTTCGGCTTGTCAGCGTCCTTCTTCTTTTTCTTGTCGCAGAACGCCGAACCGGTCAGAAACAGCACGCTGAGTGCGATCGCAAGCGCTGCCGCTCCCGCCTTCCTGTGCATCGATTTTGTTTCCAAGTTCAACATCGCCATCCCCTCGTTACTTGTTGAACGACTTGTGGCATCCGTCGCAGAACGCCGTGTTATTGACCTGGTCCTTCGCCAGCAGACCGGGCTGCGCTGAAGCGTGCGGCTGGTGGCAAGTCAGGCAGTTGATCGCTACGCGCACCTTGCTGTTGTCGGTCGGGTCCATCTGGTCGACCACCGGGTGGTGCGTCGTCGGGTGTCCGCGCCCATACTTCAAGGGCAGCACGGCGGCTTTCGTCATGTAGTCTTCCGGCAATCTCACCTTGTCGCCGAAGATCGCGATCAAGTGCTCGGCTTCCAGCTTCTTCGGGCTGCGCTCGGGTCCGTGGCACTGGAGGCAGAGGCCGTTCGCGTTCTTCACCCGCAGCAGGTGCTCGTTGTCGCTGCCATGCGGCTCGTGGCAGATCGCGCAGCTCTGTTCAAACGCTGGCTGGTGGATGTTCTTTTTCTTGTGCTCCTCGGCCTGATTCGCGTGGCAGGTGAGGCACGCATTCACCGGATCCGGCTTCACAAATCCCGGGGTCTTGCCCGCATGCGGATCGTGGCAGTCGGTGCAATCGCCCGCCGCGCCCGGATGCTGCACTTTGGCCGAAGCAATCTGTTTCGCCTGCTCATCGTGGCAGGTGACGCACAGGTCTTTCGCGCTGGCTGCCGCCAGAACCACCTTGCCTCCCACAGCCGGCTTATGGCAGCTCTCGCACATCTTGTTTTCGAATGGATTGTGCGTGAACGCCTGCAGCAACTTGGGCGACCGGGACTGGTGCGGATCATGGCACTGAATGCAATTCGCTCCGGCAAATGGCTGATCCTGGTGCGCCTTCTGCAGGCTCGCGTCTTTGGGATCGTGGCAATCGATGCACAGCGCCGGAGCCGCTTTCGTCAGATGAAAATCAAATTCCGTCTTGCCGCGCTCGCCCGTCTTGTGCGTCACGTGGCAGGTCTCGCATCCCATGTCGAGGGCTGCGTGCCGGCTACCTTTATCTGGAACGTTCAGCCCGGTGTTGTGGCAGCTCAGGCAGAGATTCTCTTTCTCGCCACCCGCGGTCGCCTTGAGCAGTTGATTCTTGTTGTCGCTGGCGTGCGGGTCGTGGCACTTCACGCAATCGCGAACTGCCGGGCTGTGAACCTGGCCCTTGATGTCAGCGGCATTCTTGTCCGCATGGCAGGTCATGCAGAGGCCGTAGGCCGTGGTCGTGATCAGCTTGACCCGCGTTACCTCTTTATTCACGCGAACTTCGTGGCAGCTCAGGCAGCCCATCTGGACCGCGGTGTGAACCGCCTTAGCCTTGGCTTTGTCTTCGTGGCACTCGAGACACTTCTTCGCGTCAGTGTTTGGCTCGAGCGGGACGGGGTGGGTCGCAGCCAAAGCCGGAGCTGCGACGATGAGGACTGTTACGGCGAACAACAACATCGCGAGGTGGGAAACTCTCGCCTGCTCTGCCATCGGCTTCCGATTTTGTCTTGCGAACGACACCTTGCGTAATCCTCTGCCTAATGCTTTTGCACGACCCTCGCCTTTGGCTGCCAGCCTTCGGCAGATTTTGGCTTCTGCTCTAAGTGATTGCTGGATAGAGGCTTGTCGATTTCTATAGTCCGGCAATCGCGAGTAAACGGCCGAGATCTCACCGTGGCGATGGGCCTTCTCCCCCAGCGCCATTGGTGAAATGCCCCAAGTCACCGCTGCTGAAAATTGCCACAAGAAATGGTTCGACCCCGGATTGGTTCGGATGGCAGACATGCGCCGACGTTGAAATATTCAACGCGACTGGCAAGAGAGCGGGTAGTACGCGAAGCACATGGCCCGGTGACCCAGAACACACGCCCATGTAATTGCGTGAAATCACCGAATATTTGTTTGTCTTGTGGCATTTGGCCCATGCCCAACCTGCGGCCGCCGACGTACGCGAGAGACAAGACATTGATTCAATGGTCTTTAACGATTATCGCCACTATGGCGGCAGACTTGCATTTTCTGCAGGCGGAGAAGGGGACCGTTATGGCTGCTGCACCGACCCGTTGGACCCGAAAAGCCTGGCAGACGCTGAGTTCGATCAAGACCGGAGTGGTACTGCTGATCACGGTCGTGGTTCTATCCGCGGCCGGCACGATCGTTCTGCAGAGGCCCGCGACCGAAGCGGATGAGATGCAGCGCGCTTACTCGCCGCAGGTGTTGCGCTTTCTGGACGCCATCGGCCTTACCGACGTCTTCCACGCCTGGTGGTTCATCACATTGATGCTGCTGGTAAGTCTGAGCATCGTCGCGGCTTCCATTGAACGCTTTCCAAATGCCTGGCGATATTTCGCGCGTCCTTACAAATATCCCGACAGGAATTTCCGCCGTGCTCTCGCCACGCAGAAGTCGATTCCCATTCCCGACGAGGAGAGCGGACTGGTGGCCGCCGAACGCGCGTTGCATGACATCGGATTCAAAGGTGAGCGGATGGTGCAGAGCGATCACTTCGGCCTGTTCGCCGAGCGTAACCGCATCTCAGAGATGGCTGTCTACATCGTGCATGCCAGCCTATTGCTGATTTTCTTTGGCGGCATCGTCGACGCCTTATGGGGGTGGCGAGCATTCGTCTCACTCACTCCGGGACAGCAGGCAAGCATGGTCGAGTTGCGCGACGGCACGAAAAAGTTCCTGCCTTTCGCGGTGCGCTGCGACAGTGCAGGCCAGGAAAATTACGCGGACGGTACCCCAAAGAAGTGGTGGTCACAGCTCGCGGTAGTGCAAGACGGCAAAGACATCGAGAAGAAGCAGATTGTCGTCAACGATCCTTTGGTGCACGGCGGGATTCGGTTCTACCAGTCCAGCTACGGACCGACCGGCAAGATCGACAAGCTGATCCTGTCGGCGAGACTAGCATCCGGCGTTGGCGACAAGAAAGAAATCGCGCTGGGCGTGGGCGAAACCGCCTCCCTCGACCCGGACACCAACATCAAGCTCGCGGAGTTTTTCCCCGACTTCGTGGTCGAAGACGGCCAGATCTACAACCGTACCGGATCCCTCGAGAATCCGGCTGCGCATTTCGTGGTGACTTCAGGCAAGAACGGCAAGAACATCAACTATTGGCTGCCGCCGCTCGAAGGCCGCGCCGAAAACGCGCAGTCGCCATACGTGATCGACGGAGTCGATGTGAAGCCTGGTTACTTCACGGGCCTCGAAGTTTCGCATGAACCGGGGCAGTGGGCAGTGTGGGCCGGCGTCGTGCTTATGGGAATCGGACTGACAATCGTCTTTTACCTGGCGCATACCCGGTTCTGGGCGGTGCCAGTTCCCGATGCAAACGGCAAGCTCACGCTCTGGATCGGCGGGACTACCAATCGCAATCGCGAAGCTTTCGAAGAGCGGTTCCGCACTCTGGCCGAAAAAATCGAAGCAGACTTGAAATCACAAAAAGAAGCGCCGGCACACGACCAGATCGCTTCCATCGCCTAGGGGTCAATCTGTAACGGAGGAAATTCATGACTCGCGCACGAGTTGAACAACAGCAGCCCGCCGCCACCGGCACGACGTTGATCGTGATGGTTGGCCTGGGCATCGCGTTCCTGCTGTTCATAGCATTTCTTAATGTGGTGAAGGGCGGCAACATCCTCAACGAATCGAACTTGCTCTACGCCGCGTTGATCTTCTACGCGGGCGCGGGCGCTCTTTATCTCGGATTCGGCGTGACCGGCACCGATTCGTACGTTCGCTTCGCATCACTCGCGACCTGGCTCGGACTGGCCGCGAACACGGGCGCTGTGGCGCATCGCTGGTATGAGGCGGGACATCCGCCGTTCGCCAGCATTTATGAAATGCTCCTGAGCTTTGTCTGGACTCTGGCGATCTTGACGCTGGTCGCCGAAAAGAAGTTCGGCGTGAAAGTGATCGGCACGGTGACGATGCCGGTTGCCATCGTCGGCGTCGTGCTCATGCAATTACTGCGCACCGAGGTCCACCCGCTCGTTCCGGCCCTGCAGTCCACTTGGCTGCATGTCCACGTCACGCTGGCGATGCTTGCCTACGCCGCTTGTGCGCTTAGCTTCGCGCTCGCGCTGATGTTTCTGATTCAGGATAAAGTGCGCAACGAAACTTTCCTGGCAGCTACCAGCTTGTTTGGAATTGGAGTGTATGCGGGGATCCTCACCCGCTTCGAAAATTGGGGTGGCCTCAGCGTTATTGCCTGGAACGCGCAGGAGAAATCCGAAGTGTTCCTGCAGCGGAACGTCCGTCTGTTCGTGGTGATTCCGGATCTTGGCTGGCTGATGCTGCTGGTATTCCTGGTAGTTGCGGCTCCCTTTGTTCTCTACCTTGCGGGCAAACTGAACAAGAATGAGAACCTGTTCACCCTGGCCAACCGCGCGGTCTTCATCAGCATTCTGTTGCAGGTAGTGGCGCTGCTCGTGTTCCTGCTGCGCGCCCGCAACGCTCAGTATTCCTCGCTCGATGCGGAGGGACTCTTTGCCACCAGCCTGGCAGCGAGTCCTTTCATTCTTTCCGGACTGGTAGGGGGAATCTTCAGTTCGCTGCTTTACCTCTTGCTGCTGTGGCGGCGGCCCGACCTGGAGCGTCTGCTGCCTTCGGCAGAGACACTGGACCGGATCACCTACAAAACAATTTGCATTGCATTTCCACTGCTCACCCTGATGATTGCAGCCGGCGCGTACTGGGCCAACCGCACCTGGGGTTCTTATTGGAGCTGGGATCCAAAAGAAACCTGGGCCGCGATCACCTGGCTGGTATACGCCGGCTACCTTCATATGCGCATTACGCGCGGGTGGCGAGGACGGCGCGCGGCTTACTTTGCGATTCTGGGATTTGCGGTGGTGATGTTCACGTTCTTCGGGGTCACATACTTGTTGCCGGGAATGCACGCGTACGCGTGATCAAATGGGGACTAGAAACCGGGCATAAAAAGGGAGCACTAATGCTATCGCCAGTCAACATTCGGCGCGACGAGTCGGGCATGTCCAGCGTGCGCGTGAACTGGCAGGTCAAGACCGTGCTTCCTGTGGCCTTCGTTCTGCTGAACGGTCTACTTCTCTTCTTGATGGCGACGGTGTCGCTCCGCAATCCGGAACGCCACCAGGTATTGATCGTTGCCGGCACAGGTGCGGTTGCGATATGCGCAGCCGTTATGATTGCGCTGGCTTACTTCATCCAGCGCCCCATGGTCGAATTGCAGGAGAAGATTGCTCGCGTGGGCGAGGGCGACCTCGATGTGTCCGTGAATTTCGCGAAACGCAACGATGAAATCGGTGACCTGGGCCGCAACTTCAATCGCATGGTCCAGCAATTGCGCGAGAGCCGCGACGAAATCGATCGCTTGCACCGGAACCAGATGTCGCGGGCCGAACACCTGGCGACGTTGGGTGAATTGGCCGCCGGACTGGCGCACGAAATAAGGAACCCGCTCGCTGGAATCGCGGGCGTGGTTGAGATTGTGGGCCGCGACCTGCCCTCTACGAGTCCCGCGCGCGCGGTCGTGAAGGATGTGCGCCTCGAAATCGCGCACATTAACCGCATCCTCACCGACTTGCTGCAAACGGCGCGCCCCCATCCGCCGGAGGTGCGCCCCAGCGATCTGAACACAACGATCGAGCACGCGGTGATGCTGGCGCGCCAACAAGTGCTCTCCAAGCCCGTGCAAATCGATCTGGAAAAGGATCCTTCACTGCCTCTGGTGGAGCACGACAGCGATCAGATGCACCAAGTACTTCTCAATCTGCTCCTGAATGCCGTGCAAGCCATCGAGAGCGCAGGGACAGTTCGTGTCTTGATCCATGGCCGGAAGGACAGAGTGCTGATTTCCGTTGCCGACACTGGTCGCGGCATCTCTCCGGAACACCTCCCCTTCATCTTCCGACCGTTCTACACGACGAAAGGCAACGGCACGGGCCTGGGCCTGTCGCTGGCTCGGCGCATTGTCGAAGATCATCGCGGCCGCATCGAGGTGGAGAGCGAAGTCGGGCATGGCACGGAGTTCTTGATCACCCTGCCGATTCAGCATTCCCAAACCGACGAAGCTGCAGCGTCCTGAGAGCTTTTCCTCGAGGCTGATCTACCATATCCCTGGTATCACACCCCATCCTGCCTTCCGCCCATCCTAGTTAGCAGAATTTTGCAATTTACTACTACTAATCTTTAACTTGGTGGGTTTGTCCCATGTCGCAGGGCCGCCTAGCACTACTTTAAATATGGTAGATTCACGCTGACGCGCCCGAAAATCCGGGCAAAAGGATGTACTTATGGGTCTCACCGCTCTTTTCAAGAAAGCGGCCACGCTAGGAAGCTTGGTCAGGGGAAAAAGCGTTTGGCTCGGGAACAAGAAATATCGGATGAAAGGCCTGTTTGCGAACCCGCTTGCGGTCAATGCGGAGCAGTGGCAAGAGAAAGAGATTGGGCTGGACCTCATCTTCAAGAGCGTGCTGCATTGCCGTGAAGGAGCGTTCCTGGACGTAGGAGCAAACCTGGGCCAGACCATGTTTAAAATTTTGGCCATGGATCCAACTCGCCGATACATCGGGCTCGAGCCTCAAATCGCTTGCTGTTTGATGACTCAAAGGTTCTTGGACGAGAACCACATTACGAACTTCAGCATTTTGCCAGTGGGTCTATTTAACGTCAGCCGGATGATGAAGATCCATGGCGGCCGTACCGACTACGCGGCGACCGCTAGCGTGGTGGCGGGCTTTCGGCCTGATTCCTTCTATAGCTCAGATCGTTATGTTTGCTTGAGGCGGGGCGACGACGTGGTGTCAGAATTGGGCCTGGCATCCATTTGTGGAATTAAAATCGATGTAGAGGGAGCTGAACTTGAAGTCTTGCAGGGCCTTGAGGATACCGTCCAGAGGACGCAGCCCTTCCTGGTTTTCGAAGTGCTAAACCACTTTCTGGTTGTGACCGGCGATAAGTTAGACGACCAGACTCTCAAATTTCGCGAGTCGCGGATCGAAAGTCTCGAGCACCTTCTGAGGCATCGGGGATATGAGATCTTCAATATCGTTCCAGGCAATCGGTTAAGTCGAGTCCATCAAATACAACCGCCCGTCTCTGACGATCTATCGCTCACAAACTACATCGCTGCGCCGACATCCGGTATAGATACATTCCTGAATACATACGAAGCATTGGGCGGTAAAATCCAAGATTCCGCCAGCTTGGCAGTCGCCTGAGCATAACCGTGCTGGAATCCTGAGTTCGAGCAACCACGGAACAGCAACTCCAAGCATCTCTGCGTTGGGCTTGATGCCTGCCGGCCCCGGAAATCAAACGTAGTAAGCTAATGGCGGATGGCTTCCGAGAAAATCTTGATTGTGGACGACGAGCGCCTCGTCCGCTGGTCGCTCAAGCAGAAGTGTGAGGAATGGGGCTACCACGTGGTCGAGGCTGAGGCCGGCGAGCCTGGTCTCAAGGTGGCCCAGCACGAATCTCCCGACCTCGTGCTGCTTGACGTGCGGATGCCAGACTTGAGCGGCCTTGAAGTGCTGGATCAACTCAAAAAGAATGGGGATGCGCGTGCGGTCATCATGATTACCGCCGACCCGCAACTCGATGACGTGAAGGCGGCCCTCAAGCTGGGCGCCTACGACTTTATCGGAAAGCCTTTGGATTTCGAGGAGCTGCACGTCACCATCAAGAACGCGCTGGAGACCACACGCCTGCGCACCGAAGTGCAATCCCTGCGAGGAGAAGTTCACCGGCGCGCCGGCTATCACAACGTAGTGGGCGTCTCGGCAAAGATGACCGAGTTGCTGAATTTCGTACGCAAGGTCGCCGCCAGCGAAGCCACCACTATCCTCATCCAAGGCGAGAGCGGCACGGGCAAAGACCTGATCGCCAAGGCAATTCACTATGAGAGTTCGCGCGCCGAAAAAGCCTTCGTTGCCATCAATTGTTCGGCGATCCCTGAAACTCTGATGGAAGCCGAGCTCTTCGGCCACGAGAAGGGCGCCTTCACCGACGCCAAGCAGATGAAGAAAGGCCTGTTCGAAATGGCCGACGGTGGCACGCTGTTTCTCGACGAGATCGGCGAACTCTCGCCCCTGCTGCAGGCCAAGCTGTTGCGCGTGCTTGAGGATCAGGTGATCCGGCGCGTGGGCGGCGTGCGCGACATGCAAGTCGACGTGCGGGTCATCGCAGCCTCGAATCGGGATTTGGAAAAAGCAGTCCGCGAAGACCAGTTCCGCCAGGATCTTTACTACCGCCTGGCCATCATCGCCATCTTCATCCCGCCGCTGCGCGATCGTAAGGAAGACATCCTGCCTCTGGTAGATTCCTTCATCGAGCGCTACAACGTCCGGTTCAAGAAGTCGGTACGCGGGCTTTCCGACGACACCCGCAAGCTGCTGCTGAACCACAACTGGCCCGGCAACGTGCGCGAACTCAAGAACACGATCGAGCGCGCGATGATTCTGGAAGAAGAGAAGTTTCTTCGGCCCATGTACTTGCCCTTCTCCGTGGCCGAAACCGGCGGGAGAACAGTATTTGAGCGGACCGCCGCCCCCGAAAATGGCCAAGCTTTGGCCAACGGGCGATTGCTACCGCGCCTGTACATTCCCGCAGGGGGGACCTCTTTGGAAGAGGTCGAGCGAGCGATGGTGGAACTTGCCATGCGCCAAGCGAGCAGCAATCAGACGCAGGCGGCCAAACTACTCGACATCAGCCGCGACGCCTTGCGTTACAAGTTGAAGAAGTTCGGTCTTATGCCCGGGGACGACGATGGCAGCGGATCGACACCAACTGCCTGACACGTCGAACACAAAGTTGGGCGCGACAGATTTCAGATTTTTGATTTCAGGTGGCAGATTTGCGAACCAAGCGTACTGCTACTCTGCTCAATCTGAAATCTGAGATCATCAATCTGCAATCGCTCTCGGTTGCTGCCCGAAACGCTGCGTGGCATATCCGATGATGGTGCCCACGATCCCGCCCGGCAACATGATCTCGAAATAGTAGTGATTGGGTCCTGGCTGCATCATGCAGACCCCATACGCCAGGAGTAGTCCGACGCTCAGGCCAAACACAATCCCCAGCGCCAGCGAATTCACTTTGCGAGCAAAGTAGCCGATCAGGATTCCCGCGATCAGGCCCTTCACTGTCGAACCGATCACGATTCCCATCATTTGCGAACGCACGGCCGGCGTAAACCACGCACTTAGCCCGTCAAAAATTCCAAGAATCCCTCCCAGCACGAGCCCCAGCACAGGTTTATTCATCGTTATTCTCCTCGCGGACTTCGGCCGCTCATGCTTCTGTTCCACAGGCACCGGCAAGTCTTTAACGTGGACGGAAAAATATCAGCAAGGCTCGCACGACCACGTAGACCAGCAATAAAAGGATCCAGGTGCGGTTACGGGCTATCCAGCGCCAGACGCGCGACAGCACTCCCTCCGGATAAGCGCTGACCGGCAGCCCGTCGAGAAATTGAGAGACATCGTCAGCGAGGTCTGTGACCGAAGCGTACCGTCTGGAGCGCGCCTCGGACTTCGCCTTGCGCCAGATCGCTGACAGGCGGGCCGCCGCGCGCGGTTGTGCATCGTGCAGAAGAAATTCGAGAATCGCTCCCAGCGCGTAGACGTCCGCCCGCTGATCAACGGTCTCGCCATTCCGCTGTTCCGGAGCCATGTAGCCGGGGGTACCCAGCACACTGCCATGGGCGGTGGCGAAGGCGGCCGGCGCTGAATTCGCAGGCCAACCTTCGGACGTTGCACCGTTGTTGCTCGACGCGATTCCTTCCCCCAGCAACTTCGAGAGACCCCAATCCATGACCAACACTTCGCCGAACGGGCCGATCATGATGTTGGCGGGCTTCAGGTCACGGTGAAGGACGCCGTGGGCATGGGCGAAGGCCACGGGCTCGCAGATGCGCAGAAACATCCGTAAGCGATCCGACGTGCCGACGGCCTCATTGCTCATTTCATCCAGCCGTTTCCCCTGTACCAATTTCATCGTGTAGTAAGGACGCCCAGCGGGCAGGGTTCCGGCGTCATGAACGGGAACAATGCCGGGATGCTCGAGCTTGGCAATGACTCGCGCCTCCTGCAGGAGTCGCGCGGACAGACCAGGGTCGTCGACATTGATGACCTTCAGCGCAACCTCGCGCTCGAGGGTGCTGTCTTCGACGCGAAAGACGCCTCCCATGCCGCCTTCCCCTAATTTGCCGAGCAGACGATAGCGCGTACCCGCAAGATCGGGGGCATCCGCCGCTGCGCGCAGCCGTTCCAGGGCGGAATCGCTGAGAAAGGTCATGGGAGCCGGACTCCCAGTAGGGTCTGTGCCTCGCGGCGGAACTCTTCTTCGCTTCCGGTCATGGCGCGTAGTTCTTCCAGCACGATGCGCCGGAATTCCCTCCGCACGTATGCCAGGTAGTTCGTGACGTCGGTGGCCTTGATTCCGAATCGCCTCGCGACTTCTTCGTAGGTAAGCTGCTTGCCGCCCTCATCGATGTCGTACAACTCGAGCAGCTGAAAATGCAGAGACTTGCCCTTTGCTTGGCATTCATTCCGAAGGCGATCGACCGCCAGCCCGAAGAGACTTCGCGCAAACTCTTTCGCAAAAAACTCCTCGGGACCTCCCGGAGCGGCGATAGGCAATTCGAGCAACTCGCCTTCGGCCGATGCAAAGTCCAGCGGCAGAATGGCAACGTCGCCTCCACGCTTTTGCCGTTGGGCCGCTTTGTCGGTGTTCATCACCAGGCCATCGACGCACACACGCAGATAGGTTCGAAGACGCGCCTTGGCGGGATCGAAGCGATCAAACAAGTTCTTTTCGAGCAGACGGGCGAAGAAATCCTGAGTCAGGTCCTTGGCTTCTTCATTCTGTTTTCCCCAATGCAGACGAATGTACTTATAAACCGGCTTCCAGTACGCGGAGATCAGTACGTCAAGCGCGCGTTGGCGCTGTTCTGGTTGCGGACTGCGCGCGCCCTCGATGACGGACCAGCGCGTCAGAGGAAACTGGTGCTGCACTCCGCCCATGCCTGTGTCTTCCGACAAAGCCTGCATCCCTGTTGGACGCTGCGGAGTTTACGTGGAGAGCGTGCCCGGTCACAAGATGGCAAAGCAAAAGGGAGATTCTTGGGAGTCTCCCTCGCTGATGCGCCCGCTCGTGTATGAGCGGAAGAAGGCGGGCGCCCTCGTGCAAACCTCAGACTCTGGCGCCGGCAAGCGCCTCTTCAGGCGTTTCCAGATGGAACAGACGCCGCACCGCAACCGTCATCTGCTCCTGTTCCATCTTTTCCGGTAGTTCCTTGAGTTCGCGGGCCAGCGAACCAGCGATTCTCCGAGTAATGCGACTGGCAACATCCCCTAATAAGGCAGCTTCATCTTTGGAGAACGGCCCGCACTCTTCTTTGAAGGACTCCAGTTCTTGCCGGCAAAGTTCATCGAGACGCGAGCGCAGGGCGACAATGGTCGGCACCACGCGCTCGGCCAACAGCTTGCGGCGGAATCCGCACGCTTCCTGTTCCACGATCTTTTGGGCTTCCAGCGCGGCGGCTTCCCGCTCGCCCGCGTTATGCTGCACCACTTTATCCAGGTCGTCGAGGTCGTAAAGGAAAATCCCTGGAATTTCGCGTACAGCGCCGTCGATGTCTCTCGGCATCGCGATGTCGACCATGACGAGGGGACGCCCCCCGCGATCCTGCACAACCCTGGCAGCTTCGTCGCGGCTCAAAATCGTATGGGGACACGAGGTCGAGCTGATGACGATGTCGGCTTCCTTCATCTTGTGCCAACGGTCGTCGAAAGCAGCTGCGGATCCCCCCAGTGTCGTTGCCAGTTCGACTGCATGCTCGTACGTGCGATTGATCACGCACACCGACTGCGCGCCTTGCGACAACAAGTAACGAGCCGACAATTCACTCATCTTGCCCGCACCCAACACCAGGACTTGCTTGTTGGCGAGCGTCCCCAGCGACTGCCTGGCCAGTTCCACGGCAGCCGTCGGTACTGATACGGGACAATGTCCAATTCCTGTCTCGTTGCGCACACGCTTCGAGACAGTGAGAGCCTTCTGCACTACCGCGTCGAGATACCGGCCAGTGCTGTTCGCCTTCTGGGCTTGCGCCCAGGCGGCTTTGACTTGCGAGACGATCTGCGGTTCGCCCAGAACCAGCGAGTCCAGACTCGATGCAACGCGGAAAATATGGAGGAGGGCTGCTTCATCCAGCAAGCGGTAGAAATGCTTCCACTCGCACAGTTTCAGGCCGAACTCGGCCGACAAATATCGCAGTATGGAATTTGCCGCGAGGCTGGCATCACTCGCCCAAAGCACAAACTCCGTACGGTTGCAGGTGCCCAGCACGATTACTTCTTCGATGCTCTCGGCTCGCTGCAAGGTCACGAGGGCCTCGAGGCGCTTGCTTTCGCTGATCCAGAATCTCTCGCGCACGGCTACCGGTGCCGTCCGGTGATTCAGGCCGATGACCATTAAGGCGGGGTCCACAAGCGACGCTCCAGAAAGAACTCGCCTTTGCTCAAGGCACACCGCCTGCCAAAGAACTGGAGCAGTCCCGGAAGTCGTCTTCTGATTGTTTTCAGCAAGTTAGCAGTTGTCGCCGAACGCCCTTCCTTTTCTGGAATCAACCCGATGCGACTTCTCACGCGCAACGCGTGTTTTTTGACCCTTCCCGCTATAGACTTCCCGTGCAACCGATTTCCATAATCCCTTAGACTTCACGGACATAGGCCGATCGAACCATTTGGCACACGGCGTGCCAAAAGAACATGAGGGATTTTCATCCCTCTCAACTGATCAGGAGAAGAAAAGAATGAGAACCATGTTCCGGGCAACACTGGTTGTTCTGGCCATCGCCTTCGTAATGTCGGTTTCGGCATTCGCGGCCGATGCCACCGCCGATGTGTTCAAGTCCAAATGCGCTTCTTGCCATGGAGCGGATGGCAAGGGCGACACTCCCGCAGGCAAAAAGATGAATGTGAAGGACCTCGCTTCCGATGACGTGCAGAAGCAGTCCGACGCGGACCTCGCCGGCGTCATCGAGAAGGGCAAGAAACCCATGCCCGGCTACGAAGGCAAAGTGACCAAGGAACAGATCGACGGTTTGGTGAAGTGGATTCGAACGCTCAAGAAATAAGCGAAACCGAGGCTGAGAGATCTCGGAGCTGTAGTGCAACCGGCGCGAAAACAGCGCCGGTTTTTTAGTTTCCCGTCAAGAATTCGTTTTGGCCGCCTTGGTTGACTGCCGACCCACAGAATTCTTTCCGCGCTGTATACTTTCCCCCTACAGATTTCCCCGTTCAACCTCGTAGTTGTGTGAAGTCTCGTTTCCCCGCCTCCCAGGCCAGATTCCAGGGCGGCGTCAACCCGGCAACGGCGGGCCGGACCTTCCCGCCGCGTGGAGGACAGGGATGCATGACGACGAATCGGTTCCCAAAGAACCGAAAGAAGCCCTCGAAGAGACATCCGGCGTTTCCCGACGCGATTTTCTGAAAATTTCAACCATCGCGGCCGCTGTGCCCGTAGTGGCCAAGCCCAACCTGGTCATGGCAGCGGGCGAGCAGGTTCCCGTTCATGGCCCGGGCAAGGTTCCGATGCAGTTCAACGTCAACGGCAAGGCCTACAAGGCTTCCCTCGAACCGCGCGTTACTTTGCTTGACGCCCTGCGCGACACCATGGACATCACCGGCGCAAAGCGCGTCTGCGACCGCGCCGAGTGCGGCTCCTGCACGGTGTTGATCGATGACAAGGCCGTCTATGCCTGCTCTGTTCTCGCGATCGAAGCGCAGGGCAAGAAGATCACGACGGTAGAGGCCCTGATGGAAGGCGGCCAGTTGCATCCGATCCAGCAGGCGTTCGTTGACAACGATGCCTCGCAGTGCGGATTCTGCACGCCCGGATTCGTGGTGGCCTGCAAGGCGATGCTCGACAAGCATCCGAATCCCACGCCCGACGACATCCTTCACGAACTGAGCGGCAACCTCTGCCGTTGCGGAACCTATGCCGGGATTCGCGGCGCGGTCGCACAAGCCGCGCGGAAGGGAGCCTAGCCCATGGCGGATTATCAATGGCCAGACCCGGAACACCGCACGCTGATCGGCCAGCGTGTTTCGCGCGTGGACTCTCCCGATAAAGTCTCGGGACAGGCACGCTACACCTACGACGTAAAACGCCCAGGCCTGCTCTTCGGAAAGATGGTTCGCGCGCCTTACGCGCATTGCAAAGTCGTCAGTATCGACACGAGCGCAGCCGAGAAAATGCCAGGCGTGAAAGCCATCGAGATCGTGCAGAAGGCCGGCTCCAACATTCATTGGGCAGGCGACGAGGTGGTCGCGGTCGCCGCCGTCGATGAAACCACGGCGGAAGATGCCGCGCGTGCTATCCAGGTGAAGTATCAGAAACTTCCGCACCTTGTGACCGATAACGAACCGCCCCAAGGCGCTGGAGAAAGCCAGGGTCCGCTCAGCATGGACGACCTGGGCGACATGCTCGACAACCAGGTGCCCGAGAGGCAAGTCATCTCCCTCATCGAGCAATACGGCGTCAGTTTCAAGGCTACCGAACAGGATTACAAGGACGCGAAAGAAGAAGGCGTTCCCGATTCGATTCTCGATGCGATTCGCAAAGCGACGGTTCATCCCGAGGAAGAGGGCAAGTCAGCGAAGTCGAACTATGTGAAGGCCGCGGCGCAAACACAGGGCGATCCGGAGAAAGCGTTCTCGGAAGCAGAGGCTGTTTCCGAAGGCCTCTACGGTGCGCCGGTGATCACGCACTGTTGCATGGAGTCGCACGGGTCCACTTCCGAGTGGACGGACGACGACCACCTGTTCGTACACATGTCGACGCAAAACGTTTCAGGAATCGCCGGGCAGATGGCCGAGCCTCTGAAAATTCCTGCGTCGAACATTCGCGTGCACCAGGACCACGTGGGCGGAGGATTTGGCAGCAAGTTCGGGCCTGACCGCTGGGGCATCACCACCGCCAAGCTTTCGAAGAAAGCCGGGGGCAAGCCGGTGCGCATGATGCTGGAGCGCGATTCGGAACTGAAGGTTGCGGGTGCACGACCGTCTGCCTATGCGCGCGTGAAAGTCGGTGCGAAGAAAGACGGCACGCTGGTCGCTTGGGAATCGCGGTCGTGGGGCACGGGCGGTCCGGGCGGCGGAGGCATGCCGCCGATTCCTTATTGTTTCGCGGCGCCCAATCAACATAAGGAGCACACGGCGATCCGGAACAACATCGGTCCGGCGCGCGCGTGGCGGGCACCGAACCATCCGCAAGCCGCCGTCCTCACCATGTGCGCGCTTGAAGATGTCGCCGCCAAGCTCAACATGGATCCCTATGAGTTCTTCCTAAAGAACATCGAGCTAACCAAACTCCCGCAGGTGTATCGCGAGGAATTTCCGATCGCGGCGGAACTGATGGGATGGAAAGAGAAGTGGCATCCGCGCGGCCAGAACATCTCGAATGGAATCGCGCGCGGCGTCGGGCTCTCGATTCACACTTGGGGCGGACGCGGTCACGCGAGCGATTGCGATCTCAGCATTCACCCTGACGGTTCCGTCGACATCAAGATGGGCACGCAGGACATCGGCACCGGCACGCGCACCTGTATCGCCGTCGTGGCGGCCGATGCGCTCGGCCTGAAGGTTGGAGACATCAAGCTGTACATCGGCGACACGCAATATCCGCCCTCGGGCGGGTCAGGTGGCTCCACAACACCGGGAGGCGTCAGTTCTTCCACGCGGCGCGCAGTTGTCGACGCTCGCGACGCCTTGTTCGCAAAGGTCGCGCCCGCTTTGAACGCGCAACCGGATGATCTCGTCGCCAAAGACGGGAAGATCAGTCTGAAGTCTGATTCGAGCAAGAGCATCAGCTGGAAGGAAGCTTGCTCGAAGATCGGCGCGACTCCAATCACCGCCCACGGCCACAACGATCAAGCGGCTGCGAAGAATAAGCCTGACCTCACCAACAGCGGTGTGGGCGGCGTGCAGATGGCGGAAGTTGCCGTCGACACCGAGACCGGCATCGTCAAAGTGACGAAGATGGTCGCCGTGCAGGATTGCGGCCTCATCATCGATGTGAAAATGGCGGAGAGCAGCGTGCTCGGCGCCCTGATCATGGGCATCAGCTACTCGCTGTTCGAAGAGAAGATCATGGACCCGATCACCGGACGCATGCTGAATGCGGATATGGAGTTCTACCGGCTCGCCGGGTTGAACGACATTCCCGATCTCAAAGTACACATGATGACCGGCAAAGGCTACGACGAGCGCGGCGTTATTGGACTCGGCGAGCCTCCCGCTGTTTCGCCCGGCGCGGCGATTTCCAATGCTGTGGCGAACGCATTGGGCGTCCGCGTCGGCGTCCTACCCATCACCCCCGCGCGTGTGCTGGCCGCAATGAACCAGTCCTCAGCGCAAAAGGCAGGTGCGTAATGCGAGCTTTTGACTACGTAAGTCCCAGCAGCACAAAGCAAGCGTCCAGCCTGCTAAGCGCGACCTGGGGGCAAACCGAAATCCTGGCGGGCGGCACCGACCTTCTCGCCCTCATGAAAGAAGACGTCATCGCACCCAAGCGCCTTGTCAATATTAAAGAGATTAAGGAGCTTTCGGGTGTGACAGCGAATGCCACTGGACTGCGCATCGGCGCACTGACCACGCTGATCGAAGTCGCCGAGAACGACGGCATCAAGGCAAAGTATCCCGCGCTAGCCGAGGCAGCACACGAAGCCGCCAGCCCTCAGATCCGCAACATGGCTACGCTCGGCGGGAATCTATGCCAGCGTCCGCGGTGCTGGTACTTCCGCAACGGGCTTGGCCTGTTGCCCAAGGACGAGTCGGGCAAGGACGTCGTCGATGCCGGAGACAATCGCTATCACGCCATCCTTGGTAATGACGGGCCTGCGAAGTTCGTCAGCCCTTCCACCATCGTTCCGGTTCTGATCGCCTACAACGCCAAGATCCGGATCGATGGCCCCAAGGGAAAGCGTGAACTTCCCCTCGAGAAGTTCTACGTGATCCCAAAAACAGAAAAAGACCGGGAGCACGATCTCATGCCCAATGAAATCGTGACCGAGGTCGTTCTTCCACCTGCCGAGGGCTGGAAGGTGGCGCACTACGAAATCCGGCAGAAGGCTGCGTTCGACTGGCCGCTGGCCGTGGCGGCGGTCGCGCTCAAGACTGACGGATCGAACGTGCAAGCGGCCCGCGTGGTTCTGGGATACGTGGCCCCGACACCGTGGCTTTCTCCCGAAGCGGAAGCCGCGTTGAAGGGGCAACCCGCTAATGACGGCACGGCGAAGAAAGCCGCCGAAGCCGCACTCGGCAAAGCAAAACCGCTCAGCCAGAATGGATACAAGGTCCAACTGGCGCAAGTGGCGGTGAAGCGAGCCATCTTGAAGGCCGCCGGAGGTACCGCATGATTCAGAACAATGATCGCTTCAACACGAACAATCCGAATCTGTGCTCGGCGCTGCGCTGGAAGGGCCAATTCATTCTGTCCGAGCACGATCCCAATGTGCAGGCTTCGAACGACGGCCTGTTCTGGTGCATGCACACCCAAACCTGCATCGGGCCGGACGGCGAATTGGCGGAGCCGCGCAACTGCGCCGCCAAAGGCCGCGCCTGTCACGGAACGGGGAAGTGCGAGTAAAATAAGAGGGCGCGGCAAACCCTTGCCCCGCGCTCAGTTTCATGTTGCTACGTCGAAAACTACCTATCGGTTGGTTGGGAACGGAAAACCGTTTCTGCCCCTAGGTTCGTATCACGGCGCGCCTTTAGGCGCGCCGTCAGCATCTTTAGACAAAGAGCGGCTTTAGCCGTCGATGATGGGAGCACGTTCCGGAAGCGCTCCTGAGCAAGAGGTTTTGGATCATGAAGTTCAACCCCCGTTCTATTGTCGTTTTTCTCGTCGCCGCGTTTCTCTTGATCAGCTTGCCCGCGTTCGCGCAAGACTATAAGTTCACCATCCCGACCGCGCAGACCTGGACCGATACCGGAGTTGATCTGCACAACGGAGATACGCTCGCGGTGACTGCCTCAGCTGGCGCTAACGGTTGCGACCCTTCAGGCGTGTCGGGGACAGGTGCGGGCTCGGGCTTGCCACTGGCGAATGCCATGCCGGGCGCTCTCATTGCGCGACTGCAGGACGGCGGCGCGCCTTTGCTCGTCGGCCCCAGCCAGGAATTGCGAGCGACAGGAGACGGACACCTCTACCTCGGCGTCAACTCAGCCGGCACGGCACCCTGCCAAGGTAGTTTCGCGGTCAAGGTACACATCACGCCACAGGGCGGAGCACAACTCCAGTCGGAATCCTCCACTCCAACGACCGGTGAAGCGCTCGCGCAAAAGACTTCCGCACCAACAAGCACGACCGCCGCACCGACTGCGAATTCTGCGCAGCCTAAGAGCACTGGCGGCACGGGCGACATCAAAGACATCAAGGGCGCGTTAAATACCGCTGCGCAGACCTGGCTGTCAGGACAGTTCGGAATCAAGCCGACCACAGGAGCTCAACCGGCCGCGTCTTCCTCCGCAACGGAAGGTGGGACCTCTACCACGACGCCATCGACCCCGGCGCTGCCCGCGCTCAAGCTTTCAAATTCGCCTCTCGACTCCCAACTGCGCGAGCGCATCAATAGCCTCCCTCGCCGTGTGAACGATGAGTTCCAGCATCAGGGCGACATGGTGAACTTCGTCATCCTCGGCAACTTGCAAAAGGTGCAGGACGCGCTTACCGCCGCCGACTGGCATGTGGCCGACCGCGACGTGAAAGAGTCCGTGCTGAAGGCCGCGCTCGAGACATATCAGAAGAAAGCTTACCTCGCCATGCCAATGAGCCAACTGTACCTGTTCGGACGGGTGCAGGATTTCGGTTACGAGCAGGCTGAGCCCTACGCCGTCGTGGCCAGCCGCCATCACTTCCGTATCTGGAAGGCGCCCTTCCCGTACAACGGGCAGGACGTGTGGGTAGGCGCGGGCACCCACGATATCGGCTTCGAGAAAGATCAGCGCAACGGCAAAGTCACGCACAAAATCGATCCCGCCGTCGACGGCGAACGCGACAACATCGGCGCAACCCTTCAGAAGACCGACAAGATTAAGACGCTCACCTACTACCTGCCTCCGGATCCTGTTCAGGACGCAAGGAACGCTACTGGCGGCGGGTACCACTCCGACGGCCGGATCTTGGTGGTTCAGCTGCAATAGAGACCCTTAGGCGCTTGCCTTTCTCACCGGGACCACGGATTTTTGCCCTTTCTCCAATGTTGCCGTTTTAAACCAACGGGCGTAAGTGTCATCCCTACGGTGAAGACCGTATACGCGCGATCTCGGATCGCGCTCGTACCGAACAACCTCCTGCCGACCGGTTCTCATCGAATCGACGCCATCCGATTTATGACGTAACTCAAGGAGGATCCATGAAAACAAGAGTGAGCGCGTTGTTGTGCGGCATGCTCGTCGTGTGTGGGCTGAGCTTGGCGTCCGCGCAGAATTCCAGCGACGATAAGTCCAAGTCTGACACTCGCACGATGACCGGCTGCCTGACCAAGGGCGGCGAATCCGATGCAAAAGAATTTCTTCTCACAGCCAGCGATGGCAGCACGTGGGAAGTTCGTGGCGATGGCGTTCCCCTCGCCGAGCACGTTAACCAGACCGTTTCAATCACGGGTGCCGTTCGCAATTCGACCGCGCACAACTTGAAGGAAGACGCGAAGGACGCAGCCGCCGACACGCACATGAAGAAGAGCAACACCGAACACGGCCATTTGACCGTCACCGACGTGCAGAAGGTCAGCGACACCTGCAAGTAAGCAGGCGCTGAAGAAAGCAAGCGCTCCAAGAGGCCTCGGGCGGACTGCCTGAGGCCTTTGTCTTATCTGGCATGTTGCGAGAGAGAAAAACTGGGGATCGGAAATAGGTTTTACGAGCCGGTCTCACTTCACCGCTGCGTACTCCGCCTTCGCCTGCTTCAGCAGCGGGGTGTCAGGGTCGGCGTCCTTCCACAGCGCCAGGAAATCCTGATACGCCATGCGACTGTTTGCCTTGTCACCCTGCAGGGCGTAACCCCGCGCCATGCCCAGTTTCGCAAATGAGGCCAGCGGATCGACCATGACGCTGCGGCTGTCGATGACGCGCTGAAACTCCTGCACAGCTTGCTGCCCCTGCTTTTCCTGAAGGTAGGCAAGGCCTCGCGTGTAGAGCAGCGCCGCGTTCGCACGGCCGTACACCATCGCACCATCGAGCAAGTCGATCGCTTTGGCCGGCTGAGATTGATTCATCAGCAGCAAGGCCTTCACCATTGGCACATTCACGAACTGCACGAGCGTGTCGTAGGGGCGTTCCAGCGCGGTATCGTCCGCGATCTTCATGGCGCGAGTGCTGTCGCCCAAGTAGGCGAGCACGATAGCCGCATTCAGTGCGGTTCCGGGAGGAGGCGCTGTCTTCAATGCGCTCTCCGCGAGTTGTTTCGCCTGGGGACGGAATCCAGCCAGCGCTTCCCATGCCGAGCGTTGCGTATCCGCTCCGGCCACCGCCTCCTGAAGATTATTCTTGGCCGCAGCGTCCTGCATTTTTTGCATGAACTCGCGCATCTGTTTGTACTGGCCGTGCCCAGCGGCGTACGCCGCGCGCGACTCGAGGGCTGAGACCGCTCCATCAGCGGCACCCGCTTCCGCCGTGCTGATTTCACGCTCCATCGTCGCGGCGTCGTTTTGATTCCAGGCGATGCCGGCGAGCGTAAGGTGCAGCGCAGGATTGCCCGGCGCGCGTTGCAAGCCGCTGACAACGGTAGCCTTGGCTTCTGCCATGCGATTCAAGCCTGCATACGCCAGCGCCAGGTTCACGTAGCCGCTGATCGAGTCCGGCTCCAGTTCCACCGCCTTGCGAGCTTTGTCGAGCGCGTTTTCATACTGCCCGAGCAGGTTGTAGATGCTTGAAAGATTATTGGCCGGCGTCGAATCCCGAGGATAGGTCTGCTCGTAGAGTTCCAGAGCCGTGATGCCCTTGTCGTACTGTCCGCTGTCGGCGTAGTAATGCGACATGATGTACAGCTTCTCGCGTTCACTCGCGCGGTCGCGCAGTTCGAAAGCCTTCTTGCGGTTTTCTTCCGACAACACCGATTGGCCAAGATTGTTGTAGACCGTGCCCAACCGCGCATACGCAGTGGCAAAGTTTGGGTCAAGCTGAATCGCGTGCTGGTAATCCGGGATCGCACCCATCTCGTCGCCGCCTGCGTGTTTCCAGTCGCCGGTCGTGAAAGCCTGCAAGGCTTCGAGCGATGGTGTGGTCGCTTCCGAAAGCATCTTGTCGTATTTCTGCACCGAGGCAAGCGACTCGCCAAGCTTGCTTCTCAACTCTGAGTCCGCGCGATGAAGGGAGTTCAGCACGTCGCGTTTGTCAGACGCTGTGACATCCGTTCGCGCCAGCACATCACCGGTGGCGGCATTCAAGGCCTGCAGCGTGACAACGTATCGCGATCCCTGGTTCGCGATGGAACCGGTGAGCATTGCCTTCACGCCCATGCGCTGGCAAATTTCCCGCCCCGTTTCGAGGCTGATGCGATCATCGGGCGAGCGTCCCATGAAGCGCAGGGTCTGCCGCGCTTTCGACTCCGGCAACACGTTCAGGTAAGGAGACTGCTCCAAATCAACCGCCAGCGCTTTCTTTAACGTGACGTCCCACAACGGATCCGCAGTCGTGTTCACGAAATCCGTTAGAAGGATGGCGTCTTTCTCTGTGAGGGCGTGCCGGCGCTTCATGTACAGAAATGCTCCGCCCGCTACGACGGCCGCAAGCAGCGCGATCGCCGAGAGATACTTGCCAATTCTCCCGGTCTTCGCAGGACGCAGCGGGGGATGAACCGGCGACGCCAGCGCGCTCGCGGTAAAGGCCTCTCGTTGCATTTCCTTCTGCACGCGCGTCAGATCGGCTGTGAGTTGTTTCGCCGACTGGTAACGCGCATGGCGATTCTTCTCCAGCAGTTTCAGGAGGATAGCCTGTACTTTGACGGGTAACAGGGGATTCAGCCGCGTCGGGGTCACGGGTGGGCGATTCAACAGGGCGTCGAAGATCAGCGCCGGCGTGTCGCCACGAAACGGCATCGTGCCGGTGGCCATTTCGTAGAGCACGGCGCCCAGGCAAAACAAATCAGAGCGCGGATCCAGTTGCTTCCCGCGTGCCTGCTCGGGAGAAATGTAAGCCACCTTCGACAGTGCGGAACTCTTGCTCAGACCATGACTCGCGGTGACAGCGGTGCCGCGAGTTGTGTCCTCAAGCGACCCCTTGTTCTCGCATTGCAGCTGCGTCAGGCCAAAGTCCAGCACCTTTACCTGATTCTGCGCAGTAATAAAGATCGTGGACGGGCGAATATCCCGGTGCAGAATCCCCCGGCCGTGTGCGGCGTCGAGCGCGTCAGCGATCTGCTGGCACACTGCCAACACGTTTTCGGTGTAGAGAGGCTGCCCTGTCAGCTTGTGCTTGAGCGTCTCGCCTTCAAGCAACTCCATCGCAACAAAATTCTGGCCATCGGACTGAACGGCCTCATAAATCGCGCAGATGTTCGGATGTTTCAGGGCGGAGATCGTCTGGATATCCCGCTCGAGCGCAGCCCAGTCAACGTCTTTGTCCGGAGGAAGAAACTTGATCGCCACGCGTCGTCCCGAGTCGATGTCTTCGGCCGCATACACCACTCCCGGACCTGGCCCGCCTATCTGCGACAGGACGCGGTAATGGGATATCGTCTCGGTGATCATGAAAATTGATTGTCGTGCGGTTTATCGATGGTAGGCTGCGCTGCCAGACAAGTCAACGCAGCGGAGCCCTCCAAACCCGCCGGTTTTCGCTTCTATTCCGCGTTTTCCGGCTTTCCTTTGCCTGCATCCTGTTTGAGAATAGAATCATCGAAACATGTAGGGTGAGGTGTCCCATGCGTTTCCGCATTCCAGTCCTTGTCGCTGTTGCCATCTCTCTGTTATCGGTCGGCCTTTCCGCGCAGCAAATTCGAGGAGACTACATCGAAACCCGTAGCGCCGACGTCTACACCGGCCAGTGCTTCGCCAACGGCGAAGTGAACCTGGTCGGTAAGGAAGCCATCGTCGCCTGGCATGTGCAGAGCGGCAGTTGGGACGGCGTGGCCCTCGATGGCTTGACCATCGCGGCCGCCGTGCGCGCGAAAGCAACCTTGGGCGATCCCTACGCCAATCCTTATCCTGCCCAGTCGGTGCTTCTCGTCGACGACCAGGCTTCGCCCCAACAGAGTGCCGCACTGGTCAGCTTCGCCAGGCACATGGGTGGGGAGTTGCTAAGCAATGTGGACCAGACCGTTTCAGCTCCGATGGAGATGGTCGTCAACCATGAGCGCCACGGCGTTGCACTCTTGCGTGCCGGCCAATTCGCTACTGTGCAGACACGCTCGCTGGGCGACAAGGACCACGTGTGCGGCAACGAAAGCACTTTCTATCCGCCGCTCACGCCCGTCGCGCACTCAATGCCAGCGGTCGCCGTCACCGACGCGTACCGCGGCCCCGGCCTCGGCGAGTCCTGGGACAATCACGGCCGGCGTAGCGCGTTCGTGGGAACGTTTGCGCGGTAAAATCTCGGCGTGAACTCTTCGATCCCGTTCCGCATATGTAGCCGCACCTGTGTGCGCATCCTCGCTGCTTCTATTCTCACCCTTCTTGTCGCTGCATCGTGCTGGGCTCAAGCGGGCAAAGTCGAGTCAATTGGACGGCTGACGGAAGCGACGGTTGCGGAAGCGGTGCGCGCAGCGGTCAGCGCAAAGGGCTATCGCTTCGCGCCGGACGATGCCAGTGCCGCAATTGAAATCTGGTACCGCAAGGAAGTTCCTGCCCAGCCGAAGGGAGCATCCGGCAGCGCAGTCTATGATCGTCTGACGCCCTCTGCGCTCGTGGGCGTTCTGCACTTCACGAAAGCCGCGAATGACTTCCGCGGACAGTCCGTGGCCGCCGGCTTCTATACCCTGCGAGCGGCTCTCATGCCCGACGACGGGAATCACCTCGGCGTAGCGCCCAGTCGCGACTTCCTTCTGCTGGTGCCGGCCGCGGCCGATCCCGGTCCGGAAGCAACGCCCAAGTTTGCCGATCTTGTCGCGCTCAGCCGGCAGGCGTCTGGAACCAAGCATCCCACGCCGCTCAGCCTCGTGTCTGCCGAAGCCGGATCAGCGCCGGCGCTTACCAAAGATGACGAAGGCCACGTCATCTTCACCGCTACGGTTCCCCTGAGTTCAGGCGAGGATCTTCCCGTCGCCCTCATCGTGAAAGGCACAGCTTCACAGTGAAATATTCCTCGTCGGAGTTATGGCGTGCTGATCGCGGCGATTTATCTCCGGTTTCTGTTGCATCTCGCAACTTTCGCTATTGTCATTTGCAACGCTCACACCTTCGCTTCTAACTCTCTGCAATCGCGGGCCTTTCGTGCTCACATGCCACAAATACAAGCAAAATCGGCCTTTCGCCTGTTGCAGTTCTCATCTGCGCGCTGTTGAGACTCTCATCAAACCGGTCGATGCATTTCTCCTCTTGCTTTCTCCAAGACGTTGATTCGACAGCCAAAAACAATCTCGCCCCACGATACTTTCAAGGCTCGCGACTTTGGTCCGGCGATTGCCTTTACGAAAGACGGCGAGCGGCCCGGAAACAGAGAGCGGCAAGCAACGACGGCCCTTCCGGAGAGGTGATTTATGACAGTCCTTCTGGTTCTGCTGACCTTCGTAACGTTCTTGCTGATCGACCACTTTCATAGCCGCAAACAGGTTGTGCAACCCGTACTGCAAGTTGCAAAGCGCGAAGAGGCGCCGCGACTCGCGCCTAGCCTGGTCGGCGGATTCCAGGTTCCCGAAAAGCTACGCTTCCATCCGGGACACACCTGGGCGCTCAGTGAGAGCCCGAGCCTGGTGCGAATCGGCATGGACGAGTTCGCTACGAAGCTGAGCGGCAAGGTCGAGAAGATCTCTCTGCCGCAGCGCGGTCAGTGGATCCGTCAGGGCCAGAAAGTTTGGACACTGCATCGTGACGGCGCCTCCGTCGATATGGTTTCTCCCATCGAAGGCAGTGTGGCCGACATCAACGAAGCAGTTGTGCAGAATCCCGAACTCGCCCGCACCGATCCCTACGGCGAAGGCTGGCTGGTAAGCGTGCAATCACCCGACGCCAAGACCAACTTCCGCAACCTGCTGGGCGGAGCGCTGGCCCGCTGGTGGACGGAAGAATCGGCGAGCCGCCTGCAACGCCTGATCCCGATGCCGGCCGGAGCGCTCGCGCAGGACGGCGGCGTCGCCGTCGACAACCTCACCGACCAGATCCCCGACAAGGATTGGCCCGCCATCACGAAAGAGTTTTTCCTTTCGCAATAGGCTCCGCAGTAGATCTCCTGGTGGAAGGCCTCGGCCGCTCGTAAGAAACGGGCGGCCGAGGTGTTTTTCAATCATGCTTGCTGCGCCTGAGTCGGTAAACGGCACAGCTAGCAGACTCCACCCGACCCCAGTCAAAGCGCCCGAAAACTGGGCCTTCCCATAGATCATCTACCTAAGTATAATTTCGGCCATGGCTAAGACCGGCCAATCTCCACTCGAAAGTGATATGGTCCAAGGCACGCTGGATCTGCTGATACTGCATACTCTCTCCGCAGGTCCAGCCCACGGGCACACCATCGCATATTCCATCGAGCGCCGTTCAGAAGACGTTCTTCAGGTCGAACACGGTTCGCTGTATCCCGCACTTCATCGGCTCGAGGATCGGGGCTGGATTGCTGCGTTCTGGGGAACCTCAGAGAACAATCGTCGCGCCCGCTATTACCGGCTGACACCCAAGGGAAGAAAACAACTCCTCCGCCAGACCAATCGCTGGGAGCAACTGGTGCGGGCGATCGGACGCATCCTCGGTCCGGCGACCGAGTGAAAATTCGGAGCAGAACCATGAGTCTTTTACGATTTTTTCGCCGCGAACAATGGGACACGGAGCGCGCTGCCGAACTCGAATCTCACCTGCAGATCGAGACCGACAAGAACATTGCTGCTGGAATGTCCCCCGCCGACGCTCGAACAGCTGCCTACCGCAAGCTTGGAAATCCGGCCAGGATCCGCGAGACCATCTACGAAATGAATTCCATTCCCTTTGTTGATGCGCTCTGGCGCGATTTGCGGTTTGCTCTCCGAGGTCTGCGGAAAAGACCAGGCTTCGCAATCGTAGTGATTCTGTCACTGGCCTTGGGCATCGGGGCTAACACTGCCATCTTCAGCCTTGTTGATGCCATCACTTTACGACCGCTGCCGGTGCCGAATCCGGGGGGGCTCGTCACCATCGATGTCGCAGCATCGCGGTTGACCAGCTTTGGAGCTTCCTCCTACCTCGACTGGGTGGATTTTTCAGGACGCAGCAAGTCGTTCCAATCGCTGTCTACGCGCCAGGAAATGTCCGCCGGAATGAACCCCGCGGGAGCTGTTCCTGACAGCAAAACGCAGGTCGTCTGGGGACAACTGGTCTCGGGGAATTTCTTTTCCACGCTAGGGGTACAACCTGCCTTGGGCCGGACCTTCCTTCCGGAAGAGGATCAAACGCCGGGCAAGTATCCCGTCATGGTCATCAGCCACTCCTTATGGAAGCGTGCGTTTGGCGGCAACCCGAAAATTGTCGGCAAACAGGTCGATTTGAGCGGCCATAGTTTCACCATCATTGGCGTTACCCCCAAGTCATTTACCGGGGTGGATCTCTGGTTTCGTCCCGACGTTTATCTGCCAATGATGATGACTGCAGCGGTTGCACCCGAAGGTAGCGACACACTCACTCACCGCGACTACCGGGGATGCAATCTGTTGGGCCGCCTCAAGCCTGGAGTCACCATCGCGCAGGCCCAGGCCGAGTTGAACGTGATCATGAGCGATCTCGAGCGTCAGTATCCGGCGAGCAACAAGGACACAGTTGCCATTATTCGGACTGAGATGAGCCGCCGTCTGCAAGGCGGGAGCGTAGCGCAAGCTGGAATCCTTATGGGTCTCGTGATCCTGGTCTTGATGATGGCTTGCGCCAACGTCGCGAGCTTGATGATGGCAAGGGCGACGTCTCGCGTCAGGGAAATCTCCATGCAATTGGCATTGGGAGCCTCACGCGGGATCCTGGTGCGCCAATTTCTAACCGAGAGTACGGTGCTCGCCATTTTGGGTGGGGCTTCCGGCATTCTGATCGCAGCTGCATGCATCAAGGGATTCACTGCACTCATCCCCTACTCCGTTTCTCCCACAGGTCCCGATTTCCATCTGGATACACGCGTCTTGGGCTGCGCTGCATTCGCATCGATCGCGGCGGTTTTTCTGTTCGGCGTTGCGCCTGCATTCATGGCCGTGAAGGACGCTCGGGGAACCGCCAACACAAGGAGTACGTTGGGAGGCCACTCACACAGCGCTGTCGTTCGCCGGATCCTGATCGGCGGACAGGTCGCTCTTTCGGTGGTTCTGCTGGCCGCGGGTGGACTGTTCTTGAAAGCCTTTTTGCGAGCGCAGAGCGCCAACCTTGGCTTCAATCCAGACCACATGCTGCTGGTCTTCGTAGACCCCAGCCTGAGCGGCTACAAAGATGAGAGAGCCACTCATCTGAACCAGCAGATTCTCGAACGAGTATCCGCTCTGCCAGGAGTGACTTCGGCCACCCTCGCTGCCAGAGTCCCGTTTCTCTCAGGTTCTTCCTGGGATCTCTCCATCGACGGCTACACCAATCCCGGTGGGGAGAAGTTCGTCGACACCACCACCAATCAGATCGGCCCCGGGTATTTCGAGACCATGCAAATCCCGCTCCTCAGTGGGCGCGAGTTTACTGTCCACGACAGCGAGAAAGCACCGCAAGTTGCCATCGTGAATGAGACCTTGGCCCGGCGGTACATTGTCGAGAACGACAGCCTGGAGAAGGCTCTTGGGCGCACCCTCCGATTGCGTGACAATGTGCCGATACAGATCGTCGGTGTCGTGAAGGATTCCAGCAACGGATCGCTCAGCGAACCCGCCCCCCCTGTCTTCTATCTTCCCTATTTGCAGGCGGGGAGTTCTCTCGCGACGCTTCACCTGCGCACAGAAGGTGATCCTACTACCCTCGTCCCACTCGTTCGCCGCCAGATTAGTGCGCTCGACCCGGATGTGGCGCCAAT
Source organism: Terriglobales bacterium (assembly GCA_035652655.1). Lineage (GTDB taxonomy): Bacteria > Acidobacteriota > Terriglobia > Terriglobales > Acidobacteriaceae > Gp1-AA133. The sequence continues at coordinate 34,959 of DASRDJ010000114.1, forward strand.
TTCGGCGCTCACAATGGCGAATGCGTTTTCGAATAATGGGCTTTTTGTGTTTCGCATCGTGGCCCTGTTGGGCGGAGCTTTCGGGCTGATTGCCTTGTCATTGGCCATCGTCGGACTGTATGGCGTGGTTTCGTTCGTGGTGGGCCGCCGAACGCAGGAGATTGGGGTGCGCATGGCCCTGGGAGCGCAGCGGGGCGATGTTCTGCGGATGATTATGACGAATGGTATTTCGCTGGCGATGGCGGGTGTCGTGATCGGAACCGTTGTGGCTCTATTTTCTGCGCCTCTTCTGCGCAGCTTGTTGAACGGTGTAAGCCCGCGAGATCCCCTCACATTTGCAGCAACGTCCCTGATTCTCCTGACCGCCGCGTCGGTCGCCAGCTGGATTCCAGCCCACCGCGCCACTCAGGTGGATCCTAATACGGCCCTTCGGTGCGAGTAATTTGCAGGTGGTGGTGGGTTCTCACGCAGAGCCTTGCAGTCATGTGAGCCAGGCTACTCGTTCAGCTCAAACCACGAGCACCGCGGCTCCATTAATCGAATCCCGCTTGACTGCCTCCAAAGCCTCGTTTGCTTGATCGAGAGGGAACACTGTGACCTGCGGCTTGAGGCGGATTTCGGCGGCGAGATGCAGGAAGTCTGCGGCATCGGAGCGAGTCATGTTGGCCACGCTCCTCAACTGTCGCTCTCCCCACAGCAGAGTGTCGTAATCAAATTCAGGGATGCGGTCGAGGTGGATCGCGTTGATGGCCACGACTCCGCCTTTGCGCAAGCTGCCCAGGGCCGCCACGACCACGTCGCCGCTCGGCGCAAAGGTGATGGCCCGGTCCAGTGCGCTGGAGGGCTTCTGTGTTTCGCTGCCCACCCAGGTTGCACCCATCTCGGATGCCAGGCGGCGATGCTTCTCGCCCCGGGTGGAAACGTAGACCTCGCATCCCCAGGCTTGCAGCACAGGTAACGCGAGATGCGCCGAAGCGCCAAAGCCGAACAAGCCGACGCGTTCCCCTTTCTCCACACCCGCGACCCGCAAACTGCGGAAGCCGATAATGCCGGCGCACAGGAGCGGAGCTGCGTGCAAATCGTCGAGGGATGAAGGAAGCGGAAAAACGAAATCTTCCCTTGCCGCAGCGTACTCGGCATATCCTCCATCAACGGCGTAGCCGGTGAAGGTTGGCGAATCGCAGAGATTCTCCATGTTGTGGCGACAGTACCAGCAGGTTCCGTCCGTTCCACCGATCCAGGAAACGCCGACACGCGATCCAGCAGGCAACGAGGCAGTGCCATCTACGACTTCGCCCACGATCTGATGTCCAGGAATGATTTCAGCGCGCCGCGGTCGAAGTTCTCCTTCCACAATATGCAGATCGGTGCGGCATACCCCACACGCGCGCACGCGCAGCAGAATATGGCCCGATGAGGCGCTCGGCACAGGTCCTTCCAGAATCTTGAGTGGACGCGTGAAAATATTGGCGGGCGAGGTCAATACGGCGGCTTTCATAGAGGCTCCCGCTCAGCATAAAGCAAGCACGATATACATCATCTAAATTTAAGGAGGGCAATGAGCGTGATCGTGATGTTGCGCCAATCACGATTTCCCGACTGCACTGATCGGAGTACGATATCGCTGATCGGCTTTATCCATGGCCCTTTTAGAACGAGGTTCCAGTCGTTTTCAGCGTCACAAACGATTCCGCCTTTCCCATACGCTTTCCGCAGCGCGGAGTCATGATGGAAGGGATTTACATAAGCGTAACGAGGGACTCGCCGCAGTCTCGTAGCGATTTTTTCTACCCTTGG
>DASRDJ010000115.1:0-22671 GCA_035652655.1 Terriglobales bacterium
TCGCAAGCGATCGATGAGCGCGATCTCGTCGTAGCCTCAGTCCTCTCCGGCAATCGCAATTTCGAAGGGCGCATCAACTCTGAAGTCCGCGCAAACTACCTGATGTCTCCGCCGCTGGTGGTCGCCTTTGCGCTGGCCGGGCGGGTGGATATCGACCTCAAGAAAGATCCCCTCGGCCGCGGCAAAGATGGCAAGCCTGTGCATCTCGCCGACATTTGGCCGACGCAGAAGGAAGTGGACGAAGCGGTCCAGCAGATCTCGTCCGACATGTTCCGCAAGAGCTATGGTGAGGTCTACGACGGGGACTCGCATTGGCGCTCCCTGCCCGTCCCGCAAGGGCAGACTTACGTTTGGGAGGGCGGATCGACCTACATCCGCCAGGCTCCTTATTTTGACGACATGAAGCTGAGGCCGTCGGCGGTCGAAGACATCAAGGCAGCGCGCGTGCTCGCGGTGCTCGGCGACAGCGTTACGACCGACCACATCTCCCCGGCAGGCTCGATCAAGAAAGACAGCCCCGCAGGCCGATATCTCATCGAGCACGGCGTGAAGCCGGCCGATTTCAACTCGTACGGCTCGCGGCGTGGCAATCACGAAGTCATGGTGCGGGGCACATTCGCAAACGTACGCCTCCGCAACAAGATGGTGAACACCGAGGGCGGCTTCACTCGCCACCTGCCCGACGGCACGGAGATGTCAATCTACGACGCGTCGGCCAAGTATATTGCTGACGGCGTGCCACTGGTGATCGTGGCCGGCAAAGAATACGGTGCGGGATCGTCGCGTGACTGGGCGGCGAAAGGGCCCCGACTGCTGGGGGTACAGGCCGTGATCGCGGAAAGCTACGAGCGTATTCACCGGTCGAACCTCGTGGGGATGGGAATTCTCCCCCTGCAGTTCCTTCCGGGGAATACCGCCGACTCGCTCAAACTGACTGGCGAAGAAGTATTTGAGATTGCCGGAATTCGCGCACTCGTCGAGCGCTTCGCGGCAGGAAGCAAAATCAAAGTGGAAGCCTCAAAGGACGGCAAGACCACCGAGTTCGATGCGATCGTACGCATCGATACGCCGCAAGAAGCGCAGTACTACGCAAATGGCGGGATCTTGCAATATGTCCTGCGCCAGTTGCTGGCGGCCAAGCCGGAGACGGTGCACGCCTAGGGGGACTTTGAAAGTCCAGGCGTTCTAAGAACACTTGAACCGCAATGCAGGCAAATAAGAGCAAAAAGCTCTTCTTCGCGTGCTTTGCGGATCTTCTTTGCGGCCTTGGCGGTTAAGCGGTTAAAAGGTTCTCCCGACTTCACATCAGCCGTCCGAGTCCGCCCCTCCGCACTGCTATAATCAAAAATTGCGCTCATGACCAAGAAGAGACTGATACGTTCCACCACGGTCTTGTCCGTACGCCGTGACGGCAAAGTGGTTCTGGCCGGCGATGGCCAGGTAACTCTTGGCGATTCAGTGATTAAGCACACCGCCAAGAAGATCCGCCGCCTCTACCAGGACAAGATTCTGGCGGGCTTTGCCGGCTCAACGGCCGATGCTTTCACGCTTTTCAGCCGGTTTGAATCGAAACTAGAGCAGTATCATGGAAATCTAGGCCGATCGGCGGTCGAGCTTGCCAAGGACTGGCGCACCGACAAGTTTCTGCGGCATCTCGAAGCGTTGCTGTTGGTTTGCGACAAGGAGCAGACTTTTCTCCTCAGCGGACAGGGTGACGTCATCGAGCCCGATGGCGGGATCGCAGCGATCGGCTCCGGCGGACCTTTTGCGCAGGCGGCAGCGGACGCGCTGGCGGCACACACTAAGCTTTCCGCCCGCGAAATCGCAGAGCAGGCCATGAAAATTGCCGGCAAGATGTGCATTTATACGAACGATAACTTTACGATTGAGGAGTTGTAGGGCAGCTGATAGCTAATGGTCGGTAGCTGGTGGCACGAGGGTTCTGCCATCAGCCACTAGCCATCAGCCAACGTGAATTTATGGCTATTTATTTTCCCCCGACCGCCGAAGAAGAACAACTTGCGCTGGATGATCTGACTCCGCGCGAGATCGTGGCCGAGCTCGACAAGTATGTAGTCGGGCAGAAAGACGCGAAGCGCGCCGTCGCCATAGCTCTGCGCAACCGCATGCGCCGCCAGAAGCTGACTCCCGAACTGGCGGAAGAAATCATCCCCAAGAACATCATCATGATCGGGCCCACGGGCGTGGGGAAAACTGAAATCGCACGGCGTCTGGCGAAGCTCACCAATTCGCCTTTCCTGAAGGTGGAAGCCTCGAAATTCACCGAAGTTGGCTATGTGGGGCGTGACGTCGAATCGATGATTCGCGATCTGGTCGAGATCGCCATCGACATGATTCGCGAGGAAAAACTCGAAGACGTCGCCGACAAAGCAGAGCTCAATGCGGAAGAGCGCCTGCTCGACCTGCTGCTGCCGCCGACAACACCGCGACCGCAGGATGCGTCGACTGGAGGAGTCGTCATCGAAGGCTCGACGACCCACGATCACGGCGACTCGCAGTCGCGCACGCGGGAGAAACTGCGTCAGCAGTTGCGCGAAGGCAAGCTCGACGAGCGCATGGTCGAACTCGACGTCCGCGAGCGAAATTTTCCGTCGTTCGAGATCATCTCGAACCAGGGTGTCGAAGAGATGGACGTCAACATCAAGGACATGTTGCCGAACATCTTCGGGCAGCGCAGCAAGAAGCGGAAGATGAAGGTCAACGAAGCCTTCGAGTACCTGATCCAGGAAGAAGAGCAGCGTCTCATCGACATGGATCACGTGACCCGGACTGCGATCGACCGCGTGGAGAATTCCGGCATCGTTTTCCTCGACGAAATCGACAAGATTGCCGGGCGCGAAAGCGGCCACGGCCCGGACGTTTCACGCGAGGGCGTGCAGCGCGACATCCTGCCGATCGTGGAAGGGACAACCGTCAATACGCGCTATGGGATGGTGCGGACGGATCACATTCTGTTCGTCGCCGCCGGCGCTTTCCACGTCTCGAAACCAAGCGACTTGATCCCGGAATTGCAGGGCCGCTTCCCGATCCGCGTGGAATTGCAGTCGCTGACCATGGAAGACTTCATCCGCATTCTGACGGAGCCCAAGTCGTCGCTGGTAAAGCAGTACACGGCACTGCTCGAGACCGAAGGAGTAAAACTCGAGTTCACGCCTGAATCCCTGGAAGAGGTCGCGCGCTTTGCGTTCCGCGTGAATGAGGGGACGGAGAACATCGGCGCCCGCCGCCTCCACACCATCATGGAACGGGTGCTCGATCAGATCAGTTTCGAAGCGCCGGAGAAAAAAGGCCAGCACATAACGATCGACGCCGACTACGTGGGCAAGATGCTGTCCGACATCGTGAAGGATCAGGACCTCTCGCGCTACATCCTGTAAGCACTCATGGGAAGGGCACGACTTCAGTCGTGCCGAAACGACCTCAGCGCCACTGCGGCTTCAGCCGCTGAGGTTTGCTGTTGAGAGGCGTGGCGTTCCTCGTCACTACTAAAGAGGCTCACCGCAAGCGCTGGAGCTCCCAAAAAATCAAAGGTGGCCTTTTTGGCACGACTGAAGTCGTCCCCTCTCGGTTGGTTAACACTGGCAGCCGAACGGATGGCCTAGCCGATTTAGAACAGCCGGATGGCCTTGGCCTGTTCGATAGCAGAAATCTTTCGCAAAGCCTTCAGCACGTCGTCGGTGACCTTGCCGTCGATGTGCACTACGGCGATTGCCTTCCGCGGTTCGCCCTTTTTCTCAGAGACTCCCTTAACCGACTGACGGCCTAGGGAGAAGTCCGCGATATTGATCTTGTGTTCCCCAAGAATCGTTCCGACTTTGCCGATCACCCCGGGCACATCGCGGTTGCGGAGGTAGATCAGGTTTCGTTCCAGCGGAGCTTCCACGTCGATGTCATCCACCGAGAGCAGACGCGGAGCATGCCCGTGCAGCACCGCGCCCTTCACGCGGTGCTCCTGCCCCGAAGTCTTCAGCAGAATGGACAGCACGCTGCCCGACCCCCCGGTGGAACTCTTTGCCTTGTGCTGTTCGTGTACCCGCAAGCCGCGCGATGAGGCGATGGTCGCGGCGTTTACCAGGTTGGCCTTTTCGTCGAGCATCTGGTTCAGGATGCCCTTGATCGCCGCGTTGCGAATCAATTCGGTCTTCCACTCAGCAATGTGCCCACTATAGCGCAATGAAATTTCTTCCAGCATGCCGTCGCTGACCTGCGCGAGAAACGATCCGAGCCGTTCGGCGAGCACAACATAAGGCTGCATCTCAACGTATTCTTCGTACGAGACGGAAGGCACATTCACGGCGTTTTGGATGACGCCGCTCTTCAAATACTCTTTGACCTGGTGTGCTACCTGTACGCCCACAGCCTCCTGCGCCTCATGCGTAGAGCCACCAATGTGCGGGGTCAGAATGACGTTCTCCATGGCAGTGAGAGGTGAGTTCTTCAGCGGTTCTTCCTGAAATACATCCAGCGCCGCCCCGCCTACTTGGCCCTGTTTGAGTCCCTGCGCTAACGCGCCCTCATCAATCAGTTCGCCGCGGGCGCAGTTCACGATGCGTATGCCCTTCTTCATGGTCTTGATGGACGCAGCGTTGATCATTCCGGTGGTCTGCGGAGTCAGGCCGACGTGCAGCGTCAGGTAATCGGCCGCAGCGTAGACGTCTTCCAGTTTGCCCATGCGGATGCCGTTCTCTTTCGCAATGCTCGCCGACACGAATGGATCGTGACCGACGATCTCCATGCCGAAGGCGCGGGCCCGCCGCGCGACCTCCATGCCAATCTTGCCCAGCCCGATGACACCCAGCGTCTTGCCGCGCAGCTCCGTCCCCTGAAGGGATTTTTTCTCCCATTTGCCAGCGTGCATCAGTCCATCGGCACGCGGAATAAAGCGTGCCATGCCGAGCATCATGCCGAGCGTGAGTTCTGCGACGGCCACTGCATTGGCGCCCGGAGTATTCATGACCGCAATTCCCATGCGGGTAGCGGCGTCGATGTCAACATTGTCCACTCCCACGCCGGCACGGCCGATCACGCGTAACTTGGGGGCGTGCTCGAGCAGTGCCCCATCGACTTGGACCGCCGAACGAACGATGAGCGCCTCGGCCGTTTCGAGGTGTACGGTCAGTTTGCCCTCGATCTGATCGGGCGTGACAATCGTCCAGCGTGGCTCCTGCAGAAGCGCTATGGCGGAGGGTGAGATTTTCTCGGCAACTACAATTTTCATGTATGTCTGGGTTTCCCTGGGGAACTTGAAATCGTAACAGAGTTGAACGGCCGTACTACAGCAGCATCAGGCAGAAACAGAATGGCCACGAATCGTTTACTGAAGCCTCGATTCGTGGCCGTAACTCCTACTTCTGCGAGCCTCCGCCGAGAACATCATCCGAGCTCTTCTGCGTCTGCGTATACCCGGCTGGTGGACCGAACAAGGCCGCGTCCAGGCTGTCGTTGGAGTAGTTCGTCACTTCCGTCTGCATGTCCATCAGCGAGCCGGGCGTCGACGTGGGAGTGGGCGCGCCCGAAGCCTGCTGCTCCTGTTGTTGCTGCTGCTGTTCTTTTTTCTTCTTGAACATGCCGCCTATCCCCTTCATGACCGCCGCGCTGGGTGTCGTAGGGATGGAATCGTCGTCGTGCTTCTGCGGGGGTGGCGGAGGTGGCGCCTGCTGTGCAGCAGGCTGTCCGGGGGCAGCGTTCCCGCCGAGCGTCATGCTGGTGTAGGACACTATAGGCATCCCCGTAATGTGGGCGACGTTGCTCTTGCGTAGTTCCGCCAGGCTGACCTGCACGTTGCTGTTGGCCATGCCTTGCATCACCTGTCCCGGCACCCAGTCCATCTCCTTGGCCATCTTGAGATAGAACTGGCGGATCTCGCTGTAGCCGGGGATATCCTCGGCGATCCACTGATCGGTATTCACAACCGTGGAGACTTGCTGCCCCTGCGCCTTGGGATCGTCCGACTCCATCAGCATCTCGACCTTTGCCTTCACTTCCTTGGTCGGCAGTCCGAGGATGGTGCGTGTGGCCCCGGTCTCGCTGCTTTCGAATTTGGGAGTGACCTTGACGTTTGTCTTCTGCGCATTGTCGGCATGCTTGGCCTGCTCTTCCTTCATCTTCGCCTGCATCTCCTGCTGCTTGCGCTGCATGGCCTGTTTCATTTCGTCGAACGTCATGATGCCGTAGGTTTTGGCCTGAGGATCGATTTCGATGAAGCGCCGGTTATCGAGATCGATGATCTGGATTTTGCCGTCGGAGTTTTCCTCGCGCAGCTTGTTCCCCTTGATGGCCACGGTGCGCGTGGTCGGGGCCATGGCTTGCTTTGCGTTCTTGCTGAAAACGGAGACGAACTTCACGGCGCCCATCATGGCGCCGCCGGTCACCTTTGTGGTTTCCGAGTACTTGAAATCCGCGCGGCAGGTTCCGCACAGCATCCCAATCGCGGTGAACAGGGCCGTACTACCTTGCAGTCGCATACACACTCCAGTTCGAGATATTGGGGGAAATTGAGGTGAGGGAGCGGGGACGAATCCGCTCCCGGATTGATGGTTGTGCTCTGACGGCGGCGACAGTAGCTATCGAGCCACGCCGGCCGTCTCGGTCTGGCGGGCAAAGACTTCCTGCGCGGCCCGAACCGCCGATCCAAATTCCACCGACTTGCTGCTCACGCGAGCCAGCACGTGCTCGAGCGCGGCTAGCGCGCCGATGGTGTCGAGATAGTCGTAGTACCCGATGTGCGCCATGCGGAACAATTTACCCTTCATTTCGCCCTGCCCGTTGGCCACGACTGCGTTGAACGACTCGCGGAACTCCTTTACGATCGCGCCGGAGTCTACGCCGGCGGGCGATTCAATCGCAGTGACGGCTCCAGCCGGGGACGATGGCGCAAATAATTTCAATCCGAGTGCCTTTGCGCCGGCCCGCGTCATCTCCGCGGCGAGTTCGGCATTATTGACCAGATCCTCGCGCCCTGCGGCAAGATCACCGTTCCCGAGTTGTCGAATGTAGTCGAGCGCAGCGCCTAGCGCCGCGAACAGCGAGGTCGCCGGGGTGTACGCCGACTCTCCCTTGGCAGCAGACTTCCGTTCCTTCCGCAGATCAAAGTAGAAGCGCGGAGATTTTGTGGTCTCCATGCGCTGCCATGCCCTCTCGCTGACCCCGCAATAGGCGAGGCCGGGCGGAATCATGAGTGCCTTCTGCGAACCTCCTACGATGACGTCGACTCCCCACGCATCGACGTCCAGATGAGTCGTGCCCAGGCCGGTGATGGCATCCACGACCAGCAAAGTCTCATCGCCCATGCCGCGTACCAGCTTCGCGATGCCCTGGACGTCGTGGCGCGCGCCGGTCGAGGTTTCGGTCGCCTGCATGTAGACGACCCGGACATCGGGTGTCAGCTTCGCGCGCGCCTCGTCGAGGGAGAAGGTCTCGCCATACGGCTTGCTCAGCACATCTACGTTGCAGCCGAATGCCTTGCCCAGCGCCGTCCAGCGCTCGCCGAACTTCCCGGCGGTGAGCACCAGAATCTTGTCGCCCGGCGAAGTCAGGTTCGAGACGCTGGCTTCCATCACGCCCGAACCTGAGCAGGCCAGCACCAGCACATCGTTCTTGGTGCCAATAAACTCCTTCATGTCGGAGAGCACGCGGCTGAACAGGTTCCGAAAGTCGGCTGTGCGGTGATGGGCGGTGAAAGAGGCTTCCGCGAATTGCGCAGAGGGCAAAAGCGGCGTCGGGCCGGGAGTAAAAAGACGATTTTTGCGCAGCATGGCTGATGAGTCCTTGGGAAACAGGCTAGTAGATAGTTTATCGGAAGGTGCGGGATCGGCGCACGTTGGAGGGTCCGATCCAGGCTTTAAGCCCCCTGTTTGCGGCGCGCTTTATTCGCCTGATTCTTGGCAGCCGCTATAATTGCGGCACTATGAGCCTGATCGATCAGATTCAAAAAGATCTTGTGGCCGCTATGAAGTCGAAGGATGAGCTCCGCCTTTCCTGCCTCCGTATGGTGAAGACTGCGCTGACCCTGAAGCAGACCGAAAAGATGGGGCCGCTCGACGACAAGGAATCACAGCAGGTGTTGGCCACGCTGATTAAGCAGCGCAAGGATTCAGTCGAGCAGTTCACCAAGGGCGGCCGCCAGGAAATGGCTGATAAAGAGGCCGCCGAGATCAAGGTGATCGAAGGCTATCTTCCGAAGGCCGCCGGAGAAGAAGAAATCGTAGCAGGCGTACAGGCGACGATCGCCGAGATGGGCTCTCCCACCATAAAAGATATGGGCACAGTCATGAAGAACGCAATGGCACGGTTTGGAGCTGCCGGCTTGCGCGTGGACGGGAAAGTCGTAAGCGACACTGTTAAGAAAGAACTGGCCGGGAAGTAAGATCATCTGCGAACGGCACGATCCGTCCGCTTCTCACCCGACAGCAGTTGAATTCTATTCATTTGCTCACTTCCATCCGTGAATAGCGTCTCTTCAACCAGGCTCAACGGAAATCTCCAGTTCCAGAGGACTTCAAAGATGACCCGTATCGTGTATGTGACCGCCATTACGGTCATTCTCTTCTGCACGGCTTTCGCGCAATCCGCGAAAGTCGAGTCTGTCCTCGACATGCAGGAATTCGTCCAGGACTGGACCATCTCGAAGCAGTTCACGCTCGCAGTGGCGAACGCGATGCCTGCCGAACTCTATTCCTTCAAGCCGAATCCGGACGAGATGACGTTTGGTGAGCAGATCATTCACATCGCGGGTGCCAACGTTTTCCGGTTTCACGAAATCACTGGCATCAAGCCGCCGTTTGAATTCGACCCCGCTCACCTGCCGCCAAGCGACAAGGCTTCAGCGGTCAAGATGCTGGAGCACTCGTTCGACTATGTCATCAGCGTCCTGCCCGGGATGACGGGCGAGCAACTGAAGCGGACCTGGCACATTCCATCCTGGAAGGGACGCACGGATCCAGATGGCCGAGCGATGATCCTGAACATGTTCGTGCACACGGCGCATCACCGTGCGCAGTGCGAGGTCTACATGCGGGTGAAAGGGATCAAGCCACCGACGTACACTTTCTGATGGGTAAATAGCGGCGCTCTACTTGCTTCTTTGCAATTCCCGATAAGCCTCGCTCTTGGATACGCCCATCTCTCTCGCCACTTTTTTCAGAGCGGCTTTTTCGTCGACCTTTTCTTCGGAAATGATCTGGTCCACGCGCTGGCGGACCGAAAGCCGCGTCAGGGGTGGGGCTTGCTCGGTCGGTTCGGCCTTCGCGATCAGCAACGTGATCTCACCTTTGACTTCGCCACGGGATTTTAGTTTTGCCGCCAGCTCTGCAGCGCGACCACGCAGAAACTCTTCGTGCAGCTTGGTAATTTCGCGGGCGATCACTACGTGGCGATCCGGACCGAGCACTTCGACGATGTCTTCCAGAGTTTCAAGGACGCGGTGGGGCGCCTCGTAAAAGACCTGAGTGCGCGGAGATGTTCGGACGCTCTCCAGTTGCGTACGGCGCTCACCGCGCTTGGCAGGAAGAAAACCGCTGAAGCGGAACGAGTCGGTAGGCAGGCCGCTGGCGACCAGAGCGGAGAGGAAGGCGGAGGCTCCGGGAATCGGCATCACGGGAACACCATGTCGAATCGCGAGCGTGATCAGCCGGAAGCCGGGATCGGAGATGCCCGGCATCCCCGCATCGGTCACCAATGCGATCCTCGCGCCACCCTCAAGGTCGACCACCAATTCCGCGGCTTTGGTCATCTCGTTGTGTTCGTGGTAGCTGATGGTGCGGGTCGAGATCCCGTAGTGGTTGAGAAGCTTTTGTGTCTGTCGCGTGTCCTCACACGCGATCAGATCGACGCCCTTAAGCACGCGGAGGGCCCGCAGAGTGATGTCCTCAAGATTGCCAATCGGCGTGGCGACTAGGTAGAGGGTTGGTCCAGGATCGAGCGGCGCGGATTTCGGCGAGTGCTCGGCGGCCATGGCGGCAAGGATAGCAGTTTCAAGCCGTCAGCTCTCGGCTGTCAGCCATCAGTTGGAACTCGCGAGATTGTACGGCTTGTACCCGGGCATCACTCCCGGTTCCAGATCGATTGCCTGAGCCTGCTTCAGACGGGATGTGCTGACAGCTGATGGCTGATAGCTGACAGCTCCTTCCAAATTGACGCGACCCGCGCCGTACCCCTAGAATCTAATCAATCGATAGGGCCAGCCCAGCAGGTCCCGCGCGCGGCCCGTGAGTACCTCGAAACATTGGAGTTGCATGCCACTTTACGAATACGAGTGCAAGAAATGCCACCACCGTTTTGAGCGGATCCAGAAATTCTCCGACCCGCACGTGAAGAAATGTCCGGATTGCAAGGGGCCCGTCGAACAGGTCGTGTCGGCGCCTGCCGTGCAATTTAAAGGATCGGGCTGGTATGTCACGGACTATCCGAAGAAGTCGTCGGGCAGCTCCTCTTCGTCGAATGGTGAATCGGGCGGCAAAAAAGAGGAAAAAAAGGACGACAAGAAGGAGTCGAAGTCCGAGACCTCGACCAAGAAGACGGAGAAAAAGTCGTAGACTTCGCCTAGCGGGCTTACGCTTGATTTAGAAGGCCACGGATACCATCCGTGGCCTTCTTGCGTATGCGCAAGTTTGGGCTCAACTGCCCCGCTTCGGATGAATCTTTTTTGAAGCAACTTCATCAAATCACTTGACTAGTCAAGTATCGGCAAACGTATTCGGGAGGGCATCATGATCACGTTGCGACGTGCCAACGAACGCGGCGGCGGCGATTTCGGCTGGCTGAACACTAAACATACTTTCAGCTTCAGCGACTACTATGATCCACGCTGGATGGGCTTCCGGTCCCTGCGCGTCATTAACGAAGACTATGTCGCCCCTGCGTCAGGATTCCCGACGCATCCGCACAGCGACATGGAGATCATCACCTACGTGCTCGAAGGCCAGCTCGAGCACAAGGACAGTCTGGGCACAGGATCGGTGATTCTGCCCGGCGATGGCCAGCGCATGACGGCAGGACGGGGCATCCGGCACAGCGAATACAACCCGTCGAAAGACGAACGGGTGCACCTGTACCAGATCTGGATTCTGCCGGAGAAGAAGTCGCTACAACCGAGCTACGAGCAGAAGTCCTTTCCAATGGCCGAGAAGCAAGGAAAGCTGCGTCTGATTGCTTCACCCGACGCGAAAGACGGATCAGTCAAGATCAACCAGGATGCGCGTCTTTACGTCACGCTGCTGAAGCCGGGCGAGGAAGTGACGCACGCTTTCGGCAAGAATCGGCACGGTTGGCTGCAGGTCGCCAAGGGTGGCGTTGGGGTGAATGGTCAGATGCTCGAACAGGGCGATGGAGCGGCCATCAGCGACGAGTCCAAGCTGAACATCAAGGGCGCTAAGGAAAGTGAAGTGCTGCTGTTTGACCTGGCGTGAGTTGTCGGCCTGGGGCTGAAACTGGGCAAAATAAAAAGGACGGGCAAAAGCCCGTCCATATTTTTTTTGGCTGCCAACTTCCTACTTCCTGGTTTTCACCGGTTCTTTCTGTCCCACTCGCTCACTCACCTTAAAAGTAAGCTTGCCAGCCTTTTTGTCCAAGTCCACGATAACGTGGTCTCCGTGCAGCACTTCGCCATCGAGGATCTGCAAGGCCAGCGGGTCCTGGATGGCACGCTGGATCGCCCGCTTCAGAGGCCGCGCCCCGTAGTTCGGATCGTAGCCTTGGCTCAGCACGAATTCCTTGGCGGCGTCGGTCAACTCGAGCGAAATCTTGCGCTCGGCGAGCTGGCGGCGCAAGTCCTCCAACCGAAGGTCCACGATCTTGACCAGTTGCTCCTTGGCCAGCGGACGGAACACGATGATGTCGTCCACCCGGTTGAGGAACTCCGGCTTGAAATAGCCCGCCAGCGAACTGACCACTTCCTTCGAAGCCTTCTCGAAATCCTCGTTCGTTCGGATGTTTCCCGCCACCAGGAACGACGAGCCGATGTTCGAGGTCATGATGATGATCGTATTGCGGAAGCTAACCTCGCGGCCCTGGCCGTCGGTGAGGCGGCCGTCGTCCATGATCTGCAACATGATGTTGAACACATCCGGATGCGCCTTTTCGATTTCGTCAAACAGCACTACCGCGTACGGGCGACGACGGATTGCTTCTGTGAGTTGGCCGCCTTCTTCATAGCCGACGTATCCCGGAGGCGCGCCGATCAGGCGAGCCACGGCGTGCTTCTCCATGTATTCCGACATGTCGATGCGCACCATGGCGTGCTCGTCGTCAAACAGGAACTCCGCCAGTGCACGTGCCAGCTCGGTTTTGCCGACGCCGGTAGGGCCCAGAAAAATGAAAGAGCCAATTGGCCGCTTCGGATCGCTTAGTCCGGCACGCGAACGTCGGATGGCATTGGCCACGCGCTGGAGTGGCTCGTCCTGGCCGATGACGCGCAGGCGCAGGCGGTCTTCCATAGTGACCAGCTTCTTGACCTCGCTCTCCAGCATCTTAGACACGGGAATGCCAGTCCACTTCGAAACGATCCTCGCCACATCTTCTTCGTCGACTTCTTCCTTCAGCATGCGGCGTGCACTGGTTTTTTCCAGCTGCGACGTGAGCTTCTTGAGCTCTTCTTCCGTCTGGCGGATAAGGCCATAGCGGATTTCGGCGACGCGCTGCAGGTTTCCCTTGCGCTCTTCGGTCTGCTCTTCAATTCGCAACTGCTCGAGCTTCTCTTTGAGGCCCCGCTGGCGCGCGATGAGATCCTTCTCCTGCTTCCACGCCGCTTTCAGGGCATTCGACTTCTCTCGGATCTCGGCCAGTTCCTTATCGATCACGGCCAACCGCTCGCGCGAATTCGCGTCGTCTTCCTTCTTCAACGCCTGCTTCTCGATTTCAAGCTGCATGGCGCGGCGTTCCAGTTGGTCGATCTCGGTCGGCATCGAGTCGATCTGGATGCGCAACGAGGCCGCCGCCTCGTCGATCAAGTCGATGGCCTTGTCAGGCAGGAAGCGGTCGCTGATGTAGCGGTGCGAGAGCGTAGCCGCGGCAACGATGGCCGAATCCTTGATGCGGACGCCGTGATGCACTTCGTAGCGTTCTTTCAGGCCGCGCAGGATCGCGATCGTGTCCTCGACCGAGGGTTCACCGACGTATACAGGCTGGAATCGGCGTTCAAGGGCTGCATCCTTCTCGATGTACTTGCGGTATTCGTTCAGCGTGGTGGCGCCGATCGCTCGCAGTTGTCCGCGGGCCAGCGCGGGCTTGAGCATGTTGGCGGCATCGACCGCCCCTTCCGCGGCTCCTGCTCCAACCAGCGTATGCAGTTCGTCAATGAAGAGGATGATCTCGCCTTCGGACTCTTCAATTTCCTTGAGCACGGCCTTCAGGCGATCTTCGAACTCGCCGCGATACTTCGCGCCGGCCAGCATCGACCCAAGATCGAGTGCGACTACGCGCTTGTTCTTCAAGACCTCAGGAACGTCCCCCGAGATGATGCGTTGGGCAAGGCCTTCGACGATAGCCGTCTTGCCGACGCCCGGCTCGCCGATCAGGACAGGATTATTCTTTGTGCGCCGCGAGAGAACCTGCACCAAGCGGCGGATTTCTTCGTCTCGACCGATCACCGGATCGAGCTTGCCGCGCCGAGCTTGTTCGGTCAGATCACGGGCATAGCGTTCCAGCGCCTGATACTTCGCTTCCGGATTCTGATCGGTCACTTTCTGGGTCCCGCGGACGGAGGTCAGCGCTTTCAGAATGGCGTCATACGTCGCGCCGTGACGAGCCAGAATGGCCTGCGCCGCATCACGCTTCGCCTGGGTCGCGCCCAGCAACAGGTGCTCCGTGGAAACGTACTCGTCTTTGAAGTTGGAAGCTTCTTTGAATGCGCGATCGATGAGCTGCGTGAGCGCAGGCGACATGCTGGCCTGGGTCGCACCCTCGCCCGACACCTTCGGAAGATTGTCGAGGTCGCGATAAGCCTCGTTCAAAACGACCTGCGGGCCGATTCCAAGTTTCTCAAGGACAGGCGGAACGATTCCTTCCTTGTCTTCGAGAAGCGCTGCAAGCAGGTGCACCGGCAGTAACTCGGCGTTGCCGTGTTCGGTCGCGATATCGTTGGCGCGTTGCACCGCCTCCTGCGCCTTTACCGTGAATTTGTCCCAGCGGATTGCCATGGGAGACTCCTTAACTTATTTCTGCTACGTGAAGATGATTCCTGATAGCAGTTGGCAATTAGCATTTGGCCGGCATAGCTCTGGAAATGGAGCCGGCCATATACCCCCAAGAACTAAATGCTAATTGCTAGGTGCTAAACGGCCAAAAATTAAAAAGGGAGGCGGTCACCTCTGCCGCCTCCCGCAAACTGCCACTTGGCTGATGCCTCAGGCAACTTTGCTGGGGCCTTTGGCTTCCAGCGTCTTTTCGCTGCCCACGTTGACCTTGATCTGTTTCGGCTTCGCTTCGGCCTTCTTGGGGAGGGCGATCTTCAGGATGCCCTTGTCGTAGCTGGCCGCGACCTTCTCCGCGTCCACAGTGCTGGGCAGAGTGAAGGTGCGGGTGAAGCTGCCGTACTGGCGTTCGACGCGGCGGAAGTTCTCCTGCTTCTCTTCTTTTTCGAACTTGCGCTCGCCGTGCACCGTCAGAACATTGTTCTCGATGCGAACGTCGATATCCTTTTCGTCGACACCCGGGACTTCGATCTTCAGGTTGACGCTGTGCTCGTCTTCATAGACATCGACGGGCGGCGCAAAGCTTGTGTTATTCAGGGTCTCTTCCCGGCCCTCGGGTCCGTAAGATTCGCGGAATAAGCGGTTCATGCGGTCCTGCAGGGTCGAAAACTCGCGGAAAGGATCCCAACGCGTAATAACGGTCATACTGCAAACCTCCAGAGTTCAATAGTGATGTCGTGCTCAGTAAATCTAGATGATCAATTAGCACAAAAGCATCATAAAATATGAGTGATGTATTGTCAATATAGTGAATGTGTCATTGTATCAATTAGTTACACTCAATAAAAGACACTTTAAATAGCTGGATTCCGGTACATTCAAGAGCACTGGGTGATCTTTGGACTGTCCCCGCCGCTCCAAAACTCGAAGCGTCTTGTGGGCGTCTCGCCCTGCGTCCGCCACGACGTGCAGGAACTCCGATTCGCTGACGTGATACGAACAGGAGCAGGTTACCAGCACCCCGCCCGGTCGCAGCATTTTCAGGGCGCGGAGATTGAGTTCTTTGTATCCGCGCAGCGCCGTGTCGAGGTTCTGGCGGTTCTTCGCGAACGCGGGAGGATCGAGAACGATGGTGTCGTACTGCCGTCCGGCAGCCGAATAGTCCTTCAGGAGATCGAAAGCGTTCGCCTCGATCCACTCGATCTCGTGTTGGTTCAGCAGCGCGTTCTTGTCCGCGACTTCCAAAGCAGGTCGGGAGCTATCGACGGCGGTGATCTTCCTGCAAGTTTTAGCCAGATGCAGGGCGAACGAGCCTTGGTAGCAGAAGACGTCGAGCGCTTCGCCATGCGCGTAAGAGGCGGCGGCCGCATAGTTTTCCCGCTGGTCGAGGAAGGCGCCGGTCTTCTGGCCCTCGCGAACGTCGAAATGAAAGCGCACGCCATTCATCGAGAAGATCGTGTTGGCCTTGTCGCCCATTAAAAGGGCTGAAACCCGAGGAGGCAATTGCTCGAGTTCGCGAATATGCGGCTCGACCCGCTCCGCAATGGCGCTCGATCGAAAACTCTCCGAGAGCTCGGCGAGCAGCGCGTCCCGGACGTCCTGGCGGTCCATGGCCTGGGTCAAAATCTGGAGCGAGAGGATGTCGTTGTACCGGTCCACAATCAGGCCCGGCAAGAAGTCAGCTTCGCTGAAGACGACACGATATGCGTCCGTATCCTGCACTAACGTCTGCCGATAGGTGATCGCCTGCCGCACGCGCTCGCGAATCAGCGCGGCCAGATCGGCGACGGGCCGGTCCGAAAGCATGCGCAGCGCGATCTGCGACGACGTCGAGTAAAGCGCCGACCCGAAGGACCGCCCTCGCTCATCGTAAACGGATACGACCGCTCCCACTCCGGCGTCCGTCGCGGAAATGACATCGGAGCGGTAGATCCACACGTGCCCCGCCTTAAGGCGATTGACTCCGCGTAAAGAGACGACGGTTCTGGGACCGGAGGGAAGAGTAGCGTGCTCGCGCTGCCCAGAGCGCGCGGCCACTGGCGAACGACGGGGAGGCATGCTCCCATCTTAAATGTAGCGACGCGAACTAGGGTCCGAGTGGGGGGTGTGCAGGTCAGGCGGAGGTTACAAGATCTGCCAGAAGCAGCGCTAGCCGAACGAACAGATCAGTTGGCGGAGAAGCTGTTTCACGGAAGGGTTGCAGTTTCAGCTTGCTGCTGGATGTTCGCTGGGTGAGCCTGCGGTCGCAGCATGTGAGGTGTGACTGGATTCGGCACGGGCGGCTGCCAGGTCTGAGAGCAGGCTGTCGAGTACGACCATGGGCAATTCGCTGCCCCAGCTATCGATCTCTTCTTCGTCCCAATGGCCATTCAGGCGGATGACGCCGTTCAGATCTTCAGGGAAAGCCAGCCGGAAGCTGCCTTCGCGATTGAGCGTATCGCCCGCCTGCCGGCCAGTGTGCAGTTCGTACACACGGCGCGAGGAACTGGTGGACGCGTTCACGAATGCAATAAAGGCCTCGCCAATCTCGCCGTACCCGGGGTGATAGAACCAGGCTTGCTGCGAATCGACCTTAGGGCGGGCGCGGCGCTTCGTGGTGAAGTTGGTGCGCTCGATCTTCGCTTCGTTCTCAGGGTTGAAGAACAGCAAACGCTGGCAGGACTCGCACTCGATGACTTTCTGACCGGCGCGAACTTCGTTATAAGTCTGCGGCCGCAGCATGACTTGGCACGCAGTGCATTTCTGATCTTTGACTTCCGAGATGCCTGAGCCGCGGAACTTCATGACCCGCTCGTAATGCCGCAGGATGTCGGCGCCCACGCTGCTGCGCAGCTTATCGCGCTTTCCGTTCCATTCGGCCAGGAGTTTCTCGTCTTCGGCGGTGCGCTGGCGAGCCTGCTCTTTTTCCTTCTCTATCTCTGCAGTCTCGGCCTTCAGTTCAGCCTCGGCGGCTTTCACATCTTTGTCGCGCGCTTCGGCGTTCAGCATCAGTTCCAGGATTTTGTCTTCGTTCGAGCGGATCTCCTGCTCGGCGAACTGGATCTCCTGCATGAGCGCCTTGTACTGATCGTTTGTCTTTACGGCCAGCGACTGGTCGCGGTACCTGGAGATTTTGCCTTGCACATCGACGATAGCGGTTTCGTACTTCTTCTTCGCCGTTTCGTCGGCCTTGGCGGTGGCTTTCGCTTTTTCGAGCTTGGCCTTGGTGGCGGCAAGCTTTTGTTCGATGACTGCTACGCGCTTGGGAAGCGCGGCAACTTCTTCTTTCAAGCGCAGGATTTCCTTGTCAGCAACCTGGACTTCCATCAGGTTTTGCAGGTCCTGCAGCATGGAATGAAGCTATTCTAGCATGCGTCGAATCAGGGCCTCGAAGGGCATCGCAAGGGGAGATGTCGATGCGGGGATCAGTCGACCCAGCAAACTGAATCGTCAAAGCGCTCAACCATAGCGCCGCCGTCTCGGCGGCAGTCCGGCGGGCGTCCCGCCCGCCGTGCGGGGGCGAGGAGTGCCCTCGCGACTGCCGGCAAGATGCCAGCGCTACGAAAACCTGCCCTAGCGATCCGTGTCGCCAAATGCGTATTTCCCCAGCAGGAAAGGGTGCGACGCCGGCGTGCCACCGTTGACCATATCAACCGGATACGGTACGTCCTGCGCCGTGGTGGGAAATCCCCAGACCTTGCCGTTGCGCAGGTCGACCACGACCTTTCCGTAGACTTGACGGCTGCCATCGGGCGCCCGCAACATCGTAACCCCTGGCTCGATGTAGAACGGGTAGGCTTCTCCGCCCTGAGCGCGAACTGCCGACGGCGACGCTAACGGCCGAAGCGCATTGACGCCGAGTAGCACCGCAAGCACCGCCAGCAAGGTCTTCACCAGCCAACCCATCTTCATGAAAGCCTCCTTTTGAGAGGAATGATTCTGCGGGAAGCACAGCGCGCTTGCAAGTCGCTCCCTTGTGGACGGGCAAGGCGTGCCTCCACCGTCACCGCCTGAAACTCGCGCACGGTGTAAACTTTCTCGCTCCACTTTTCGCAGCTGAATTCGTGATTCCGGGAGAAACTCCTTGCATCGCTTTTATGCATGTTTAATCTGGACGAGCCTCGCTTCCCTCGCGTACCCGCAGACTTCCGACGCCAACCAACCCAGGCAGCCGCTGACCATCGAGGCCATCTTCGCCGACGGTGGCATCATGGGCCGCGCTCCGGAAGCCGTGCAGTGGAGTCCCGACGGGAAGAAGCTCACATTCGTGAAGCGCGACGATTCGGGCGAGCACGGCGAATTGTGGTATGTCGACACCGCGACTGGCGAGAAGAAGGTGTTGGTCTCAGAGGCCAAGCTCGCCAGCCTGGCGCCCGACGCTACCAAGATCAAGGACGAGCGCGAGAAGGAACGTGTGCTGCGCTATCACGTCGCGGCGTACGTGTGGAGTCCGGATTCGAAGTCCCTGCTCTTCGATTCGAACGGACAGCTTTGGATCTACAGCCTGGAAAATGGCGTGGCCGTCCAGTTCACATCGTCGCCCGACCCCAGCGAAGATCCGAAATTCTCTCCCGACGGCAATCACATCGCCTATCTGCGCAAGCACAACCTTTACGTGCAGCCACTTGCGGGTCAGAGCGGTAAGCAGTTAACAGACGATACCGACGAGAACCTGCTGAACGGCGAGGTCGACTGGGTCTACGCCGAGGAACTCGAAGTGCGCAGCAACTACTTCTGGTCGCCCGACAGCAAGGACATCGTCTTCCTGCAGATGAACGAAAAGCAGGTGCCAACCTATCCCATCACCGACTGGCTGCCCACGCACCCCAAGGTTGAGCAGGAAAAATATCCGAAGGTCGGAGATCCGAATCCCGAAGTCAGGCTGGGGGTGATTTCGGCCAAGGGCGGCCACCCTAAATGGATCTCGCTCACCAACGACACCGATACCTACATACCCCGCTTCGGCTGGGTGCGCGATGGAGTTTTATGGGCGGAAGTGCTGAACCGTGCTCAGGACACGATGGATCTGTACTTCATTGACGCCAAGTCCGGGCGTTCGCGGAAAGTTCTCAACGAGTCGAGTCCAGGGAACTGGGTCAATGTGAATGATGTGTTCCGCGTTTTGAAGTCCGGCGACCGCTTTCTGTGGGCCAGCTGGCGTGATGGGCACACCCATCTCTATCTCTACAGCTTCGACAAGCAGAGTCCGCTGAATGCCGATGCGAAACTGGAGCGGCAACTTGACAAGGGAGATTACGAAGTTCTTACAGTCGAGGCCGTGGACGAGAACGCGGTGTACTTCACCTCGAATCAGGACGATCCGCGCAGGCGCGGCGTATTCTCCGTGCGATTCGAAGGCGGTGAGGTTCACAAGCTTTCGCAATCGGATGGCTGGCACACGGCTTCGTTTCCCGATGACGGAAAACACTGGCTCGACCGCTACTCCAATGCGACCACTCCACCGAAGTGGTCTCTATGTGGTGGGGATGGCGGCGCCTGCAGCACAGTGTGGGAATCGCGCGGCGTAGCGGACTACGGCCTCGTACCCCAGAAATTCCTCGAATTCAAGGCGGAGGACGGCACCACTCTCTACGGACAACTGTTGCTCCCGCCGAATGCTCCCAGCGGGAAACTGCCAGTCGTTATGTACGTGTACTCCGGTCCGGCGGCACAGGTGGTCACCGACGATTGGGACGGCACGACGTTTCTGTTTCATGAGTATCTTCTGCAAAAAGGTTTTGCCGTTTTCTCGGTCGACAACCGCGGAACTCCCAATCGCGGCCGCACTTTCAGCGCGAGCATCTATCACCAGTACGGCGTAGTCGAGTTGAAAGATCAGCTTGCAGCCTTGAATCAGTTGCTGGCGCAGTATCCCCAACTCGACAAGGACCGGGTCGCTTGCTGGGGATGGTCGGGCGGGGGCACGATGACGCTCTACGGCCTGACGCATTCGGATGCATTCAAGGCGGGCGTCGCGGTCGCGCCGGTGACTGATCCGCGGAACTACGACAGCATCTACACCGAGCGTTATCTGGGCCTGCTCAAGGACAGCCCGAAAGCGTACGAGCAAGGCAATCTCCCAAAGGTCGCGGGCCAATTGCATGGATCGTTGTTTCTGGTGCACGGAACGAGCGACGACAATGTCCACTTCCAGAACAGCGTGCAGATCATCGACGCCCTCATCAAGGCCGACAAACCGTTCCGGTTGATGATTTATCCCAACAAGACCCACGGAATCGCCGGCAAGGCAGCGCGCACTCACCTCTTCCAGTTGATCGAGCGTCATTTCGAGATGGAATTGAAATAGGTGACGCGTGAGAAAGCTGAGCCTGGGCGATTTCGAATTGACCATCATCTCCGACGGCACTTATCCGCTCGACGGCGGAGCGTTCTTCGGCGTGGTCCCGAAGGTGATGTGGTCGCGCAAGGCGGCAGCTGACGAAAGGAACTTCATCACGGCAGGCCTGAACTCCCTGCTGATTCGCACCGGCAAGCAGAACATTCTGGTCGAGACCGCCATCGGGAATAAGCTTCCCGACAGGATGGTCAAGGTCTACGGGCAGCCCGCGAAGTTGCTCGACAATCTGCAGACAGCGGGCGTGGCGCCCGACGAAATCGACGTCGTCATCAACACCCACCTGCATTTCGACCACTGCGGCTGGAACACGATACGTCAGGGTGACCGCGTGGTGCCTACCTTCCCGAAGGCGAAGTACTACGTGCAGGAAGGCGAATGGAGGCACGCACAGGAACAGCACGTGCGCGACGCGATCAGCTACATCAGCGACAACTACAATCCGCTGATCGAATCCGGCAAAATGCAGTTATTGCGCGGCGACCAGGAGATTGTGCCGGGAATTTCAGTGCGCGTTTTTCCGGGTCACACGATGAATATGCAGGCGGTCGTCGTGACCCGTGGCGGCAAATCAGCGTGCTACATTTCGGATTTGATCCCAACCAGCGCACACATCGATCTGACGTGGGTGATGGCGTTTGACTTGTCGCCCATCGACACCATCGACAGCAAGAAGCGGTACTACGAGCGGGCGTTGGCGGAACGCTGGATGACCGTATTCACGCATGACGATACGATGCCGTGGGCATATATCGAGAAGGACGATGCGGGGAAGTTGAAAGCGTCGACTCCGGACCAGAGGTAGATGGTGTTCACCAAGGATGCAATTCTCGAACTGCACACCACAACGCACGAGCGGATGGATCTCTTGCTGAGCCATGTCACAACGGTGCCCGATGCGTTGTGCCGCAAGCCGATTGAGGGATTCGGCCATCCGACAGTCTGGAAGCAGCTTGTGCACATCCTGACCTGTGAAGAAGGCTGGGTGCACGATTTGCAGAACAAGGCTTTCGACGGCTGGTATGAAGAAGATTGCCCAACGATGGCAACGCTGAAGGCTGCCAGGGAGCGGATACAAAAAGCGACCCAAGCCTACGTGGGCAGCCTTACGGAAGTAGACCTGAACACAACCTTGGCCAAGCGTCCCGTGGATTGGGGTGGCGAGCTGCGCAGTCCGGCCTTCATCCCGTTACACGTCATAACCCACGCGTTCCACCACAAAGGCCAAGTGGTCGCGATGCTGCGGATTCTCGGATACCCGGCTCCAGACACAGATCTGCAACCGGTGTAGTTTCGTTGGGGAAGCGAAGGCGGGAACTCCCGTTCCGGCGGGCGAGGACGCCCGCCGCTCCATCGACGGAGCTAAGGCTCGGCGGCCCACTCAAACGAAACTGCTTCAGCAGGAGCGGGGACGCTCGAACTCGTGACGCCGGCAGCGAGTCGCGCTTCGAAGAAGTCCTCAACCCGCTTCAGAATCTCCCGATCTTCCCTTGCCTCGTAAATCGCCTTCCGAAGTCCGGCGCCGCCAGGCACTCCGTGCGTGAACCACGAGGCGAACTGCTTCATCTTGCCGGGCGCATCCGGGAATTTTTCTTCAATCAACATGCTGAAGTAGGTCCGGATCATGGCGTAGCGATCCGACTCTGCAGGCTGATCGTATCGGCTGGTCGCGGTGTACTGGGCGATCTGGCGAAAGATCCACGGATTCGAAGCGGCGGTTCGGCCGATCATCACGGCGTCACAGCCGGTCTGCGCGATCATGGCACTGGCATCTTCAGGTGTGCGGATGTCACCGTTGCCGATGACGGGAATCTTGACCGCATCTTTTACGGCCGCGATCCATTCCCAACGCGCATTGCCACTGTACCCCTGTTCGCGGGTACGCGCGTGCAGGGCGACAGCGCACAGCCCACAACTCTCGGCAAGCTTCGCCAGCTCTACGCACACGATTTCCTGATCGTTCCAGCCCGCGCGGAACTTCACTGTGAAAGGGATCTTCACCGCGGCGCGGACCGCTTCGAAAATCTTCCCGATGGCGGGCAAATCGCGCAGCAGGCCGGACCCCCCATTGCACTTCACGACCTTTTTGGCGGGGCAGCCGAGATTCAAATCGACCAGATCGAATCCCAGGCCCTCCACCATGCGCGCCGCCTCGGCCATCACTTCTGGATTGCTACCAAAAAGCTGCGC
>DASRDJ010000116.1:0-13298 GCA_035652655.1 Terriglobales bacterium
GAAATCCGCGACCACGCGCGCACGATTCCCATGCGACTCCCGGATGCCACTCTCCCAGCCGGATCCACGCCCAACGCGCGTCCACTGATCACCCTCCACGAGGTCGAAGATAACTACATCCAGGAAGTCCTCACGGCAACCGGCAACAACAAAACTCAAGCCGCAAGGATTTTAGGGATCCACCCCACCTCACTACTGCGAAGATTGAAGAAGGACCAGTAAGGGGATTCGAGCTGAATCCGAGGCATGAGCTTCTAGCTTGTGGCTTATGGATCGTAGCTTTCCATTGTCATCCTGAGCGCGGCGAAGGACCTATGCATCCTGCGTGCGTCACATCGAACCAAAGCAGCGAGTTTAGAATTGAAAGGTGCCTCTCGCGTTCCGCACCGCCGAAATCTCCGATATCGACGCCATCGCCCGCCTCGTCAATCGCGCATTCGTCGCCGAAAGCCCCTATGTCGAAGGAGAACGCGTCAACCCCGACTCCCTCCGCGAAATGTGGCCGCGCGGCACCTTCCTCCTGGGTGAAGACCAGGACCAACTCGTCGCCTGTATCTTCATCGAGCCGCGAGCAGCACAAGCCCACCTCGGCCTGATCTCTGTCGAACCCGCTCGCCAGCGCGAAGGTCTAGGCGCCGAACTCATCGCCGCCGCCGAAGCTCGCTGCCGCACCGCCGGATTCCGCGAAATGGAACTCCGCTTCATCGACCACCGCACCGAACTCGAACGCTTCTACCAGCGCATGGGCTTCAGCCGCACCGGCATCACCGAGCCGCCTCCGCCCGCCAGAGCCAAGGTTCCCTTCCAGTTCGTTCAGATGATCAAGTTCGTCGGCTAGAGGGAACTTCCCTCACACTTTCTCCGTAAACACCTTCAGGGAGATCTCCGCCATGAAGTACCTAGCCTTCCTCGCCCTAGCGCTCATCCCCTGCATGGCCGCAGCCGCGGAACCCAGCGACGCCCCCAGCGGTCCGCAAGCCAGTCAGCCGTTCTCTTCGGGTGGCTTCATCCGTCTGCACCTGAGTCCGGGCGGCTACACCATCACCAACACAAGCGCCGACGCGATCCAGATCACCTACACTGCTCCGCACTCCGACGAACTGAAAAAAGTGAAAGTGAAGATTCAAACCAGCGGCTCGAGCGCCGACGTCTCGGTCTCCGACACGCCCCACAACAACTTCCAGGCCACGATCGAGATTCCGAGCCGCTCCAATCTTCGGGTCCGCATGTTTGCGGGTGAGGTCGTCATCAACGGCATCGAAGGCGACAAAGACGTGGAACTTAGCGCCGGGCGTATCGAAATCAAAGTCCCGCATCCCGAAGAATACGGACGCCGCGACGCTTCGGTCCACGCGGGCAGCATCGAAGCCTCCGCCTTCAACATCTCCAAAGGGGGCCTCTTCCGCTCCTTCACACAAAAAGGCGCCGGCAAATACCGCCTCCACGCCCACGTAGCCACCGGCGAAATCGACCTCCCCGGTCCAATCTAGATCCCGAAGAGCGACGTGCGTCCCTGCCCGTCGTCGGCCCGGACAACTTGACGCCTCCCGTTCTCCGTCCTATCCTCCCCGAATGCTAGGCAACCGCTCCTGGGACGACTGGATCGCCCAATACTCAACCAGTCATCAAAACCCGATCAACCGCATCTGCCACACCATCGGCATCCCGCTGATCGTCCTCTCCCTAGCCTTGCTGATCGTCACGATCTTCATTCACCGCTTCTGGCCAATCACGCTCGGATTATTCATCGTAGGCTGGATCTTTCAATTCGTAGGCCACGCCTTCGAAGGCAAGCCCCCCGAATTCCTTTCCGACTGGAGATTCCTGCTGGTAGGCACGCGTTGGTGGGCCGCCAAGATCCGCGGGAAGGCATAGGCTGAGTGCAGACCTTTCTCGAATCAGTACTCCATCAGGGCTTCGCGATCGTTCCAGAAGTTTTAGAACCTCGCGAGATGGAATACCTTGGGGCAGAATTGGAAACGCCCGTCGTCTGTCGGTCACGAGCTGGGATCCGTCACGCCATGAGAGCTCCGGCCGTTGCCGGCGTCGCTCGCGACCCGCGCCTGCAGCAAGTGGCCCAAGCCGTCCTTGGCCCGTTAGCAATTCCCTATCGTGCCACTCTTTTTGACAAGTCCGCGGACTCCAACTGGCTGGTGGTCTGGCATCAGGACACAGCACTGCCCTTGCAGCGAAGAGAGGACCATCCGGGTTGGGGCCCCTGGTCCATCAAAGAAGGAATTTTGTACGCGCACGCCCCCGACCAGGCCCTCTCACAAGTCGTAGCCTTGCGGCTACACCTCGACGACTCTACCGAGGAGAACGGACCTTTGCGGGTATTGCCTGCAACTCACAAGCAAGGAGTGCTGACTGACAACGCAATTCACGAACTCGCTGAGAAAATTCGGCCAATCGAATGCACTGTTCCGCGAGCAGGACTGTTGATCATGCGGCCACTACTGGTCCATGCTTCGTCGAAATCGCAAGCCCAACAGCCGCGACGGGTGCTCCACATTGAATACGCAGCAGGACCTTCGCTCGCAGGTTTCGAGCTCGCTGTGGCGTAGCACATGCCAATCCTGAACCCACACTGACAAAAAAAGCCGAGTCCCCAGGGATTTTCCCACCCCTGATTGACTCGGCGATTTCCATCAAACTCTAGAAACTCAATGACCGTCCAGACATCCTCTCTGCCCTGAGCTGTTCGGATACCCCGTGCCGTTGTTGTATGCATTGTTCGACCACTCGCCCTGAATCTTCCACCGGGTGCCGTTGCTAAACGTCACCAGCGGCACGTTGAACGTCCAGGCGCATTTGTCGCCGTTCTCTTCTCCTTGGCGGTCATACCAGGCACCGGGCGAATTAGGATCGGTGCGAGCTTCTGAAAGTTCGTGGCCGCTCACGTTCGACAAAGCAGCGAGACCCTGAGAATGCTGCCCGGAACTATCCTGCGGGTCGCAGCCGGCGTCTCCATCGAGATTGAAAAAGAACGCCACCTGCACCCTCACGCCTCCGCAGGAGCCGTAGGTGTGATAGGCGCAGTAGCCTGCATTGCCGCGTTTACGATCGACGTAAACCGGATAGTAGCCGTTGCTGACCGGGTTTGGGATCACTTTGCAAACCTCAGAAACAATCGCGGACGTCGAACTTCCATTTGCGGCCGTCGTGGTGTCGATGAAATGGCCGTGGTGCGTCACCACCGGCCCAACCTGTCCGTTGGAGCCTGTGTATTCGTCGGAAGTCTTGGCATAGTTCGAATTGCTGAAGCCGGTATACCAGGTGTCAAGCCCGCTGATCTTGTCTCCTGCGAATGAGGAGTTGGCCCATGACGGTCCCCAGTAAATGGCTTCACTCGACGTGGACGTCATGATGGGCCCACCGTGGTAGGTCATGTTGACGTTGCTTCTCACCCTCGCTGCGCGCGCCGCGGGAGTGAAACCCCGCGCCCAGTGCAATCCAAGCATAGGAGGTTCAGGCTGAGCCTTTAAAATGGAAAGGTCTTGCGGGTTGGATTCGGGAGCATTCGCGTCCTGGCCGAATGCGCACAGTGCCAGCAGTAAAACTACAGACACAATCAACAGCTGATTCTTCATGGTGAGGATCCTTTCGAAACTAGTCGGAGACTTTTCGCGTGGGGGTGACCCTACACTCGATCGGTGGAGCGCGCGAATTATGTTTCTTGGGAAGGAGACGGTCAATACAGAACACTACCGATTGACACGGCAAGTGTTCTGTCGAGAGAGTAGTTAGAACCCGGTAAGTATCGATAAGAGATACGTCTTGGCACGGCGGCGTACTATTTTTTCTACGCGCGTCTATAAGAGTGAGCGGAAAAAGCAAGGATGCTCTTTCCGCTGCACGCCAACTCAACCCGCATGCTGATCCCACCTATCCCTTGGTTCCCGCTTCCTTCCGTGCTTTCTCCCGAACAAACGCATACGGCAACGCTGGCAACGGGTTAAACTCCGCCGTCTTCTTCAAATACTCTGACGCCTTCGCCGCATCACCCTGCCCCTTGTAAGCCTGGCTCAGCCGATAAAGGTTCTGCGGATTCTGCAAATTCGCCTGCTGTAATTCAGCCACCGCCTTCGCATAGTCTTTCTCGGCCAGCGCAATCCGCCCCGCCAGTTCATGCAACTGCTTTAGCTGCGCCGGATTCTTGGTGGCTTCCGCACCTTTGCCAAACTCGGCCGCATGACTCTTCGCCCCCGCCAGATCCTTCTTCGCAATCGCCACCGCCGTCATATTGAAATGATGAAGCAAGGTGGAGTTGTTCTTGATCTCCGGCGACAGGTTTGAGTCCTCGACAATTTTCAACGACCGATCAAACGTTCTCGCTGCCTCATCGTATTTGCCCATCTGCATCATGATGTTTCCCTTGGCCTGCAGATCAGCCGCCATCGAAGCCTGGTCGCCCTTCTTCTCCGCAACCGCGTATTCCTTATCCATCGCAGCTAGCGCCTGGTCATACTTCCCGCCGTCCGACGCCAAAACCGCCATTCCGAAGTACGCAGTGCGCAACTCGCCGTCATTGCGCGCCGCATCCGCCATGGCTTTCAACTCCGCGGCCGCTTCCTCTGGCTTGCCGCTGTACGTCAGGTCGGCAGAAATTCCGAAGTGCGACGGGTTGAAGTGAGGGTCAATCGACAGCGCCTTCCTGTACTGCGCAATCGACTCGTCATACCGCCCCATCTTCAGCAGCAGTTCCGCGTAAGAATCGTACGGGTTCGGATCGTTCGGAATCAGCTCGATATATTTCTTGAAGGCCTGCTCCGAGTTCGCATAGTCGCCCTTCTGCCGCAAGCAATATCCCATCAGGTTGTAGACCTGCGAATAATTCGGAGCCAATTCCGAAGTCTTCTTGTAATGCTCCAGCGCTTGGTCCAGATCCTGTTGCCCGAAGTAGTAATTCCCCAGCGTGAACTGCGCCCGCTCGTCATTCGGATACGCCGCCACCAACTGATCCAGATACTCCTTCTGTATCTCGACTACACCGTTCGCGCCCGCCTGGTTTGCCAGGATCAGCAACTTCTCGCCGTTCGACGCTTTGGGCGCCAGCGCGACCGCCTTTTTCAAATGCTCGAAGAATTCTTTCGCAGTAGGAGAATTGTTCGCGCGCCCCAACTCCGCCGCCGCAAACTCCGGATCCAACGCCAACGCTTTATCGAAGTGCTGCAGCGACTCCTGTCCGAGCAAACGCTCCGACAAATCGCGCCCCGTTTGAAATTCTTTCCGTGCCTCGTCCGACGTAGTCGTAATCGGTATCTTGCCGCCATCCGACGACGCCGAGACCTTGCTGTCATTCTTGTTGCACCCGATGCCCACCGTACACAGAAGAATTGCGTACATCCACATGCATGGCGATGCTGGTTTCAGACTCATGGGAGTTCTCCTCGGGACGAGATCGCTGGGGCAGAAAACAAAACCCGCGACGCGGGAGCAGAACGCTCCGTTGTACCTAGACGGCACTCAGCTCGTTTCGATAGCACCCCCGACCCAAAATCCGTACGATTCCCCGATTCGGACAGGGAGTCACATAACATCCCGCGTCTGTTGACGCGCGATTGTGTAGCGCGGGCGCCCTCGTCCGCGTCTTAAGGATGTAAGGGATCTAAAGGTCGGCACGAACCTGGACCGCGATCTTCTCGCTCCAAAGCAGGGTACGGCGCTTCGCGGCCACGGCGCACTGCTTCTTCGCCCGCACTTACATGAAATCAGAAAAGAATACCGCGCAGATTTTTACAGTGATCGCCCGATTCATTGGCACACACGCTGCGCGCCCGATCTGTCCGCGCCGTCTAGTAGTGATTCACCGCGATTGGCCCGGCGTGCTCGAGTTGCAGTTCCTTGGCGGCCGGCGATTTCTCCGTCACCCGCCGCTCCCGCTGCATTTCCATGATCACCTCAACCACGCGGCTGGCCTCATGCTCACTCAGCCGGATCTCCTGCCGCTGCCCGCCTTCCCACTCTCGAACGATGTACTGGTTTGCATCTCGAGCCACATCAAGAATTCGATCTTCGTCATGCAACACGCATACGATTTTCATGGCGGTGCCCTCTCTGTCCCAATTAGAGACTGCTGCTAGCCCGCCGCAAGGACCCTCGTCACGGAATCGCGTGCGATCGCAAACGAAGCACATGATCGGCATTTCATCCCGGCTCTTAACAGGGCACGCCTTCAGGCGTGCCCTCCCACTCCATAGTTCGCAGCGCCTTTAGGCGCTGGGCAACGACAAATCCCGACAGCCCTCAACGCCACCACCACCGCCAGACAATCAATCCCCAATAACTTCCCGCCAAAAACACAAACAGCGCCGTCAGCAAAGCATGCCCCACCACAAACATCCGCCCCCGCGGCCAGTCCGCATGTGAGAAATAAAACGCGTCCACAAGAATCCTCGACGTCCAATAAACTCCGATAAACGCCGCCAATCCCAGCGCCGCTCGGTCCCCCCGCAGCAACTCATCATGCAGAGCCAGCGTCAGCGATCCGAACGCAAGGATGGTCAGCACCGTGAATCCACCCTGCACCCACAGCAGTTTCCGATTGAATGGCATTAACGATCGCAAATCTTCCTTCCATTGCAATCGCCCGGGCACCTGCGCGCTGGCAATCAGAATTACAAAATGCCCCACGCCTGCCAGCCAGAGATCAACATCGAACAGCCGCTCTAGCAACGCATTGTTCATATCGCGTGTATCACCTGCATGAAAGGCAGAACTACGTTCCTGAGAAATGGCGGATGAAAGAGCCAGAACGCAGGGCCCGCGGTAAGAAGCGCCATGAAGAGCCACCCGTTGACGCCGCCCCGCAGCCCCAGCCGCCGCCCGAGCTGTGATCTCTCGAGCGCCACACCCGCCCCCTGCAAAACGAAATATGCAGTCGGCAGTCCATACCCGCCACGTGCCGGCAACGAAATCACCAGGTCATGAATCAATCCGGAAAGCACAAACACCAGAAACCCGGCGCCGACTACTCCGATCTCTCGATGCAGCGGCCGGAAGATCCATTCGTGGCCAAGTTGCCGGAAGGCAAGATTCCATCGGCGTCCCCAGAACTCACTCAACGATGCGGACAACACCGGCTTGTCCATGATTGGCACCGCATCCACCCCGGCCCGTCGCCACAACAGAGCGACGAGTTGAAAGCTCCCAAAGTGCGCCAGCAACACCATCCCCACCAGGCCAGCCCATGCCTGCAAGAGAGGCCAGTCGCTGGGAACGCGCCGCGCGATCATCCACAACAAGATCGCGCCGAGCCCGGTCTTGCCGATCGCCAACCCCCACTCGCTCGCGCGAGGCGCAAACACTTTCCCGCCCGTCGCCAGAAACGAATCCGCATCCATGCCTGGCCATGTCAAAAGATATCCGACAGATCGCGCCGCCGTAGTTTTCGCTCGCGCCGGCGATCGCCGCCAACTCGCCCATTTCAGCGACGCATAAATGACAATAGCCAAGGCCCACATAAAAGCCCAGGCAGGCATCCGATCGCGGACCACGACTACGCCTGAAGTCAGAAAGATGAGTGGAAGGTAGGCAACGCGGACGTCAGTCAGGCAATGCGACCGCTGAATGTTCCCGCCCTCGCGCTGAATATCGGGCCGGCAGTGAACGTTCTCGGCTTCATTGATCGCCATGGCGCGCTTTCCAGGAACAAATCTACACCGCGCGGATGCCGAAGTATCTCTGATTCACTTTTCAAAACAACCATCCCCACCGAAACAAAAAAGTATGCGCTGTCATCCTGACCAAAGCGAAGGACGCATGCAACACTAGCTCCCACAAGCACGGAATAGAAACAACTAATAATGGCACCTCGAAAACAAACTGATGTGCCTGAAACGTGGTTAGCGCGCCCGAAATGCGTGAATAACGAGGGAAGGGCACGACTTTAGTCGTGCCATAAGAGCGTACTCAGAGAGGGGGCTTCAGCCCCTGAGGTGCGCGAGGAACGCGCTAACGCACTGACCGGGTCTAAGATCAGCTCGCTCGAAGCTCACGGCTCTAAGCTCGCAGCTCTCCGCGAAACCAGCCACCCCACCAATTGAACCCCCGTAACCTTTAGCCCCAAACCAAGCGCCAATAAACTGTACCCGTGCAAGCCCTCCCTCCAATTCCGCTATCCAGGCCTAATTGCCTGATCTGGTTTCCCGGCGACGCCTGTGACCAGCAACTCCAGCAATACCGCCAGGCTGCCGACAAGCGCCAGCAACAGGAATGGCAGAATGCCGTGAGCGCGCGTTACGACCAGCAGATTGCCGATCAGCAAAAGCGAATCACTGACCAGCAAGCTCAAATCAAAACTCTGCAAACGAAACTCGATTCCCAAACCAGCGAAGCCCTGCGCAGCGAAGCCCGTACCCAGGCTTTCTTCGACGGCCTCGGCGGCATGATCGGAATCGCCCTGGCCTTTCTGGTCGTCGTGGCCTCTTTCCGAAAACTAACCCGCAGCCCCGAATCTCCTCACCTGACTTAAACGGCGATCCTGCAGCAACAATCCGGCTGAGTCCCCGCAAAGGGCGTACACTTGAGTTGTCTCTTCTAGCATCCCTCCGCCGCGCCCTAAGGGTGACGGTTCCTTGCGAAATCAGACAGCGTTTAGCTGCGTAAGGAGCTGTCATGGCGAAAAAGTCACTTGTCCGCGCAAGCCCCATCTCGCCTCCCCAGGATGGCGACGGGAATCATGTTGGCAACTTGATCCTGCTGGGCCTTTCGCCCGAAGACTACCACCAGGTTTTGCCTAGACTGGAATTGGTGCGCCTCAAGCTACATCAGATCCTCTACGAACCCGGGGAAACCATCAAATCCGGCTACTTTATGAGTTCAGGATTGATTTCAGTCTTGGCGGTTCAGCCGGACGGGAAAAGTATCGAAGTCGGTCTGATTGGCAGGGAAGGCTTCGTGGGTTTGCCTCTGCTCGTCGGATATCACAGCAGTCCAACCAGAATGGTGACCCAAGGTGACGGTCTGGCCTACCGATGCAGTGCCGAAGATCTCGCCAAGCTCATTCAGCAGTGCCCTGCGTTGGAAATGCAGTTGCATCGCTTCGCCTACAAATTGGCGATGCAGACTACGCAGATCGCGGCGTGCAATCGCCTCCATGAGGTGGAAGAACGACTGGCCCGCTGGATTCTGATGAGCCAGGATCGGATTCAGTCCGACCACCTACCCCTCACCCAGGAATTTCTGTCGCAGATGCTGGGAACCCGCCGCGCCAGCGTGACGGTCTCTGCAGGCATTTTGCAGAAAGCAGGATTGATTTCTCAAACCAGGGGAAGCGTCACAATCTTGGACAGGGAAAAACTCGAAGCCGCAGCGTGCGACTGCTATGGAATCGTAAAGCGACAGCTAAGTGATTGGGAGGCGGAAACCGGTCAAGACCCTCGCTAGTAGCTGTCTCGAATGACTGTGTCCCTGGTTTCGTGTCCGTTCTTTGGACGCTAACCTGGGCCGGTCCGAACCCTCCGCGCCCACTGCGTTTTAAGATTTTTCGCCGCGACATTTTCCGACAGGACCGCGCACAAGAAAATGGCGGCCCCTGACTTCGAACAACGAACGTTGGACCCCAGCAGCCGGATCTAGCTAAATTCGTTAATCATCCAGTAGAGCCAACCCAGCGCTCCCAACGCCAGCAGGTACACCAGGAATAAGATCTCGAGGCTTTCCATAGGATCACCCCTGCTTCCAGTAGAAAGCGATGCTCAAACCTGCACAAGACCACGGATCACTTCGAACTGTGACCCGCGAACTGCATTTACAGTCTGCGATTGAGTGGGCTTTCGACGACAGGTTCGCACCATAGTCCGCTAGCTCACTCAAACTCCACTCGCTCAAAACCCAGCCCTTGCAACAGACTCGTCAACGTCGCCCGAGCATTCGTATTCGCCGTCTTCAGAATCCCATCCAGCAAGGCCGCTTGCTGCAATTGCCGCTCCGCTTCCTGCCGCACCTGCGTCTCCAGATCCGGATCCACGGGCACCAGCAACCCGGTTTGCCGCGAATACACTTTCGTTCGCGCATTATCAATACGCGTCGAAAACACTTGCGCCGACGGCAGCCGCAAGACCACCTTCTTCTCCTCCACTGCCACGTCGCCGCTTTTCAATCCGCTGAAGTCCACGCCCGCCACCACTTCTCCGTGCACCACCATCAGCAGCCGGTCGCCCGCCAGAAAGTTTGGCAGAATCGCGCTCTCCTTCTCCCCACTCACCACCTTGTCCATGGTGTACACGACCGTTTCCAGCCGCTGCAGCTGCTGGATCTTGTTCACGACGGTCGGCTGGCTGACGTCCACCTGCGTGCTACGCCCCAGCAACCTCCCGGCCCACCCGTTCCAAAACGACGGCGAAGCCTGCCGCCCAATCACCATCAATCCCAGCACGCCGATTACAACACCCAGCAGCAGCGCCCCCAGATTCCTGCGCCCACCCGGCAAATCACTGCGACCCTGTTCTGACTCAACCATCCGCCCTCACCGACATGGATTTCCTCTTCGCGAACATAGCACAAACTGTGTTGGTGATTTGCAACAGCGGCGACAACGTGGGGAGAGGAGGCGGATTCCAGTGAGCAACGGAGCGGATACTAAGGACCTAAAATAAGAACAGCCGGGAAGGTAAATCAGCACACTTCCCGGCTGCAGGCCTGAGATTAGGCGCGTTTTCGTGCTTTGGTTGTTACTGCCCGGCGCGCGGGCTTGCCGGACTGATTCGTGTCTTCGTTACTACCACTTTCGAGATTTTCAACACCTTCTTCCAACTGAGCGGCTTCCACAATTTCCCAGTCGCCACCCTCGTTCCAAGGGCCACGCGCGTCGGTTTCCCCGTCGTCCCCAACGCCGGTCGAATCGTTGAAATACTGGTCAACCAGCACAGGCGTCGGAGCAATCTTGCCGATAGAGAAGGGCGCTTTACCCATGCTCTCCAGAGCCGCCGTGAACGCTTTCATATGGGTGATTTCACGGGTCATCAGAAATTGCAGCGCGTCCTTCGTGCCCGGGTCGTCGCAGAAGTTGATCAGGCGCTCGTACACAATCTTCGCCCGCGCTTCCGCCGCGATGTTGCTGCGCAAGTCAACGTCAAGCTCGCCGGTGATCTTCAGATAGTCGGCGGTCCATGCGTCGCCCACGGAGTTGCATAGGCTCACTCCGCCTCCACCCGCGATGGCGATGAGCGGATCTACTTCGGCTGCATCACGGTCGTGCTTCAGGGGCTTCAGATGCATGCGGGCCAACGTACCCACCACCTCCAGGTGACTCAGTTCCTCGGTGCCGATGTCCATCAACATATCCTTGCGATCAGGATCGTCGCAATTGATACCCTGAATGGAATACTGCATAGCAGCGGCGAGCTCGCCATTCGCTCCCCCGAACTGTTCCAGCAGCATGTTGCCAAAGCTGGGATCCGGAGTTCCGATATTTACCGTGTACATCAACTTCTTAATATGGTGATACATAATTTCCTCTCTTGGGTTAGATGACTGGATTGCTCGCAGGTTCAATGAAGCAGACTTGCGGCATAACGCTGAACCGCCGCATGGAGAGGTTGATAAGGGCAGGAAGTCTCGGCCGGGTGAAATACTGGGAAGGCACCGATCACGCTAACCGCAGCACAACGACCAGATTTGACGGATGTTCCCCGAATCTCACCTCCGCCAGTGCAGCATGCTCGGCAGGCAGGAAAAGCCGGAAGAAGGATCTTCTCCCGGCTTCCAAGTTGACTTAAGCTACGTGGCGGCTTTCTCTATCTGTCTTATCCCCACGCGATTCGCCGGTGGAAGAAATATCCTGGGCGCCGGTGCGCTCCAGAATTTCTTTCGCGGTCTTAATTTCGTCCGAAGTGTCGGAGTGAACGGACAGCAGGATGCCGCCCTCCTTCACCCTGCCTTCGTAACGCTTCGCTTCGTATTCCGGAATGCCCATGCCGATGAGCGCTCCCGTAAGCCCCCCGACCGCTCCGCCAACGCCCGCGCCGGCCAGAGCCGCCATGATCGGACCGGCCGCAATGAACGGCCCCAGGCCCGGAATCGCAAGCGCACCAATACCCGCTAGCCACCCCAAGCCGCCTCCGAGTACTGCTCCAGTGCCGGCGCCTGCGGTCGCGCCCTCAGGCGCTTTTGTGTTCTTCTCATGCGCGAAATCTTTTGTTCCCTGCTTGTCCGGAAACAAGGCTGAAATATCGTTGTTGGAAAAACCGGCGGCCTTCAAAGCTTCAACTGCACGCTCTGCGCTCGCCGAGTCCGTATAAATGCCAAATACCGAGGTGTTTTTGCCCACGATGTGTTCTCCTTTTCAGTGGTGTTGTCGCGATTGATGTTATTGCTGAGGTTTAACTTCAAGCTGGCTGGTCAGTTTGTCCTTGCCGACGATTTCCGCCGCCTTGGCTTCAATCGCGCTCTTCTCTTCTTCCGACCGAACCGGCCCCTTCAGCGTGACCGCACCATTTTGAGAGATGACCTTCACATTGTGGGCGTAGCTCGAGAGCGATTTGTCCTGCATGATGGCCCGGCGTATGTCGCGCGTGATGTCGCGATCCGGGCGATTTTCCTTTTGCTGATCCGCAGTCGCTTGCGACGGATTGCGGTCCCGCTCATTCGTTTTCGTGTTATCCGACGATGGGTTCTGCGGAGTGTCCTGCGCGATCGCCACGGTACCGACCGCGAGCACACACGAAAGTGCGAGTGGTCCAAACAAGCCTGTGAGAAAACTTTTCAAATGAAACTCCTTCTGTCCGATGTAAACGGAACATCCTGAGCCTACTGAAATGGGGCGCGAGAGTATGTAACGTTCATCCTGTACCGGGAAGGATGAAAGAAGGTAGGGTCGGGCGATGAGGCGGCGGCTACAGACTAGGCCCGAAGTTTTATCTCAGGGTTTCCTTGACGGATTGGACAGTGTGACTGCTTCTAGCGTGACTATCAGCACGAAACGATGTGATCCTCATCACATCACGAGGAGCGAACGTCGCCTTAGATTGGCGCCTCCTAATATTTGGGAGAAACCAATGGCCTGTCCGAAATGCTCTTCCGAAAACCAAAGCAGCTTTAACGGCGAAATTGCCATCCATTTCCCCGGATTGAAGGGTCTGGACAAGCCCATCGTGTGGGTCTATGCAAAACTTCTAGTTTGTATGAACTGTGGATTCACGGAATTTGCAGTTCCCGAAACCGAGTTACGACGGCTAGGGGAAAGCGCTGCTGATGCAGCATGACGAGGCGGGAGGGTTGGTTTCACTGATTAACCCTTCACTGACGAAGCGATCCCCCTGCAAAACGGCTTCGACTGCGGATGGAAGTTCCGAAAT
>DASRDJ010000117.1:0-3728 GCA_035652655.1 Terriglobales bacterium
CTCGCACACGCTTCCGCCATTTTATTTTCAGAGAGATACGAATTCATTGAAGGCTGTCGCAAAGTGAGAAGTGCCTCGGAGATGGGGCTGACGTGATAAAAACGTGATAACTTCGGCGCGATCTTAGCGCCGTTATCCGCCCGCCACAGCGCGATGTTTTGTAGCGCGTCCTGTCAGAAATTGCTGTGAGTATTATCGGCCCATTGAGGGATAGTTTCCGGATTGCCGACGATACAGAGCTAAGTTAGCAAGCTCTGCCCGATCATGACTGCGGCACAGGACATACTTACCCAAATGGTTTCAGTAGATTAGCGGAACAGGAGGAATGCAGACGCAAGCCAGAGGCGAAACATGTCGCGCCTGGTTGACACCGGCCAGAGTGGGACTGTCAGCCGGATTCGCCGGCACTTGAAAGGGAGAAACTTCCATGAAGAACATTCGCACGTTGCTCACCATCGCCCTGCTGCTGGCTGCTACTACCGTTTGTGTCCAAGCCCAAGAACGGTCCATGTTGACCGTAACGGTCCCCTTTGCTTTCACCGTTGAGAACATCAATCTTCCTGCTGGTTCCTACACAGTCTTCGCCCTGCCACCTTATTCTATGACGGTTAAGTTGCAGGGCGTTTACGGCCAGAAGGCTGTGATCATCCGCGCCATACCTTCGCGGAGCTCGGCGAACGCGACGCAAGGTAAGTTGCTGTTTAGCCGGATCGGCAATGAGTACTTCCTGTCCCAGGTGTGGGAGCAGGGCAGCAAGGTCCACCGCGACTTCTTTCTCGGCAATCGCGCCAAGGAACTGGCGAAGA
Source organism: Terriglobales bacterium (assembly GCA_035652655.1). Lineage (GTDB taxonomy): Bacteria > Acidobacteriota > Terriglobia > Terriglobales > Acidobacteriaceae > Gp1-AA133. The sequence goes on from DASRDJ010000117.1 coordinate 807, forward strand.
ATCGCACCAACGGGCAACTAAAAACTCTCGTCGCCGTCACAGCTCACTAAAAACCCAACCATCGGGACGGGGAATCTGGGCGCGCCGTTTGGTGCGCCCATTTCTTTGCTGAGTCGGGGCAGAGCCGCGAGGCACTTGATGGGCGGTGGCACAGTATCGAGATATGATTAGGACGCTGATTCAGAACTCGCCGATGCCACTGTCCCACGCATCGCCGTCATGCCGCGTCTTTCGCTTCGGGCCATTCGAGCTGTCGGAGCGCGAAGGAGAACTGCGCAAGAACGGCGTGCAAATTCGCTTGCAAGACCAACCGCTACGCGTGCTCGTGGAACTATTAGCCAATGCTGGCAAGATGGTCACGCGCGAAGATCTTCAACAGAAGTTATGGCGTGCGGATACCTTCGTTGACTTCGATGTCGGGCTGAATACCGCCATCCGCAAGCTCCGCCAGGCCTTGGGAGACGATGCAGACAGGCCACACTACATTGAAACCCTTGCGAAACGCGGATATCGGTTCATTGGTACTGTTGAGATACCGACTGTCACCCCATCAGCCAAAGACGGAATAGCGCTGGCTTCGGAGCCAAGCCCATCCCATCCAGGGCGCCGCGTACGCCCGTGGATGCTTGCCGTGGCAAGCTTGGTGATCGCGGCCGCCGTGATACTGCTGTTCGTCGCGCGCGAGGCGCGGAGCGCACTGAAGACACCGCCGCGGCTGGTCCCATTGACGACCTATACCGGCCGCGAGTACGAACCTGCGCTCGCACCCGATGGCAACCGTGTCGCGTTCGCCTGGTCCGGGCCGGTGCCGATCGGCCGTACTGCTAGCATCTACATCAAACAGGTGGGAGAGGAACACGCGCTGCGCCTGACCTCGGTTCCTGGGGCGATCGATTTCGGCCCGGACTGGTCGCCTGACGGTGCCTATATCGTGTTTGGGCGGTTCCCCGCGCCAACCGCGGCACCGGACACGGTTGAAGCGGGCATTTACATGGTGCCCGCCATGGGCGGCGCCGAGCGTCGAGTGCATAGTACAAACTGGACGCTGGGCCCCATCGTCGATTCGCGCGTGGCGTGGGCGTCCAACGGCAAGACCATCGCGTTCTCCGACCGGCCCGTTGGACAGAGCCATTACGCAGTGTTCGCCCTTGACGTGGCGACGCTCAGTGCACGCCAGATCACCTTTCCGCCGGAAGCGTCAAATGGGGACCTTCACGTTGCTTTTTCTCCTGACGCACGAACGCTGGCGTTCCTCCGCGACACCAAGGATGGCATGGATGTTTATGTCATTCCCGCCGCGGGCGGCTCAGAGCGTCGGCTTACGTTCGACAACCGGGACTTGGCGGGACAGCGCAGCGTCTGGTTGGTCGGACTCACGTATACGAGTGACGGTCACGACATCATCCTCGGCGGCAACGGTCTGTGGCGCATCCACGCCACCGGCAAGACGAAGCGCGCCGAGCCTGTTCCTGGGCTCGGCTTCACTGCGTTTAACCCGTACATCCGAGGTACCCGGCTGGTATATGGTGCGCCGACCTGGGACGCTAATGTCTACCTGTTACCTCTGAGGAACGAGATCGCTGCCGGTGAACCGGCGAAACTGATCGCTTCCACTTTTCTCGACGAATATGCGCAACTGTCGCCCGACGGCCGTCATGTCGTCTTCTCGTCGGATCGCACCGGAGCTGCCGAAATCTGGAAGGCGAACTCCGATGGTTCTAACCCGTTGCAGCTCACGTTCCTGTCTGGCTATCCCGGAACCCCGCGGTGGTCAGCGGACGGGCGAGAGATCGTCTTCAGCGCGGGACTGCAAGGTAACGCGGACCTATTCATCATTTCGGCGGATGGCGGACCACCGCAGCAGATCACAACCGATTCGAGTAATGAAGGTGCACCGAACTACTCCCGCGATGGCCGGTGGATCTATTTTGCTTCCGACCGTGGCGGTTCCTGGAACGTCTGGAAAATGCCGGTCGAGGGGGGGCCTGCGACGCAGGTGACTCGCAACGGCGGGTTTTTCGCGTCCGAATCCCCCGACGGCCAATACCTCTACTACGCAAAGGCGCCAGATGCCCCCGGGTTATGGCGCGTGCCGCTCAGTGGCGGCAGCGAAGAGAAGGTCCTCGAGTTTCCTCCCTCGGGGTTCTGGGGCTACTGGGCCGTCAGCGCGGGCGGCATCTACTACCTGGATGAGCCTGCGCCCAGAGCGCGGATTCGGTTCCGCAACTTCCGGACGCGTCGTGATTCGGTGGTGAAGGTGATGTCGAATGCCGCCTGGATCGGATCTCTTGGCATGAGTCTCAGTCCTGACGGAAGTGCCATGGTGTTCGTTCAACTCGACCAATACACCAGCGATCTCATGCTGGTCGAGGATTTCCACTGATCCTAGAACTCAAGGCGAACTGCGAACTGCACCTGCCGCTGAGGCGTGTTGTTGAGAGACGCAGTACCTGTAATCTTCCCGGCAGTGCCGAGGTTACAGTCAACGCAGACATCAGGCAGCCCAAGATTCACAACATTGAAGACGTTGAAAATGTCCGCACGAGCGGTCGCGCGGACTGACCGGGAAAAGACGAAACTCTTCATCACCGACAGATCCGCTTGAAAGAAGCCGGGACCGCGCAAGCTGTTTCGCCCGACGCTGCCGAATTGACCAACCTGCGGTCTGCGCCAGGGGCCAGAAGCCATGCCATTCACGACGAGCGGCTCGGTGGCTACCGCAAACCAACCATCTCGGCCGCCGCCGACGCGCGGATCGCCGACTCGATCCGGGCGGCAGGGGCCGGTATCGCGATCAAAGTCGCAGAAGAGGTACTGAGGAGTGAATGGTAGTCCGCTTAGCCACGTTGTTAGAGTAGCGAGCTGCCAACCGCCGACAAACCAATCGAGCGCCCGAGGCACCGTCGAACCGAAACGTCGCTT
>DASRDJ010000118.1:0-2284 GCA_035652655.1 Terriglobales bacterium
TGTCCTGAAGGGGGCGACGTCGTGGCATTTTAATCAACAGCTATCGAGTTCGGCTTGTGGGATCGGCGACGGCACTCTGCAGCCGGGTGGGCCAAACCGGCGGCCCGTCGCAAGTTGGTAGAGTCGAGGTGTGGCGCGGTCGCTGTAGGTCGGACATATCTGTTTCCGCCTCTTTCGTCTGGCGGTGCCTCACTGGTTCGACCGTGGCTCCGTTTCCACACCCCGCTCATCGAACGCAGCGGGCGGATTTCCCGCACTGCGCTCTCGGACAAGACCTCACGCCTTCGCCCACGACGGGCCGCGCCCACGACGGCTCAGACGTACGAGCCCGAAGTACCCGTAGAGGTGCGGGAGTGGATAAGTCCCGCCTCGGCGTCGCCTGACCTTGTGTTTGGATCGCAGCCACCGGCGCAACCGCCCCGCTGTGTAGCAATCGAGCGCGCGATAAGCTCGGGATGATGACCCAACACTGAAGTAGTTGGCCCACCCGGCTAGCGCGCGGTTCAGTTCACCTACCAGCTTTGTGGTCTCTTGCCATATCCTCGATCGGTCGGTCATCGCATGGATCTTTCCGACCATGCGCTTGATGCTCTTCTTTGACGGTCGCAATGCCAAACGGGCTTGGCCCGTCGTTCGAGAGAACATTTGTCCGAACGTGAACCCCAAGAAGTCGAACTCTCCTTCCGGGACCTTGCAGATCCGTGTCTTGTCCTCGTTCACCGTCAGCTTCAGCTTTCCCATGATCGTGCGCAGATGGTGCAGCGCCGTTTCGGCATTGCCTTGTCGGCACAGGATCACGAGGTCGTCAGCATAGGTGACGAGGCGAGTGCCGAGACTTCGCTCAAGGCCGAGCTTCTTCCACCCCAACACGAACCGGCGCATGTAGATGTTCGCCAGCAGTGGTGAGAGGGGCGACCCTTGCGGGATGCCGCGCCGCTTGTCGCGCGCCTCGGTCGTGCGTGTCTTCCGGCCTCGGTCGTCGGTTTCTTCGACGGGGCAGTCCAGCCACATCTTGATCAGATGCAGCACGCGCCGATCAACGATGCGGCGCGCCACCGACTTGAGAAGGTCGGCATGCGGAATGCTCCCGAAGTAGTCCGCGAGGTCGGCGTCCACGACTTCCGGATGGCCACGAAACAGCAGCTCCTCCACCTCCACGGCGGCCTGCTGGGCGTTGCGCCCGGCGCGGTAGGCGTAGATTTCCGGTGGAAGATCGGCTTCGAAGATCGGCTCCAGCACCAGCATCGCTGCCGTCATGCAGACCCGATCCCGCACGGTCGAGATGCCCAGCGGCCGGAGTTTGCCGTTGGCTTTCGGTATGAACACGCGTCTGATCGGCTCCGGTCGGTATGTCTCCTCCCTGAGCGCAAGCGCCAGTTCTGCCAGCCACCGTTCCACCCCATACGCGTCGATGTCCGCAAAGTCCTGACCATCCACGCCCGGTGCGCCCCTGTTCGAGCGGCACTGGGTATAGGCGTGCGCCAGGATGTCGTCGCGGCTGATCTTGTCGTACAGCGCGTAGAAGCGATAACCGGCTTCTGCCTTCGCTTTCGCGTGCAACGCCATCTGCAGCTTTTGAACACGTTTCGGAGTTGATAGGTTTCCCAATCCCCCGTCCCTCGCCACTTATTGCGTTTGTCTTGAACTGAGGCCCCTTCCCTCCACCGGCATTACCCGGCTTCAGCGGTACTACGAGCCTCTCCGCCACCCCATAGCGCCCGGCCTGTCCCTCACGGGCGTCCGGTTGATCATCCCCGATCACGCAATGGGGCTTCCCGTGTTGCGTACGCTTTCCTTGTGTACATGCTGCCGCCACTACCCCGGTGCAGCAGCTGGGCGTACTCCTCGCTCATTCGCCCAGCCGTATCAGCCTTCCCCGAAAGGGGCGCCGGGTCGGCCTGCACATCGTCCTTTTCGGGGCTTGCTCAGCGTTCACTCACGTTGCGGCCTGCACACTCGCGCGGTCACCAAAGTCGTGACCGCTATCCGAAGGCTCCAGACATTTCGTCGCCTCCATGCCTGCTCCGGTTGCTTCCGGCTGGAGCGAATCGCCGGGTGGGCCTCGCACCCACTGGAAAGCGCCGCCTTGTCACGGCGCACCCCCATCGAGGTCGTCGTGTTGAACTGCTGCGTCACCGAAACAAAGGACGCGCCCTTGGCGTCGAGGATCTCGACGATCTTGGCAAAATCGGCGAGCGAGCGGGTCAGCCGGTCGACCTTGTAGACGACGATGATGTCAATCTTGCCGGATTGGACATCCGATAGAAGCTGTTGCAGCGCTGGC
>DASRDJ010000119.1:0-23013 GCA_035652655.1 Terriglobales bacterium
CGAGCCCTGCCGAAACCGAATGCGTTGTCGCAATCTGCCCGCTCCCATCCTGCAGCACGTAAGAATAGGTTCCTTGCAAAACGCCGGGAGCGCCGCCGCGAAAGCGCGCTGCGTGATCGCCCAGTTGCTCACCGCGACCGCCAGCCTCCACTCCGATCAGTTGCACTTTCTTGTCCTTGATGAAGTCGTAGAAGATGCCGATGGAGTTCGATCCGCCGCCGACACACGCGACGATGGCCGTCGGCAGCTTGCCCTCGCCCTTCAGAATCTGCGCCCGCGCTTCTCGACCGATCACGCGATGAAAATCGCGCACCATAGTCGGGTAGGGATGAGCCCCCAGCACGCTACCGAGCAGGTAATGTGTCGTGCGCACATTAGTGACCCAGTCGCGCATCGCTTCATTGATCGCGTCCTTCAAAGTTCGCGACCCAGAAGATACGCCCCGCACCTCGGCGCCCAGCAGGCGCATTCGGAACACGTTCAATTCCTGCCGCCGCATGTCTTCGGTGCCCATGTAGACGACGCACTCGAACCCCATCAGAGCGCACACGGTCGCTGTCGCGACGCCATGCTGTCCCGCGCCCGTCTCGGCAATCACGCGATGTTTGCCCATCCGCTCCACCAGCAGCGCCTGCCCAATACAGTTATTAATCTTGTGTGCGCCGGTGTGCAGCAGATCTTCGCGTTTCAGATAGATCTTGGGTCCGCCTAATTTCTCCGTGAGGCGCTTGGCGAAAAACAGCGGCGTCGGACGCCCGGCAAACGTGCGCAGGAGCACTTCCAGACGCTGCTGAAATTTCGGATCACCTTTCGCCTCGCCGTAGACACGCTCCAGTTCCTCGAGCGCTGCCATCAGGGTCTCCGGCACATAGCGCCCGCCGTACACGCCGAACCGCCCAGACTGCACACCCTTCGTCGCCTTCGATCGAGTTCCCGAAGCGCTGAAGCCCTTCTTCGATCCGACATGTACCTTTGCCGTTGCCATCTTTGTCCCGAATCTCCTAAGCACTTCTGTTCGTGCCACGCACCGCCTGAATGAAAGCGTGGACCTTCGCGGGATCTTTCTTCCCCGGTCGCGCCTCAACCCCCGACGATACGTCCACTCCAAACGGTTGCAACAGGCGTATGGCCTCGGCAACGTTCAACGCATTCAGCCCTCCAGCCACAATGACAGGGATCTTCAGGCTAATCACCTGCACCATCGCGCGAGTTCCGCGCCAGTCAAAAGTCGCGCCCGTTCCGCCCATGTTGCCGTTCGACTGCGAGTCAAACAGCAGCGCGAAGACTTTGTCGTGTGCACCCTCGCTGATCAAGACTCCGCGATCCTTTAGCGAATCTCCGGGGATCACAGGAATCATCTTGCGCACGCCCAAGCTCTGCTCGACTGAAAGTTTTTCACTCCACACTCGATCCAGCAGTTGCTTCCCGTGCAACTGAACAGTGGTCAGGCCCGTCTGCAAAACGATCTCGCGCACCTGCTCTGGCTCGTGATCGACAAAAACACCCACCTTCTCGATGTCGCCCGGCAGTTCGCGAATAATTTCACGCGTCGTCTCAACCCCAGCCTTGCGCGGACTCTTCGCGTAGAACACAAACCCCAGTGCGTCAGCGCCGGCTTCCACCGACTGCAGTGCGTCTTCCAGATTCGTGATTCCGCAAATCTTGACCCAGGTCATAGCATCCGGCCTAACCGCTCGGAACGGTCGCCGCGCCCAGCAGTCTCCGCAGCGCGCTGCCTGGAAACGCGGCCTTCATCAGCGTCTCTCCGATAAGAAAAGCTTCGTATCCGGCGGCTCGCAATTCCGCAATCTCGCTCGGCGTTCCGATCCCGCTCTCTGCCACTGCCAGGATCTCCGGCGGAAATTTCTTCGCCAGACGGTGTGCTGTACTTAGATCGACCTGGAACGTCCGCAGATTCCGGGAATTCACGCCGATCAGCGTGCAGCCCGCATCCACGGCCCGCTGCAGCTCTTCTTCATCGTGCGCCTCGCACAAAACATCCAGTTGCTGGGCCCGGGCGCGCGCCGCCAGACCCTCGAGATCCGGCTGTTCCAAAGCCGCGACGATCAAAAGCACCGCGTCTGCGCAATGAGCCCGCGCTTCGATGATCTGCAGTTCATCGACAATAAAGTCCTTGCGCAGGCAGGGGAGTCCCGATGCTTCCGAGGCAATCCGCAGATTGTCAAGCGACCCTTGAAAAAACTCTGGTTCGGTCAGCACCGAGAGCGCGGCCGCCCCGCCTTCCGCCAGCTCTCGCGCTAGTGCTTCGGGATCAAACGACGCACGAATCAGCCCCTTGGAAGGCGACGCCTTCTTTAACTCGGCAATCACCGCAACGCCCTTCGCTGCCACCGCCGCCAATCCCTGTCGAAATCCGCGAGGCTGGTGATCCGCCGCCCTGCGCTCTAGAGCACGCGTGTCGGCTGCCCGCCGTTTCAGCGCCAGCCGGCTCCGAGTCGCTGCGACAATTTGATCGAGCCTGGAGGCCATGGGAGAAACCTCGATTATACGGGACGATCCGCGGTCTATCTCCCCCCGCCCTCCTCCCGGACTTAGCGCCCGCTGCAAACAAAGTTGCAGACTTGCAGATTTCATCTATGATGCCCCACGTTTGAAAAACTCGTGCAGGGAGGCAAGCATGCAAGATCAACCGCGCGACAATAAGATCGTTGGCAGGCGGCAGTTTCTTCAGACAGGAGTCTCCGCAGTCGTTGCCGGAATGGCGACGCCAACTTTGCTTAACGTTGCAACTGCGCCATCGCTCAACGCGCAAAGTGACTTGAGCCCCGACGCCGCTTTGCATGAACTTCTCGCCGGCAACGAACGATTCGCCGCCAACCGATTGACCTCCGTCGAGCACGATCTCACGATCCTGAAGGAAAAGAGCCTCGACAAGCAGGAGCCGTTCGCGGCAGTCCTGGCCTGCGCCGACTCCCGGCTTCCCGTTGAACTTATCTTCGATGAGACCATCGGACACATCTTTGTCACACGCGTCGCGGGCAACATGATCACGCCGGAGATTATCGCCAGCCTCGAGTACGGTGTGGCGGTGCTTGGAGTCAAAGTGATGCTGGTCCTCGGTCACAGCAATTGTGGTGCGGTTAAAGCTGCCATGAAAGCCGATGCCGTCCCCGGACAGATCAGCGTCCTTTACCAGCATCTGCAACCAGCGGTCGAGAAGTCCGGTGGCGACTTCACCAAAGCCATTGCGGCAAATGCCCAGATCCAGGCCGAACTGTTGGGCTCTTCGTCGACAGTCATGCGGAAAGCCGTGAAGGAAGGGACGCTCAAGATCGCGTCAGCCGTATACGATCTGGCGACGGGCAAAGTGGCCGTGCAGTAAATTGAGGAACGAGATTCCGGTTGCCAGGCCGGGGCCGGTCGCTCACAACCTCGTCGTTCAGACGTATTGGGATGGCTCGAACTTTGCTATAGTCAGGAAATCTGGTGGGGGTGATTTATGAAACGTCCGGCCCTCCTGCTCGTTGCCTCCGCTTTCCTCTCGCTCAACCTCTTCGCTCAGAGTTCAGAAGAAGGGACGCACGCGCCTGACGGCGGCACGATCGAGCAGTTCAACAGCATCCTCCTTCCGCCCGTGCCGCACGCACCGTTCACCAGCAATGTGACGGCCGAGTGGACCAAGGTTCTCGAAGACGGTACCCCTCTCACGGTGCAGAATCATCGTCTGGTTGTGCGCGATGGTGCAGGCCGCATCTACCAGGAGCGCCGTCGCCTCATCCCGAGAGATTCTCAAGCTGAGCCCGATCTCGAGCGTATCGAAATCAGCGATCCCTCTACGCACAAAAAATACTTCTGCCGCCCGGCCGCGCACGTTTGCAACCTGACCGATTACAGCGCCCCGGAGTCAGCTTCGGCGCAGCCCGTCGGTGTCGGCGAGGACATGTACGGAAGCCTGACCCGCGAAGACCTCGGCAAGACCTCCGTTAATGGGGTCGAGGCCATCGGTACGCGCGAGACGCGGACGCTCAACCCGGGCGCTATCGGCAACGATCGCGTGATTTCCATCGTTAAGGAGATCTGGTACTCCCCGCAACTCGGTATCAACGTCTCCGTGAGGCGCGTCGATCCGCGCCACGGAACGCAGATTATCAATGTGACTGACATCTCGCAGGGTGAGCCTGATCCGAAGCTCTTCGCAATACCGTCTGGATACACTGTCGTCGACCGGCGCGAGAAGGACGACCATGTGCAAGCCGCGCCCAAATCTCAAGCGAAAAACTGAGAGGTCTTCCTGGGAGCGTTGAGAGGATCAACGCATTATCGGATGTCAGGGACGGGTTATTTCGACGCGGGTCGCGCGCGCAACCTCAAAGGATATCCGTCATCTCCAGGCAGCAGCCCGTTGACCCGCACGACTTTCACCGAATCATCCACGTCCGAAGCCCGCAAATACCCCAGGGCTCCCGGCGTGCTCACTACAAACTTCTTGACGTCAGCAGGGTCCTGCATTGTGAGAGGAAGGTTGACTCTCTCGCCTTTGAACGACTGGTAGAGGTAATAGTGTTCCAGTTCGTGCCGGTCGATTTTGTAGATCACACGCTGCACGGTCTTATACTCTTGCGTGTTGCGTCGCATCGCCGCGAGCGTGATGCGATGTTTGTGCGACCACGACTTCCGCTCCCCAAAAAACATGGAACGCAGCTCCGGCAGCGTGACATCGTTCACTGGATTACTGCGATTGACCACAATCGCCAGCCCTTCCCATGGAATTCTGGCTTGTGTGGCGGGCGGGGATCGTCGCAGGGCACCGTTGTCCGCCATCACGGACGATACCGCCACCGCAACAAGAAGAATGAATACCCCTGCCGCCTTCATGCATTCTCCGGACACAAATAGGAACTCAGTTGAAGGGGAGGGGCTCAGGTAACGAGACTGATAGTGTAACCCAGCGAAACCCGCTGCGCTCGGGCTTTTCTATGCATTCTATGGCACGGAATGGGTATATCTAATGGAAGTTCTCGACCAGCATGATCTGCGCCTGCTCCCATCCCGGCTGATCGAAGACTACCCGTTCGGCGTTCTTCGACGCTCCCAGCCAGAACGGAACTGTGTCGAGCTCTCCCAGAACGTTGACCTTGCGCTTGCCCACGTCGTACAGCGAGACCACCGGCCTGCCAATGCCCGACGGTCCAGCAAACATGATGCCTTCGTTTGTCACCGACCAGCTGGCCCACGTGGCCGGACGCAGCAACGGCGACAGCAAATGCTCCGTCCCGCCCTCCACCGGTACCTGCCAGATCTCCGGATTCGCATAGGCTGTCTTCGCGTAGTAGATGAATTTCCCGTCCGCGGATGCAAACGGCGCGTGTCCGCCTGCAGTCGTCACTTGCGATGGGGCGCCGCCCTCGGCGGGAACCTTCCAAACCTGCCATCCGCCCGTGCGCGAAGATGCGAAATACACCCACTTCCCATCCGGCGACCAACTCGGGCAGATATTCTCGTGCGTGTCGCCGACCAGCAATTTAGGAACACCCTCTTTCAGAGTGACCGTGTAGATGTAAACGCCATTCTTGGTGTGCGCATCGAAAGCGATCGACTGCCCGTCGGGCGACCAGCGCGGCGTCCCTGCGCTGCCGATCGCACTCAGTTGCAGCGGATTCCTTCCGTCTTGATCGCTCACCCAGATTTCCATCGTTCCCGAGCGGTCCGACATATATGCGATCTTCGCTCCGTCGGGGGACAGTTGTGGTCCGGGTCCCTGGTCTGTCTCACTGGTCGATGGAATCAGGATGTGTTTCTGTTTCTCCATCAGATTCATTTCCCACACGTTCAGGCTGCGTGTGACTCTCTGGTAGGCGAGCTTGTATCCCTTGCGCGATACAGCCGGGTACCAGCCGCTGTCGTTGATTTCGATCGGAGCTTCGTCCGTGAGTGACACCCTCCATAACGCCGGGTGACTGTTGCGGTCCGAAGCAAAAATCACCGACTGCCCGTCGAACGACCACTGCGGCGGCCCCAAAATTCTCGCCGGCTCCGAAGCGACTCGTGCCACGCTCCCCCCATAAACTGGGATCGTCATGATCTCTTCCGAGAATCCCGTGTCCCGGCTGCGCACGAACAACACACGCTTGCCGTCAGGCGAGAACGACGGCCCCCAGTCCTCAGCCAATGGCGGAGGCTCCGTCAAGCGGTGCGCACTCGCATCCGCGGGATTCAGCAGGATGATGCCCGCACCTCCAGCAAACGCCAGAGTCTTGCCGTCCGCGGACCACGCCACTTCGCCGCGTCTCGGCGTGATGCCGCTCGTGTTCAGCTTCTTCTCTGCGCCGACCTTCCATGCGCCGTCTGGCGCGGGCGACAGCAGTACCGTATAAATCTGGAATTCATTTTCCGTGAAACGCGAGAAGGCAAGCGTTTGTCCATCCGGCGACCACGCCGGGCAACAGTCCCCGGCATTCTTTGTTACCTGCACCATCTGGTCGCTGCCGACCGCTTTCAGGAATACTCCACCTTCCTGTGGCTTGCTCCCCTCCACTCGAAAAGCGATGTAGTTTCCGTCGGGCGAAAAGGACGGCTCGCTGGTTTCCGCGCTCACGGTCGTCAGCGGGCGAATATGTTGTCCGACCGTGGATTGGTCGCGCGCGCCGGCGATCGTCGATACCTGGTTGAAGAGCCAGACTGCAGCATGAAAAAACACGAAGGCGGCGACCACGATGGCACCCGCAAGATACCAACGCCGCCGGCTTTTCGGGACCGCCGCCCGTACCTCCCCTTCCTCAACACGCGCGAATGTTGGTATCTCGAAGGAAGGTGACTCTGCCGCCCGAACTGGAGTTTCCGCTTGTGGAATAGGTTCGGGGGCTACAGTCGCCGGAACATCCGATGAACGCGTGACCGCCGCGATGAAGCGATACCCCCGCCGCGGTAGAGTCTCCACATACCGCGGATTGTCCGCCGAGTCGCTCAGGGCCTCGCGCAGCTTGTTCACCGCCGCGTTCAGCCCGTGATTGAAATCTACAAAGGTATCTCCAGGCCACAAGCGCTCGCGCAGGGCATCGCGCGTTACAAGTTCGCCCGGCTTGCTAAGCAGGATCGCCAGCACCTCAAAAGGCTGTCCCACGAGCTTGATCCGGGTTCCGAATTTCCACAGCTCATGGGTATGCATATCGGCCTCAAACGGACCGAACTGAACCCGATCTGATCCACTGCTGCCCATCTAAGCGGCTCGCCAGTCTCCAGAAGAAGTCATTTGCTACGCGTCATCGGAGGTTTTTTATCGCAAAGTCTCCGGCTGGGTGACACGTATGGTAGCTCATTTTCGCTCGATTTTGTTCGCAAGCCCTCTCCGGATGTTTCATAAACCCAACCAAGTCATGGCTTTACCAGATGATCTCCGGAAAACCCGCAAAGTATGAGCTTTAAACCTCCAAGGGATCGACCTTGCATTGAGGTAGAACACCGCCACCCTCAGGATTTGCGCTCAAGGGAGCCAACGGACGCAGACAAAGTCCGGGCTACGGAGGGATGTCATGGGAAGAATCGATACCAAGGGGCGAGTTGCGGTGGTTATGAGCGTGATGGTCCTGCTGACTTGCGCCGCCTGGGCGCAAGACTCAGCCAAAGAACAATGCAGCATGGCGGTCGTTACCCGCATGGTTGGAAGCAAACAGAAAGTTTGCGACACCAACGTCGTCCAGGCCATGGCCCGGCGCGGCCACGCCTTCGAGCAAAACCAACTCGGCCTGGCCTCGATCCTGGCGATCGGTCCGGACTTCAACGAGAAGGATGCCGTGAAGTGGTTCGAGCAGGCCGCTCAGCGCGGATACGCCCCAGCACAGGTCAATCTCGCTGTGATGTACATCAATGGATGGGGCACCCGAACGAACTACGGTACGGCCCTGCGCTGGCTGCACGCCGCCGCCGATCAGGAGTTTGCGCGCGCTTACTACAACCTCGGGATCCTCTACCTGCAGGGGCAGGGTGTTCGTCAGGACAACGGCGAAGCCTTCACCTGGTTCGTGAAGGGCGCCGAGGCCGGAGACTCTGACGCGCAAACCAATCTCGGCTACATGTACGACCAAGGCCTCGGATGCGAGCGCAACCTAAAGACCGCCGCATCCTGGTACCGCAAAGCTGCCGAAGCCGGCAATCCACTCGGTGAAAACAATCTCGCGGATCTGCTCTTGCGTGGAGAAGGCGTCCAGCAGAACAGCACCGAAGCTTTCCGCTGGTTCCAGAAAGCGTCTGCCCAGGGACACACCGGCGCCCGCATCAAACTCGCGTACATGTATGCGGAAGGCATGGGAAAGTCCAAAGACCCCGAGTCCGCCTATGTGTGGCTGACGGCGGCGTCTCTGGCTGGCGATCAGCGCGGACGCGACATGTTGCCGAAACTCGAGGCGCAACTTACCCCGCAACAACTCGCCGAGGCGCGCCAGCAAGCTCACAACCTGTCAGCACCGCCAGCAAAACTTCTGTCCGCGAAGGCCTTTGCTCAATAGTGATGTGAGTGGGACGGACGGGATGCATCACCCGTCCTTCCCATACAGAGAACTTCAGGTGCTCCAGTTCGCAGCAGAATTCTTCAGGGACAAAACTCTCGTGGACGAGCTCCGTTGCAAGGGACGATGTTGGGCTATCCTAGAGACATGGATCACCTCGAGGTTCTTCGAGAAACGGTTGCGCGTCTCCGGTCCGAGATCGCTGAAATCCGAACTTTGAACGAGCAGTTTCGCCTGCAGGGTGGCAAGGGAGCGGAAGAAGAAGCCGCCGACAGACGACGGCAAGAACGTCTATTGGAAATCCAAAAGGAACTCTCTCAACTCGCCGGACTCGGGCGCAAAGTTCTTTCGGTCGAAGAGATGAAAGAGAAGCACCGCGCGCGCCTGCATCCCGACAAGCAAACTTCCTAACGTTGTGTATGAGACCACGGGCTCTTCAAGGACTGGTATGCGCGTGCGCGCGAAAAGGAGCTCGCAGGCGAAATTCCGGAGACTTCAAAGCTGGTGCCGAAGAAGGGACTCGAACCCCCACACCCTTGCGGGTACATGGACCTGAACCATGCGCGTCTGCCAATTCCGCCACTTCGGCTTGTGACTTTGCGGACATCGCATTCCCAGTGAACGCGATGCAGGAAGAACAACCTTCTTATTTTACAGACGATAGGTACCCTGTCAAACGCTGGCCCCGTACAATCAGAAGAACAAACCCAAAATCGCGGGACGCCCGATCATGACCAACCCTCAGAAAATCCCTGTTGACGTCGCCAATCAACTGCGCGAACTCGTTCACGATCTGAGCAATTCCATCGAGACCATCATGCAAGCGTCGTACCTGCTCGGCCAGCTGGAACTGCCCTCCCACGGAAAGAAATGGGTCGAACTGGTCGCCGAAGCCGCTCAAGGCGCAGCCCAGATCAACCGCCAACTCCGCGAAGTCCTGCGCGGCCAGAGATAGAAAGGCCACCGCGCATGGATTGCGAGTGGCCAGTCTTGCTACAAAGTATTTGCGAAACTATCCTTCCAGTTTCGCCGTCATCGAAATCTTAGCGTTCAGCACCTTCGAAACCGGGCAGCCCTTCTCGGCAGCTTCCGCGTACTTCTGAAAGGTCGCCGCATCCGCGCCCGGCACCCGCCCCACAACATCCAGATGGCTGTCCGTGATCGTCCATCCCGAATCCAGCTTCTCCATGGTCAGCGTAACGTTGGTGTTGATGCTCTCCGGCGTTAGGTTCACGCCACCCAGTTGCGCCGATAGCGCCATCGAAAAACAAGCAGCGTGCGCCGCCGCGATCAGTTCCTCAGGATTCGTTCCGGGCGCATTCTCAAAGCGCGTGGTGAAAGAGTACGGCGTGTTCGACAAAACTCCACCCGGAGCCGAAATGCTCCCCTTGCCGTCTTTCAACCCACCTTTCCACACAGCACTGGCTTTTCTTTGCATGGTCGTTCCTCATGAATTCTTGAATTGAATGCCGACAGACATTGTAGATGTTCCTGCCTGAAGATGTCAGTGGAGGGACGAGCAGATTAAGACTAGGCGGGGTGCGTGGTCCGCCTGTCGCCGTTCCGCTTCGGACAGACCTGAAACAGAGGAAACGGCAAAAACCTGTACCGCACCCGCCTGCTCTATCACAATCCTAGCCACCAACCTGCCGAGCCAGAAATCCGGCGAAAACTGTATTCTCGCCTTGCGCTCTCACCCTTCCAAACTTGTCATCCCGAGCGAAGTGAAGCGTCAGCAGAACGCAGTCAAGGGACCGCGCGTTGCTCGGCACCATCACCAGCCGCTAAGGCTTTTCCACAACGACGCCGAATGGAAAAGGGGTGTTGAACTTGGAAGTAGCTCAGTAAAAATCCGAGCAGCTCAAATAAAAATGACACTGCGGGCAGCTCAGCTTGCACCGATGTTCGCGAAGCTGCGCCGAGCAATTTGGGCAAACGTGCGAGCAGTTGTTGGAAGAACTCTGCGGAGCAGGGCGCGCAGCGCCGGAAGTGCCCTCAACCCTCTCCGCAGTTTCTGTGTCCTTAGGCAGACTTGGGAACATCGCTCGAAATGACCGTCACCTTCTCCGTGACAGCTTTCTCTTCCGCTCGCGCCGATATTGCCGGCAAGTTCGAACTCCAGCAATCGGCCACGATTCTCCACGCGCCCAGCCGTCTCCACACTTTCACGTACTTCCCGCGATCCACCGACGACCCGCCGCTCTCTTGCACAATCGACACCGAATACTTTCCGGCCTCCATCGCCATGTCGCCCGAAAAATCGACGCGCGATGTTTCCAGACGCAAATCCTGAAATCCCGCTTCTCCAAATTCTCGGAGCTTCCTCTCGATCGATTTCGGGCCCGCAACCGATTCATGATGCGGCGCCATAAACAAACCATCCGTCGCAAACAGTCCGGCCACCTGGTCATAGTTGCCGGTGTTGAAATTCATGCTGAAGTCTTGACTGAGACCGCGAATCGTCGACTCAACGTCCATCGACGAGCCAGATCCCGCAGTGGGACTGGAATAGGGGCGATACATCGTACTTCCTCCTGGGAGAAGGCCAAGCGCACCCATCCGTCGCCTAAACGACCAGCCACTAAAGATGGCGCGCCCACACTTGTGGACGGATTGTAGCGCAAAAATTCGTACGCGACCAACGGAACTTTCTTCACAATCTTTACTAAATTTTGCCACGAAAGGCAGACAAAACTCTCAGTCCACCAGCAATCGCCCGCAATATGCAAAAATCTTCCACCTGCCCAAACCACCCACCCAGAGCGGCGTCCGACACTCCCTTTTGTTCAGGAGCCCCTTATATATCAACCGTCATCCTGAGCGGAGTGAGGCGTCAGCTGAGCGCAGTCGAAGGACCCCGCGTTCGCCGGCGCCACCCCAGACCTTGTTGAGTTTTCACCACGAAATCCTGAACAGTAAAAGAGAGCACGCACCGCGGCACACTGTCCCACCGATAGCTCAACCCACCTTCCCCACAGTGTTACCCTAAGAGCAGCACATGGCCACGGACCAAGATCTCGACATCTCCCCGCCAGAGGAAATCACCCGCCCCCTCTGGAAGTCGCTGATCCGCAATTTCCGCGACCGCTTCCTCCCCGACAACCTCCCGCCGCTCTATCTCACTTCCCGCCCCGTGAATCTGGGCATGCTCCTAGGAGACTTCCTCGTTCTCCCGTGGTACCGCACCGTCTTCACGAACTTGGGCGACGTGATTTCCCCAGAAATCATGCCCCCGCTCCAACTCGAATCGCGTCCGGTGGACGTCGGGGAACTGATCGCCGACACCATGGCGAGACCCTGGTGGAGTTCACTACTCCGCAGCCTTGCCGACGCGGTCGCCCCTGAAAAACTACCACCTTTGGAAATCACATGGGAGCCGGCGAACCCGATCACGCCGTCCCAAGCCCTGCTGCTCACCGACTGGTCTAACGTCATCGCCGGTCCAAAGATTTTCTTGCCCGACCGCAAACCCGAGACCACGCCAACATCCGCAGGCATGAACATCCCCCAATCACTGCCCATGCCCGACCCTGCGACGGTCGCCTTCGTCTACGACCTCGAGCACGAAATGCTCCGTGACCTGCGCCGCTCCCGCCGCCGCGAGCGCCTCCTCATCGCGCTCTTCGCCGCCGAGGTTCTATTTCTGATAAGCGGATTCTTCTGGCACCACTAAAAACTGGGGTGATGGCGTACTCCCCATCGCGTGTCATCCCGAGCAAGTGAGGCGCAAGCCGAACGCCGCCGAGGGACCCTGCGTTTCCACCACTGACCATGCCCCAGGTTCGCGCGTTCTGTGCGCTAACCTGATCCAATCTTGACTTCGAGAATTCCCCTTCAAATCAGAACACTCTTAATTTCGACAAAATCTGTGCCCTCTATGAGTGAAGATATTCTGCGACTAGACCCGTCCCTCCCGACCAGCTATCCTGTCCCGCGCAAAACATAAGGAACCAAGAATGCTCCGAACGGTCACACTCCTACTTCTCCTCGCCTCGATCCCCGCCCTCGCCCAAGACCGCTCCCACGCGCGTTCCATGGTCCTGACCCGCGACGGCATCGTGGCTACCAGCCACGTGCAAGCCTCCGTCGCGGGCGCGCAAATCCTGGCCAAGGGAGGCTCCGCCGTGGACGCCGCCATCGCGGCCAACGCGGTCCTCGGCGTTACCGAGCCCATGATGAACGGCATCGGCGGCGATCTATTCGCGATTTACTGGGAAGCGAAAACCGGGAAGCTCTACGGACTGAACTCCAGCGGATGGGCCCCGCAAGCACTAACCGTCGCCCACATCAAAGCGAAAGACGCGACCCGCATGCCCCAACGAGGCATCGACAGCGTCACCGTCCCGGGCGCCGTCGCTGGATGGAACGCCCTCCACTCTCGCTTCGGCAAACTTGCCTGGAAAGAAGACCTCCAGCCCGCCATCCATTACGCGACCAACGGCTACCCCGTTCCTGAACTCATTCACGGTTTCTGGGAAGGCTCCCTCGAAGCGCTCTCCACCGATCCCGAAAGCCGCCGCGTCTACCTGCCCAACGGCAAGCCTCCCGAGATCGGCCAGATCTTCACCAATCCCGATCTAGCAAAAGCTCTGCAGTCTCTAGCCGATGAAGGCGCCTCCGCCTTCTACAAAGGAGAAATCGCCCAAGCCATCCTCAGCACCTCTCGCGAATTGGGAGGCACCATGGCCGCTGACGACCTCGCCGCCTTCTCCCCCGAGTGGGTCGATCCCGTCTCCACCACCTATCGTGGCTGGACCGTCTACGAACTTCCACCCAACGGGCAAGGCATGGCCGCGTTAGAGATGCTCAATCTCATGGAGACCACGCCCTCCTCCGCCGATGGTCCCTCTTCTGTGTCCGAGCTCCATAAAAAGATCGAAGCGATGAAGGTGGCCTACGCCGATCTCTATCGCTATGACGCGGACCCGCGCTTCGCCAAAGTTCCGGTCAAGGGACTGCTCTCCAAGGAATACGCAAAAGATCGCGCAGGAGTCATCGACCCCAACAAGGCCCACTGCAACCCCGCTCCGGGCAAGCCCCCGGCCAGTGAAACCACCTACCTCACTGCAGTCGATCACGAAGGCAACATCGTTTCTCTGATTCAGAGCAACTACGCAGAGTTCGGTTCCGGCATCACGGTGCGGGGCATGGGCTTCGCACTCCAGGATCGCGGCGCTCTCTTCTCTCTCGACGCCGATTCGCCCAACGTACTAGCCCCGCGCAAGCGTCCGTTCCACACGATCATTCCCGCCTTCATGGAAAAAGGCGATCAGCACATCGGATTCGGCATCATGGGTGGCCCCAACCAGCCTCTCGCTCATGCACAGTTCGTTTCCAACATCGTCGACTACGGTATGAATATCCAGGCCGCCCTCGAAAACCCGCGCTTCACGGTCACCGATGAAGGCGGATGCACGATTGCGATCGAATCCCGAGTTCCTGCCGCTGTACGCGACAAGCTGACGTCCATGGGACACAATTTCCGCGTAGATCGCGAGTACTCCACCCACATGGGCCGAGGCCAGGCCGTCCTCCACGATTCAAAAACGGGAGTCAACTACGGCGCCTCCGACGCGAGGGCCGACGGCTCAGCCGAAATCGAACCGCCAAAATAAGTAATAGGAGAAAAAAGCAAAGCGGGATCTGAAAGCGTCAAGCCCAGTCGGCGTCTCAACTTCGAACAACAGAATCAAGTGGCACACGTCCAATTACTGAGAACTGAACTGAGAGCTGAAATACAACGGGACAGCTACCTTCACCGCCCTCCGGCCTGTTCCGCATTCACAAGCCGCCGGTCTAAGAAGCTGCCCCGCCCGCCCCGCAGAGAGACGAGAAAACACGGGGCGATGTGCAAATGACAAAACTAGAGAGATGGACGAGTATCCCACGACCTCGACACGAGACAATGTCAAGATTTGTCAACAGGACATTACGAAAGTTGCATCGTCTCACGATGTAATGGATCTTTACATACGCGTAACATTTATCGAACAACCGGAGACATTCATGCGCACGATAACGTATTCGCTCCTCGCTCTCGCCGCTCTCGCCGTCTACCAAGCCGCCAAGCCAATTTCGCAATCGAAGGAATCTTCCTTGTTCCGCATCTTCAATCCCGACACCATGGCCAAGCCCACCGCTGGCTACTCGCACGTCGCTGAAGTCACTGACGGTAAATTCGTCTATGTCGCCGGACAAGTCGCCATCGACCGCGCCGGCAACCTGGTCGGCAAAGACGACTTCCGCGCGCAGGTGCAGCAGGTCTTCGAAAATCTGAAAGCCGCAGTCGAAGCCTCAGGCGGCGATTTCCGCAGCGTCATCAAGCTCAACTACTACTGCTCCGAAGCAGTCGATCCAGCACAAGTCCCCATCGTCCGCGAAATCCGCGACAAATACGTTAACACCGCCAACCCGCCTGTAAGCACTTTCGTAGTGGTGAAGCGCCTGGTACGCCCAGAATGGCTGATCGAGGTCGACGCCGTAGCAGTAGTCAAAGAGTAGGTATGTATACAAGTCCACGGCGCACCCTGCATAGTCGGGGAAAGTGCCTCTGCGTTCTCCAGCCTTTCTCCGCGGCCCCTGCGTTTCAGGATGTTTCTGAGCGCATATCCGCAAACGCACCGCACTCGAAGCGTAAAATCGAAGCATGCGTTACCTGGTAAGAGCGAAACTGAAATCAGGATCAGAACAGAAGCTGTTGCGCGCAATCGAAGACGAAACCCTGGGCCGCGGATCGGTAGCCGAAGGCGAATACCTACGCAACATGAAGGAAGCGCGCCTTTGCGAAGACGGCACCGCGCGCTGGGTCGAAGTCTGCTACTGCCCCACCCCTCTCATGGAAGAGCGACCCTTCTGGGAGGAACATTTCGAACTCACAAAAATTCAAGACGCTCACGACCGCCGCAAATGCCGAGATCAAAACGGCGAGGAATCCTGGGCCTGCAGCAATTGCGACTGCACCGAGCGCTTGGAAAAGAAACTGGCCCGAACCGGAAAATCATTCCTGCAAGAACTCAAACAACCCTAAGGGGCGACGAGAGGAACAGCGCGGGTGCACAGTGCCCCATCCTGGCGCGTTCTGTGCGTTAGGGTGGGATTCCGCGGAAGCTCGGGACGAAGGATATTCGTAACCCCAACACGTCCAAACGGAGGAAGAATCAAGCCGCAGCCGATATCCGCCGAATCAAATCTTCCTGCTCCGCCCTACTCTCTGCCCCAAGAGTAAAAGCATCAAGCAAGCCCAACCCCAACGCATACTTCAAAGCCTCATCCTGCCGTGTCCGCAAATCCCCTTGCCCCAGAATCTTCATCCCGATAATCCCTTTTCCCGCAGCCTTCATCTCGCGCAGCACACCGACCACCGTCGCCGGATCTGCATCCATGTGCGATCCAATGGGATTGATTCGCACCAGATCCACTTCCACCCACGGAGTCTTTGCCGCTGCCCGCAGCGCGTCGATACTGTGGCACGAGCATCCATGGGCCCGGATCACGCCCTTCTCCTTCGCCTCCGACAACACATCCATCACTCCCCGATAGCGCTCTGTCCAGTCGCCTTCCGTCAGGCAGTGCATCAAACAAACATCGATGTGGTCCACACCCAACTCGCGCCGAAACCGCTCCAAATCCGCTCGCGCCGAGGCTGCGTCCCGTGCCCAAGTCTTCGTCAGCACGGTCACCTTATCCCGCGACACGTGCTTCAACGCCTCCGCCACATGCGGATGGCTTCCGTAAGAATCTGCTGAATCAAAGAATCGCAACCCCTGGTCGTATCCGTTCAGCAACAAGTCCGACAGGCCTTTCACTCCCAAAGCCGTCTGATGCGAATGTCCGCCCGATCCCACCGTGCCTGTCCCCATCGCCAGCCGCGAAGTCTGAATCCCGGTCTTGCCCAGCGTTACCGTATCCGTAGCCGCGAACTTCCGAGTCAGCGTCGGCAGAGCCTGCACCAATGCCTGCGACGCCAGCCACGCAGCACTCACTGCCCGCATCGACCCAAAAACAAATTCCCGACGCTTCATGGAGGCCTCCGCTATCTGGTGTGAGATTTCAGTCTACGAGGTTAGACGCACCCAGTCGTCGACCGTTTGTCCAAGATTACGCCGTTTCCCCCAATTTCCTCTGCGCCCTCTGCGGCCGTTCTCTGCGTACTCTGCGTACTCTGCGTTTTAAGATTTTCCGATGCAGCAAACTAAAGAGAGGTTCCCAAGCGTCCTTCGCGTTTCTTAGCGTCCTCGTGGTTAAGAGCTTTGCTCTCAATTAATTTCAACCAATCTCAACAAAAAACATCCAACAGTAAGGGAAAACTAACCCCCAAGGACCTGCTTGCGCGCGCGAATCGCCGTCTTCCTCATAGTGATCCAGTCCATTCTCCTCTTTGCGCACTGGTTCATCTACACAACATGGAAGTCTTTCAGCGCGATCAACGATCCACCCGGCATTACGCCGCTCGAGATCACGGTAGCAGTCTTATCCGTCACTTTCATCGCGGCCTCGCTGCTGGCTTTTCGCTTCTCGAACCCACTCGTGCGCAGCTTCTACCGGATCGCAGCCCTGTGGCTCGGCGCCGTAAACTTCCTCTTCGTCGCAGCCTGCATGTGCTGGCTACTGTACTTCGCGGCGACGCTGACTCGACACCAGCCAGACTGGCCGCGATGGGCCGCCGTCGTATTCGCCGCCGCCCTAATCGCAACACTTTACGGCGTTTTGAATGCGCGCTGGATCCGCACCCGCAGGGTCAGGATTGCTCTTCCCAACCTTCCCGACTCCTGGCGTGGCCGCATTGCCGCCCTCGTTTCCGACGTTCACCTCGGCCACGTCAACGGCGCCGGATTCCTCGCGCGCATCGTGGCCCGGGTCCAGAGTCTCAAGCCCGACATCGTGTTCATGACCGGCGATCTCTACGACGGCACAGCCATCGTCGCCGCCCCAGCCGCCGCTCCGCTGCAGAAGCTAAATCCCCCGCTCGGCACGTTTTTCGTAACCGGAAACCACGAAGAATTCCGCGATCCCTCGCAATACCTCGAAGCCATACGCGCGACCGGCGTCCGTGTTCTCGAAAACGAAAACCTCTCGATCGACGGACTGCAACTAGTCGGTGTCCCCGACCACGCATCCGCCAATCCCAAGAGTTTTCGAGCGATCCTGGATCGCCTCTCTATCGACGCATCCCGCCCCAGCATCCTGCTCTCGCATGCTCCACATGCTCTTCCGATCCCTGAACAGGCCGGTATCTCGCTGCAGCTTTCCGGTCACACCCACGGCGGCCAGATTTTTCCCTTCACCTGGTTCACTCGCAAAATCTTCCGGGAGTTCACTAAGGGCCTCCACTGCCACGGCCAGATGCAGGTCTACACGACAACCGGCGCAGGTACCTGGGGCCCGCCATTAAGGGTGGGTACAAGTCCAGAAATCATCTTGATCGAATTCGCCTAACACCGTAGCCAAGAAATTCACAGGAAAAACGGTAGGAAATCACCCAAAACACGCGGCAAATTGCGGTGAACCTGAAACTTGAAACACGAAACTAAAAACTCGAAACAAGAAGCGCTAGACCTGAGAACTGAGAACTGAGAACTGAGGACCGTCATCTGTCACCTGACTCTGCTCCACCTCAAATCCTCCCCCTCTCTGCGATCCACGAAGCCAGTAATGCTCCCCTTCTCGTCCCGCTGAAAGATTTTCCTCATTCGCGGTTGGCCCGCAACAAACAGCACGTCCCGCAACTCCACGAGCAACGGAGTTAGCGAGCGTCCCGCGCGTCCGCCGAGTAATTGCTTCCCATCCCACTGGATGACATACTCCAAACTCTTCCCACCCGAGTACGTGCCCACATACTC
Source organism: Terriglobales bacterium (assembly GCA_035652655.1). Taxonomy (GTDB): domain Bacteria; phylum Acidobacteriota; class Terriglobia; order Terriglobales; family Acidobacteriaceae; genus Gp1-AA133. Next base: position 18,302 of record DASRDJ010000119.1, read on the forward strand.
CTGAAGTTCTTTTGCAAGTAGCCTGACCGCGGGAGGATCCTTCAGCACTGCGTATGCGTGCACCATATGCAATTTCCACTCGCCACTCTCGAGTCGCCACGTCTCCGTCATCAGGTAGCGCGCCTTCAACACCTGCCCGTGATAGTTTTCTTCCTCGTTGTCAGTGTGAATCACCGTCGCCAGATCGCCAGACACACGCGCCGAATAAGTATCGATGTGCAGACTCCCGGACGCACCGGCAGGCAAAGGGTCGAGTTGCTTCAGAAATTCGGCTCGATCCATGGTCACGCCGTTCTCATCCACATACACCGCGTCGCTGGCCAGCGCTGCCTCCCATACTTTGCGATCGCCGGGCGCAATCGCGTCCAGCAGAGCTTGATCTTTCTTCCGCAGCAGATCCGCCGTTGCATCGGCAGCTGCACAACACGCAGACAACCAGAGAATCGCCGCGACCAGCCAGCCAAACCCTCGCCTAAACCTCATCAAACCAACCTCCTACCGAAGCGAAATCGCAGAATCGTTAACCGGCATCACGCGTGCCACGATGAACGAAGCCCCGGCCATCGCCAAGGCGACAAACGCGCTGTTCCATTCATCGCGCGTGTTCATCTTTACGGCTCGCGGAATGTGGAGCAGCACAAACCAAAGCAGGAACATAATCCCGAGCCAGGTCGACGCAAGCCGTGCCCCGAATCTTTCCACCAGGATCGCCAGCCCGGTCACAACAAACCCGACCCCAGTGAAATACACCCAGAACGAATGAAACGGAATCCACGCGGGCACCAGCGTTGCGATGAAACTCGCGTACAGATAGTGCTGGTAGCCGAACACGATCAACGCCAGCGCGAACAACCTACAACCGAACCTCGTCCACCAGCCCGGCGACCTCAACAACAACCCCAAGCGCGACGGCAAAAGCGAAATCAGCGCAAACGCTGCGCCACTCAACGCCAGCGGCTCCAGGGCACGCGTGCGATCCACCCCGTCGTACAAAACTCCATGCCAGTGCGTCAAAACCATGTCGATCACGCACAGCAGAAAAAACCATCCGATCAATGCCGCCCCAGCGCGAGCCCGCTTGCCGATCAATATGCTCGCGCCGCCCGCCATCAGCAGCACCCCCGTCAGATCTGCGCCCACCCTGGCTCCCGGAGCCCACGGCGGCACCGGTGGCAGCCCACCCACGTAGTTGCCCGCGCGAACATACTGAATCCCGAAAAAAATCATCGAGATCGCAAAAAGAACAGGACCCAATTTGCGAAGAGCATTCATGGGTCCAGCAGTCTACACGAAGACATCCCGGCTGATTCCGCGCTTACCCTGATCCCGCACATAACGCTCAACAGTCGTGGGACTTCGCTGCTGTTTTTGGAAGGGCGAAGAGGAAGCCAGCGACATTTCAAAACCAGCCGCAAAGCGGCGGCATAAGATAGCCCAGCGCGTAAGCGCTGGGTAAGCTGCAGAACAAAGAGCGAGCCCCGGAGGGGGCGGCACGAATGCGATGCGGGCGTAAGCTCGCGAGCGCGCTTAATGCTCCAAAACAAAGAGGCCGGGATGCGCCATGCGCCCGGCCTCCCTGAATCAACGAAACCTCACTTCTTCGGACGCGACTCCGGCGGAACCAATCCCGCCACGCGGTAATACACGGCCAACTGTCCGTAATGCTCGCCCATGTGCTCGATGAATCCGTACGCGAAATCCACCACGCGTACCTGCTGGTTGGCAAACGGATCCACCACCGTATCGTTCATGCCGCCGTCGCCCTTGCTCTTGATCGCGGCCGCGCCGTCGTCCATTGCCTTCTTCACATAAGCCACAATCTCCGCCTTGTTCTTGAAGGTAGACCGCTTGGGTTCCTCCTCAGTCGGAGGCTTCTGCCCATTCGCCAGGTTGGTGAAGAAATAATTCGCGCCCGCCGCATGCAGCAGTTGTTCTGCGAAACTGCGCTGCGCCGGTGTCGGCTTGAAATCGTACTTGTCCTCGGGAAAATCCTGCGCCATCGTGTTCAACTTTCGCGCCACATCGTTCCACGTGTCGAGCACGGCTTGCGATTGACCCACCGCCGGCTTCGGCGGAGTGTCTTTCTTTGCCGCATCCTGCGCAGTCGCGCTGAGCGTGGCCGCCAGAATCAATGCAAGCATCCAACCTGCTTTGGTCATCAACATCCCTCCACGGAATTTTGGTTGCGGGAAACCGTGACATCTTAGCCGGAATCGCCGTCGCGCGAAACTGCGGCGTTCCGATTTCTCCCAATCTGCATGCGCAAACAAGGCGATCGTCGTGCGTGGATCTTCACTTTCCTCCAGTTGTCTTGTTATTCTCCAGTTTTTGGGCAGCAGAAAAGCGATCCTCCCGGATCGCTTCGTTGAAACCTCCACTGTTTCCGCCTTCTCTACTTCCAGAATACCAATTCCAGCAGGGTATTTGTGCCACGCGGCGCGTAGAAATATTCTCTAGCGCCCAAATCACTTACAAGGATTTGTGACACGCGCACGTCTTGACAGGGGACTGGCGTCACAAACCAGCCCGCAAGCGCAAGAACAGATTGGCCGCGACCCGCCCTAGTCGGTCAAAGACAACAATTTCCTGTTGTGCTTAGAGCGTTCTCAGCCGGAACGGCGCGCTCAGGAGTCGTGCTGGGAACATGATGACCGCGGCCACCAGCGCCAGCACTCCGTGGACGGCGACGCCCACAATGCGGAAGGGCAGCAACAGCAGCCACACCAGTGGGTACAGCACCAGCGCGATCAATGCTACGGGCCAGCAGATCACGAACAGCAGGCACCAGGCCAGAAATGCGAACATGAGACACCTCCCGTGCGTGCTCAGTCTAAGATACGGCACGCCCTCACGAAAAGTTCCGCTGTCACGCAGCGCTGTTCACCAGATACTTCTGCAAAAACGAAAGCGTGCGCGCTTTCGCATCCTGCCAGGTCTCGCCGTTAAAGCCGTGTCCGGCATCGGGATAGATTTGCATCTCGTAGGGCGTTGCCTTCTTTTCGAGCAACTGTTGCAGGTAATACGCCTCGGCCACGGGCACGGTCGGATCGCTCTCGCCGTGCAGGATCAGCGTAGGACACAGCCGGCGAATGAATAGTTTCATCTCGCGCGGCATGCCACCGAAAAAATCTATGACCACTTTCACACGCGAATCGACCGCCGCTACCGAAAGCGCGAGATACGCGCCGAGCGAAAAGCCAAGCAGCCCAATCCGTTGCGCGTCGACCTCTGGCCGCGACGCGATGTGGCTGATCGAGTCCCAAACCGTCTTGCCCCACACCGGAAAATTTCGCACCGCGGTCTGCTTGTCCGCGACGCCCGTAGTTCCGGTGCGGTCGAAGTAGTGCACCACGTAGACTGCAAACCCTTGTGCCGCAAGCAGTGCCGCCGGTTCTGCCATGGTCGCGTGACCGCCGGCCGATCCGTGCAGTCCAATCACTGCAGGGAACCGTTCCCCGTTCTGCGAGGAAGGAATAAATGTATCGCACGAAATCTCGCGTCCGCCGGATTCAAACGCACTGCTCGAAGTATTTACAGTCAGCATCAGTTGAGAGTCTCTTTCCTCATCGAATCGCTCTACTTGTCGCCAGCGGGATCCTTCACAAATCCAATCTCATCGAGCGCGGTCTGAATTTCCGGATTCGCCATGAACTGCTTCCATATCAATCCTGTGCGGTAGTTCTCGATCATCACCACGATGGGCGCCTGGTTCAGTCCCATGTTCACGTCTTCGAACCAGTCTTCGGTTTCATTGAACCCGTCGCGAAATCCATAGATCCCCCACACGCGGTCGCCAAGATCGCGATAGAAGTGCTTCAGCGCCTTCATGGACTCTTCCGGCGTATATGGGAACGAAGCCAATGCAGCTGTGCAGGTGATCGTGCCATTGTCATCCACCGGCAAAGAGCGACCGCCTTCCGCATTCACGCCCGCTGAACGTCCCCAGGTGTCGTCCCCATATCCCGCAAACTTGCGCGGATTCTCAACGGCATACGCGTGTGCGTTCAACGCGATGTTGCGATTGTTGCGGAAGTAATTCGTATAGCGATCGCGCTTGCCGCGCGGATCGAATCCCATGAACGAGTAGTGCGTGAAGAACAACTCGCCGCCGCTGCCTACGCCCACATCAAGTTTGCGCCCGTAGTAGGTGTTGCCGTTCGTGTAGTGATCGCCCTGCGTGGTTCGCCCCCAGCCCTCGCGGTACTTCACGGCGAGATCGTCCTGGCTCGCGAACCCGGTGTGGAACATGGTCGCGGGAACGCCGTGCGTTGGCGAAGCAATCGCCAGCAGGTAGATGATCATGGTTTCATTCCATCCAATCAGCGGATGGTGAATGTAGTAGCCGTGATCCGGCGACCAGTGCCAGTACAGAAAATTCGCATCCGGCCCCTGCCGGTACCAGTCCCACTCGACCGTCTTCCAGAAACCCGTGATGGTGTCGCGAATCTCGCGCTCCGCAGGGTTGTCGCGATTGAAGTACTGCCGAGCTGCGAGTAGTCCCTGCATCAGGAACGCGGTTTCAACCAGATCCCCTCCGTCGTCGTACGGCCCGAAGTAGGGAATCACCTTGCCGGTCCGCCCATCGAGAAAGTGCGGCCACACGCCATGAAACCGGTCAGCCTTCGCGAGGAAGTGGACGATCTTGACAAATCGTTCCGCGCCTTGCTCACGCGTGATGAATCCGCGATCGACGCCCACCAGCAGCGCCATCG
>DASRDJ010000120.1:0-9072 GCA_035652655.1 Terriglobales bacterium
TCGCTTCGTTGCGACAGGCGCTCGCGACGTTTCGTCATTTGGAAGCGCCTTACGAAGTGGCGCGGGTTCAAGTCTGCCTGGCTCGGGCCTATCGGACGCAGGGGATTGACGAGTCCGCTTCGCATGAACTGCAGGCCGCACGAGAAGCGTTTCGAAAGCTCGGGGCTGCGACTGACCTGGCCCACATCGAGGAGTTGGTGGATTTTCCGGCTACCTCCCCGGCTGGACCACTGACCCAGCGCGAAATTGAAGTTGTGAAGTTGGTGGCTTCGGGAATCACCAACCGCGAAATCGCTAACAAGCTGAACATCAGCGAGAAGACAGTCGCCCGCCACCTCAATAACATCTTCAACAAGCTTGACCTGTCCTCAAGGGCCGCAGCCACCGCTTACGCCTACCAGCACGGCCTGCTCTAGCCGCATGCACAGAATTACCCATGCGGGCCTTCCCGCAAGATTGGGTATTTCGCCCGATGCGAGTCTTTCGGGTTCCCTCTAGCATCCGATCATTGAGGTTGAACGATGAACGAATACGGCGGCACCGAAAAAGTTTCGACTCTCGTGATCGGCGGCGGGCAGGCTGGACTCGCCACGGGCTATCAACTGGCGCAACGCAATTTGTCATTTCGGATTCTGGATGCACACGCACGAGTGGGCGACGCGTGGCGGACGAGATGGGATTCGCTCCGGCTCTTCACGCCAGCGCGATATGCAGGACTTCCAGGCATGCCTTTCCCCGCGCGTGGAGATGCCTTTGTCGGGAAGGACGCCGTCGCCGACTACCTTGAGAACTATGCCGAGCATTTTCATCTGCCCGTATCCACTGGAATGAAGGTGAATCGGCTGTCGAAGCGAGAGGGACGGTTTCTGGTCGAGACCGATAGGCAACGTTTCGAAGCCGACCAGGTGATCGTGGCGATGGCGAACTACCAGGTGCCCCGGATTCCGTCGTTCGCGCGCGAACTCGATGCAAACATCGTGCAGGTGCATTCGCACCACTACCGCAACCCGTCGCAACTGAAGCCGGGCAACACGCTGGTGGTAGGAGTTGGAAATTCAGGCGCCGACATTGCGATGGAAGTGGCGAAGACGCATCCGACGTGGATGTCGGGAAAAGAGTCAGGTTTCATACCTTTTCAGATCGACACATTCTTTGGCCGGGAGATCCTGTTCTGCATCGTGCGTTTCATCGGTCACCATGTTCTGACCCTCGGGACCCCCCTCGGTCGCAAACAGCATCCCAAACTGCTGAGCCGGACGACTCCGCTCGTGCGCGTGAAACCGAAAGATCTCATCGATGCCGGCGTGCAGCGAGTGGAGCGCGTAGTGGGCGTGCAGGACGGGTTCCCGTTGCTTGCCAACGAGCGCACTCTGGACGTGGCCAACATCGTCTGGTGCACGGGCTACGAGCCCGGATTTTCGTGGATTGATCTCCCGGTATTCGACGAGAAGGGAAAGCCCATGCACGAGCGTGGAGTGGTTCATCGCGAGCCTGGGATGTATTTTGTAGGCCTGCATTTCTTGTACGCGATGTCGTCGGCGACCCTGGTCGGTGTGGGCCGGGATGCCGAATACGTTGCCAAAGCCATCGAACAACGAATCCAGAAACGGGCGCGGGACGGGGCGCGGGTGCGATCTGCGCTGTCTTCCCGAACTGCGGCCGCCGGCGAATTGATGGCCTCGTGACTCTTCGTTCTTGATTCTTCCCACTTCGATTTCAGCGGGCTAGCGCATCCAGTCGCCAGCTCGCTTTTTCTTGGAATGCTAATCTAGGAAGCAGTTGAAGAAGACTTGCTTCCTGGGGATGCGCTTGAATTCCGAATCCATCCGAAAACTGTTTGATGCTGTGCGGCTCGGGACGCTCTCGCCTGACGACGCCGTCGCTAGCCTGAAGCACTTGCCGTTTGAGGATCTTGGATTTGCGAAAGTCGATCACCATCGCGCCTTGCGCGCGGGAATGCCAGAAGTGATTTTCGGGGAGCGCAAGACTCCGGCACAGGTGGGGGAGATTTTTTCAAAGCTCGCTAAACATGGCGGAAATGTATTGGCGACTCGTGCGGATAAAAAACAGTTTGCCGCAGTGAAAAAGAAAGTGCGCGGGGCAGAGTATCGGGAACTGGCGCGGGCCATCGTGCTGGAACGCGACCAGAAAACGTACGGGAAGGGAATCATCACGGTTGTTTCTGCGGGTACCAGCGACATCTCGGTGGCGGAGGAGGCCATAGTCACGGCGGAGTTGATGGGCAATGAGGTACAGCATCTCTACGACGTCGGAGTCGCGGGCGTGCACCGGTTGCTCGCCAATCGCGAAAAGCTCACGCAGGCGCGCGTGGTGATTGTCTGCGCCGGTATGGAGGGAGCCTTGCCCAGCGTTGTGGGCGGATTGGTCGGAGTGCCGGTGATTGCGGTTCCAACCAGCGTAGGTTACGGAGCATCCTTCAAGGGCCTCGCCGCTTTGCTGGGCATGATGAACTCGTGCGCGTCGAATGTGAGCGTGGTGAATATCGACAACGGATTCGGGGCCGGGTATGTGGCTTCGTTAATCAACCGGTTGTAAACGGCGCAAAGAAAAATCTGCAGAGCGCGCAAGTGGCTATATTCTGGCCTTAGAGTCTTTGAATCACACCTTCAACCTGCATATCTACTTCATTCTAAAGGCACTGTGCGCATCCCGATTCCAGGCATCCCGGAGCGGGCTCGCCTCATCCAATAATTAACCAAACAGTTAGTTAATTGAGGATGGAGAACAAAGAGATCATGACTAAGACCAAGAGCATTCTTTCAGCGTTCCTGTTGGTGGGATTGCTGGGCGCCAGTTTGTTCGCACAGACGTCGAGCGCTGGGCGCAACGATGCCACTATTCAAACCAGCGTTATCAAGAAGCTGGATGACAACCAGAAGTTCAAGAAGGTGAAGTCCACAGTCGAGGACGGCATCGTGACCTTGACGGGCACGGTCGACCTCTACCAGGACAAACTCGACGCCGCCAAGTCGGCCAAGAAGCAGAAGAACGTGCAGGGGGTTCGCAACCTGATTGAAGTTGCCGGACCCGCCGTCTCGGATGCGCAGCTGCACGAGGAGTTGTCGAAGAAGCTGTATTACGACCGCGTGGGCTGGTACGACAGCGCGTTTAACTATTACACGCTTACCGTGAAGGATGGCGTGGCGACGATCGGCGGCCAGACTTACAACGACGTGGGTCGCGACTCGGCGCTGGCGATTGCTAATCGCATGCCTGGCGTGAAGGACGTGGTCAATGACATCAAGGTATCGCCGGTGTCTTCGTTTGACGACAACCTCCGCCGGCGCACGGTGCGCGCGCTGTATGGCGACTCGGCGCTTGGCAAGTATGCGGTTGATCCGGCGCGGCCGATCCGCATCATCGTCGACGGTGGTCACGTGAGCCTGTACGGTGAAGTGATCAGCCCGATGGATAAACAGATCGCTGGAATGCGCGTGGGGCAGATCCCCGGCGTATTCAGTGTGCAGAACAATCTGGTGGTGGAAAAGAATTGAAGCTGTAAGGTTCCACTCTCTCCTCAAGGCACGGCGCAAGCCGTGCCTCTTTTTTTGCCCAGCGGAGGCGTGCTTCGCGTTCTTGGCGGATGTTCTTTGCGACCTTTGCGGTTAAATGCTTCGTCTCCCGCTGAGGCCGACGGTGTTACCGGCGGGTGGCTTTCTTCGCCGTTGTGGCCTTGGCTTCCGGCTTTTTAAAGACTCGCGTGAAGATCTTGTCGATATTGCGCAACTGGCGTTTCAGATCAAACGCGTTCTCCAGTTGTTTAGCAGGTACGCGGCTGGTGATGTTCTTGTCGTGCAGTACGAGCTTCCGGAAATCAAGATCTTCCTTCCAGGCGTGCATGGCGTGTTCCTGCACCATGCGATACGCATCCTCGCGCGAGACGCCGTGTTCCACCAGGTCAAGCAGAAGTTGTCCGCTGAAAACGAGGCCGCGGGTGCTTTCGAGATTCGCCATCATGCGCGCCGGGTAGACGAACATGGTGTCGATCAGGTTCGTCGTCTTCTGCAGCAGGTAGTCCACCAGCGTGGTCGAGTCAGGGATGATGACGCGCTCGACCGAGGAGTGCGAGATGTCACGCTCGTGCCACAGGGGCACGTTCTCTAAGGCGGCTTGCGCGTTTGCGCGGACCACCCGCGCCAGTCCGCTAATCTGCTCGCACGTGACCGGGTTACGCTTGTGCGGCATGGCAGACGAGCCTTTTTGCTTCTCGCTGAAGAATTCTTCCGCCTCGCGAACTTCGGTCCTCTGCAGGTGGCGGATCTCGGTTGCGATCTTGTCGAGTGTCGAAGCGATCACAGCGAGCGTCGCCAGGTAGTGCGCGTGGCGGTCGCGCTGAATCACTTGTGAGGAAATGTCGGCAGCTTTCAGGCCGAGACGCGCGCAGATTTTCTCTTCGAGTTCGGGAGAAAGGTGCGCGAACGTTCCGACGGCGCCGGAGAATTTTCCTACCCGCAAGCCCTCGGCAGCATCGCTGAAACGCGCTATGTTGCGTTGGGTTTCCGAATACCAGTTGGCCAGTTTGAAACCGAAGGTGATGGGTTCGGCGTGCACACCATGGGTGCGGCCAATCTGCGGCGTGTCTTTGAATTCCCAGGCGCGCCTCTCCAATACCTCGGAAAAGCGCTCCAGATCCTCGGCGATGATGTTGGAGGCCTGCCCGATCAGAAGCGCTTGCGCCGTGTCGACCACATCGTTGGATGTCAGGCCGTAGTGGAACCAGCGGGCGTGAGGACCGACGATCTCAGCGACTGCAGTTGTGAAGGCGATGACGTCGTGACGGACCTCGGCTTCGATTTCTTGAATGCGCTCGAGTTTGAAGCCAGCGCGCTCGCGAATGGCCTTGGCGGCCTCTTTGGGCACAAGTCCGGCCTCGGCCAGAGTCTCGGTGGCGGCCACCTCGACTGCCAGCCAGTTGCGAAACCGGTTTTCTTCGCTCCAGATGCGCCCCATGTCGGGGCGGGTATAGCGGGGTATCACTGGCCGATTCTCCCCATCGCTTGGAATTCGAGGAACTCAGGATTGTAAATGAGCGACACGAGGCGCGCCACGCTCGACCCATCCTTCGAGATGTTTTCTTTGCGACCTTCGCGGCTTCTCTTTGCGGACTTTGCGGTTGAGCTCTTTTGAACTTCCAGCAAAAATCAAAAGCTTTTAACCGCCAAGAGCGCTAAGAGTACCCGCGAAGTTCGCAAAGAAAGGCGCGCAGGGGAGCCTTCTTTCGTCCGCGTGCATAGACTTCAAACTTCACAACATATCGTGATACGATACATATCGGAGGTCCCTGAATTGCTGCGATATAATCCGCGGCATGGAAACACTCACCCTGTCGGACTATGAAGCATTGGCGGAGCTGCGTTATCAGATCAGGCGGTTCCTCTCGTTCAGCGAGCAGGCGGCCCGTGCCGCCGGTTTGGAGCCAAGACAACACCAACTCCTGCTCGGGCTGAAGGGCTTGCCCGCCAAGGCGCGGCCCACAATTGGCGAGTTGGCCGAGCGATTACAGATTCAGCATCACAGCGCCGTGGAACTTGTGAACCGGTTGTCGGCCGCGGGTTACATCAGGCGGGCGCGCGCAGGCGAAGACCGGCGCGAGGTGTTGCTTTCGCTCACTCCCAGGGGAGAAAAAGTGTTGCGCAAACTTTCGTTGCACCACCGGGCCGAGTTGCGCTCGGCGGGGCCGGCACTAGTGAAGGCTTTGCGCCGGGCAATGCAGGGATCTCGAGTTTCCAACGGTACCCGAGTGAAGGCTGTCGTTGGGAAGAGGAGATCATCCAGCTAACGCATGGCGAACAATTCTGCTGTGAACGGTGATGGCGCAGGCGCTAGCCTGCCCGGAATCCCTGCGTTCCGAGCACAATCAACTGAAAACGGATCGGGGCCGGCGCAGTTTCGCCTGGCTCTGGTTTCCTTCCTGGCAGGCGGCATCGGCCTAGTGGCCGGCGGCATCGCCTGGATTCTTTACAAGCTGATCGGCCTGTTCACGAACCTGTTTTTCTTCCACCGGGTCGAAACAGCTTTCGTCAGTCCGCGCATGAGCCACCTTGGAGCATGGGTCATCTTCATTCCCGTGATCGGCGGACTCATCGTCGGCTTCATGGCCAAGTACGGCTCGTCGAAGATCAAGGGTCACGGAATCCCTGAAGCGATGGAAGCGGTGATGTTCAACCGCAGCCGCATCCAGCCTCGCGTCGCGATCCTGAAGCCGTTATCCGCCGCGATTGCCATTGGCACGGGCGGCCCGTTCGGCGCTGAGGGACCGATCATCCAGACCGGTGGCGCGGTGGGGTCGTTGATTGGCCAAGTCTTCCATACGACTGCATCCGAACGAAAAGTCCTGCTGGCTTGCGGCGCGGCGGCGGGCATGTCGGCGACGTTTAACACACCGATTGCCGGCGTGATTCTTGCCATCGAGCTTCTCCTTTTCGAGTTCAAGTCGCGGTCGTTCATTCCGCTGGTGATTGCCAGCACGCTTGCCACAGCCGTGCACATGCAGACGCTCGGAACCGGACCGATGTTCACAGTAGCGCAGGTGGACTTCGCGATTCCGCGCGCCTTGCCGTTCTACTTGGTCTTGGGAGTCATCTGCGGCCTGGCTGCGGTTGGCTTCAGCAAGCTGCTCTATTGGGTGGAGGATTTGTTCGACAAGCTTCCCGTGGATGAGCTGTGGTGGCCGGCGATCGGCGCGTTGGGGTTAGGCATCATCGGTTACTTTGTCCCGCGCGTGCTGGGCGTCGGGTACGACACCATCAGCGACATCCTGAACGGTCAACTGGCTTTGAAACTGCTGCTCGTGGTGATGATTGCCAAAGCCATCGCGCTGGTAATTTCGCTGGGGTCCGGGACGTCGGGAGGATTGCTGGCTCCGATGTTCATGTCGAGCGCGGCGCTGGGCGGTGTTTTCGCGCTGGCGATTAACCGGCTGTTTCCCTCTGCGAACCTGGCTGCGGGAGCGTTTGCGCTAGTGGCGATGGGAGCAGTCTTCGGGGCAGCGTCGCGAGCTGCCTTTGCATTCATTATCTTCGCGTTTGAAATTACTCACGACTACAACGCAGTCCTGCCCCTGATGCTGGTGACCGTTATTGCCGATGGCATTGCGATGCTGTTCATGCCGAAGTCGTCGATCATGACGGAGAAGCTGGCGCGCCGCGGGCTGCGAATTCACCAGGACTACGAGACCGACATCCTCCAGCAAGTGGCAGTGGCCGAGACGATGGATCGGGACGTGCCCACCGTCTCTGCCAAAATGCGGATCGCCGAACTGGCGCAACGAATCGCGAAGCATGATCCCGATGTCAGCCGGCACCAGGGACTTTTCATCGTCGATGATGAAGGGAAACTGGCGGGACTGATTACTCGCGGCGATGTGCTGCGCGCTCTCGATCAGGATTCGGAGGGTCTGCTTACGGTGCTCGCGGCGGGCTCGAAAGATCTGGTCGTCGCCTTTCCGGACGAGATGATTTCGGAAGCTTCTGACAAGATGCTGCGTAACGAGATTGGCCGGCTGCCTGTGGTCGAGCGAGGCGATCCTGGCAAGCTTGTCGGCTACTTGGGCCGGAACGGCGTGATGGCCGCACGTCTGCGGCGCCTGAACGAGGAACACGTGCGGGAACCGGGCTGGATGCGCTGGTAGTAGCGTACTCCGGATTTTTGCCCCGGACCATCGATGCTCTCTCTGCGCTACAATCGCTCGAATTTCCACATTCGACATTGTTTCGCGGAGAGAGCGTGCGCCGTCTTGTCCCAAAAGTCTTGGCCGCGCTTCTGCTGGCCGTCATCGTCGCTGTGTCCCGCACATCGTGGGCGCAGACGGCTTCTCTCACTGGCGCCACTCCCGTCGCACAAACTCAAGACAACGCCGCGGCAGAATACGTTCGAGCCGGCAAGTTGCTCGATGTGCGTTCTGGCAAGGTGCTCAGCGACCAGGTAATCGTGATTCGCGGCGGCCGCATCGAGCGCGTCGCGAACGCGGGTGAGCAGCAGATCCCCTCCGGCGCCCGCGTCGTTGATTTGTCGCGAGCGACCGTGCTGCCCGGTTTGATCGACTGCCACACCCACATCATGCTGGCGGACACCGACAACTCCCACTACGAGGACTATCTCCTAAAAGATTCGTACCAGTACCGCACGATTCTGGCTGTCCTGAACGTTAAGAAAGACCTGGAGGCCGGCTTCACCGCGATGCGCGACGTCGAAACCGAAGGCGCGATGTATAGCGACGTCGACGTCCGCAATGCCATTAATCAGGGGTTGATTCCGGGCCCACGCTTGAAAGTTGCGACTCGAGGCATTTCGACGACCGGCGGGTATGCGCTCGAAGGCTATGCGCCACAGGTCACGGTACCGATGGGCGTGCAGATCGCTGACGGTCCGTATGAAGCGCGTAAAGCGGTGCGCGAGCAGTTCAACTACGGTGCGGATCTGATCAAGATCTACGGCACGGACCGCTACAGCTTTCCGCCCAACGGCAAAGAGGTGAGCGTCGCGAACTTCAGCCTGGAGGAAGTGCAGGCCATCGTCGACGAAGCTCGCCTGAAAGGTATCAAAGTGGCTTGCCATGCATACGACGGGCCGGGGCTGCATTACTGCATCGATGCGGGAGTGGCCTCCATCGAGCATGGCATTCAACTGGACGACGACGCGATTCGCAAGATGGTGGCGAAAGGGACGTACCGGGTTCCGACCTTGCAGGTCTATTGCTGCGCGCTCGAAAAGGGAGATCTCGCCATGACGGGCGGCAAGACCACCCGCTTGGCCATCCACAAGACGAGCTTCGAGAAAGCGCTCGCAGCTGGTGTAGAGATTGCGTTTGGCACCGATGCCGGATCCTTTCCGCACGGTACGCAGGCCATCGAGTTTGAATGGATGACGCGTTACGGGATGTCGCCGCTGCAGGCAATCCGTTCCGCCACGATCAACGCAGCGGATCTGATGGGATGGTCCGACGACATTGGTGCCATCGAAGCTGGGAAATACGCGGACATAATCGCGGTTGACGGTAATGTGCTCGAGGACATCAAGCAGTTGGAGTACGTGAAGTTCGTGATGAAGGGC
>DASRDJ010000121.1:0-3852 GCA_035652655.1 Terriglobales bacterium
TTTCGCATATAGCGATGGGCTCACCGGCAGGCGAGCATGGTCAGGCGACGATAGCCTTCATCAGCAGTTTGACGCCGAAGATGTTGATCATTCGCTTCATATTGTAGGCAAGCACCTGCAGGCTCATCTCAGTTTTGACCTTTTCCAGCGTCTTGGTCAGGAAGTGGGTGCTGCCCATCCACGCCTTCAGCGTTCCGAAGGGATGCTCGACGGTCTGGCGGCGGATAGTCATGGCCTCGGGCATGCGATCGAGTCTGGCCTGCATCTTGTCGAGGACACCCTCGTGCTCCCAGCGCTTCAGGCGCTTGTGCTTATCAGGCGTGCACCTGGGTTTGAGCGCGCAGGCCGAACAGGCGGTGAGGTTGCGATAGTGATCGATATTGTCGCGCCGATCTGAGCGTACCTTTCCCCTGGTCAGGTATTTGCCTGCGGGGCATGTGTAGCGGTCCTTCTCTGCATCGTAGGTGAAGTCCGCCACTGTGAAGAGGCCGCGCTTGGCGTTGCGGGATGTCTGTGTCTTTGGGATGCAGGCGAGAATGCCTGTGCCCTCGCAAGCAAGCACCTCGTCGCCGTTGTAATAGCCGCGGTCAGCTAGAACGGTGATCTGCTCGCTTCCGATTGCATCGCGCGCTTTTTGCCCCATCGAGGTCAGTTGCGCCCGATCGCTGCCGATGTTGGTTACCTCGTGTGCGACGATCAGATGGTGTTCGGCATCGACGGCTATTTGGACATTGTAGCCGACGATGCCTGTGCCCTTTCCGCTGGTTGCCATCGACCGGGCGTCGGGATCAATCAGTGAGACTTGTTTGTCGGGCGAAGCCTCGAGCTGCTTGCCCATCTCCTTGAGGGACTGCATCTGCCGGCGCAGTCCTTCGATCTTCTCCTGGAGACGAGCTGTCTTTGCCTCGGCCACATCATCGTCCTGCCGATCGGCACGGTCCAATCCCGCAAGGTAGCGCGCAATGCTGGCCTCCACCTGTTCGATGCGCTTGCCGACCTTGGCAACCGTGAAGTTCTTGTCCCGATTGTTGACGGCCTTGAACTTGCTCCCGTCGATCGCAACCACAGACCGGGTGAACAGGTTGAACTGGCGACACAGCGCGACGAATTGCGCGCAGGCCGCGTGGATCGCCGGCCCATTGTCGCGGCGGAAGTCGGCAATCGTCTTGAAGTCCGGCATCAAGCGACCCGTCAGCCACATCAGCTCGATGTTGCGCTGGGTCTCCCGTTCGAGCCTTCGGCTTGACTGGATGCGATTGAGATAGCCGTACAGATAGACCTTCAGCAGCGTCGCGGGATGATAGGAGGGCCGCCCGGTCGCTTCCGGCACAACGCCGGCAAAGCCCAGAGCTCCTAAGTCCAGATCGTCAATAAAAACATCGATAACACGGACCGGATTGTCATCCCTCACATAGTCTTCCAAACTGTCGGGGAGTAGCGTCGTTTGCTGCCGATCTTCACCCTCAACGAAACGCTTCATTCCGACCCCCCGCTGATCGGGAATCATTCTAACAAATCAACCTGTTTCCACACAGGCTGGGTAGAGTCGGGATGTGACGCGGTGGCTGTAGGTGGAACCTATCTGTTGCCGCCTCTTTCGTCTGGCGGTGCCTCACGAGTTCCACCGTGGCTCCGTTTCCACACCCCTCTCATCGAACCGGACATGCAGATCGCCCGCATCCGGCTCTCGGACAAAACTTCACGCCTTCACCCACGGCACGTCGTGCCCAAGCCGACTCAGACGTACGAGCCCGAAGTGCCCGTAAAGGTGCGAGAGTGGAAAAGTCCCGCCCTTGCGTCGCCTGACCTTGTGCTTGGCGCGCAACCACCGGCGCAACCGCACAGCTGTGTAGTTGTCGAGCGCGCGATACGCTTTGGTGACTGTTCCTATTCGGAAGTAGTTCGCCCATCCGCGTAACGCGCGATTCAACTCGTCCACCAGTTTCGTGGTCTCTTGCCAAGTCCCCGATCGGGCGGTCAGCACGTGGATTTTCTCGACCATGCGCTTGATGCTTTTCTTCGATGGCCGGAATCCAAGGTATGCTTGACCGGTTCTCGTCGAATGCATCTGCCCAAAGGAGTGTCCCAAGAAGTCGAACTCTTCTTCCGGGCCCTTGCAGATTCGTGTCTTCTCCTGGTTGACCGTGAGCTTCAGCCTTCCCATGATCTCGCACAGCCATTGCAGAGCTTCTTCACCCTTGCCCTTGCTGCACAGAATCACGAGATCGTCGGCGTAGGTCACGATGCGGGTACCAAGGCTCCGTTCCAACCCGAGCTTCCTCCATCCCAGTACGAACCGGCGCATGTACAAATTAGCCAGCGCCGGTGAGATGGGTGAGCCCTGTGGAATACCGCGCCGCGTATCCTTGGCTTGGGTCGTGCGCGTCTTCCGTCCTCGATCATCGGTTTCTTCCACAGGGCATTCCAGCCACATCTTGATCAGATGCAGCACGTGCCGATCAACGATCCGGCGCGTTACCGATTTCAATAACTCGGCATGGGGGATGTTCCCGAAGTAGTCCGCGAGGTCGGCGTCTACGACTTCCGGGTGGCCATGGAATCGCAGCTCTTCCACCTCGACCACCGCCTGTTGGGCGTTTCGCCCGGGACGGTAAGCATATTGCTCTGGTGGAAGATCAGCTTCAAAGATCGGTTCGAGCACCAGCATCGCTGCTGTCATGCAGACCCGATCCCGCACGGTTGAGATGCCCAACGGCCTGAGTTTGCCGTTGGCCTTCGGAATGAACACTCTTCTGATAGCATCCGGTCGGTAAGTCTTCTGCCTGAGCGCAAGCGCCCGTTCGCCGAGCCATCGCTCCACCCCGTACGCCTCGATATCCGCGAAGTCCTGCCCATCCACTCCCGGTGCGCCCTTGTTGGAGCGGCACTGAGCGTAGGCATGTGCCAGGATATCGTCGCGGCTGATCTTGTCGTACAGGGCGTAGAAGCGATAGCCGGCTTCTGCCTTCGCTTTCGCGTGCAACGCCATCTGCAGTTTCTGAACACTCTTCGGAGTTGATAGGTTGCCCAATCTCCAGGTCCTTCACGACTTGCTGCGTTCGTCTTGAACTGAGGTCCCTTCCCTCCCCCGGCGTTATCCGGCTTCCTCGGTACTGCGAACCTCTCCGTCACCCCACGGCGCCCGGCCTGTCCCTCGCGGGCGTCCGGTTGGTCATCCATGACCACGCCTTGGGGCTTCCCGTGTTGCGTGCGCTTTCCTTGTGTACATGCTGCCGCCACTACCCCGGTGCAGCGGCTGGACGTCTTCTTCGCTCATCCATTCCAGCCATATCAACCTTCCCCGATAGGGTTGTCGGGTCGGCCTGCACATCGTCCTTTTCGAGGTTTGCTCGGCGTTCACTCGCGTTGCGGCCTGCACACTCGCGCTGTCACCAATTCGTGACACGCTATCCGAAGGCTTCAGCCATTTCGTTACCTCCATAGCTGCCCCGGTTGCTTCCGGCTGGAGCGGTAGCCGGGCGGGGCTTGCACCCGCTGAAAAGCGCCGCCTTATCACGGCGCACACCCAAAACAGACCTTAGACTCCGATTCATCCTCCATGCCTCTGCAACGTCGCTCTGAGGCAGGGAAATCACGCGGCCAGAGATTATTCAGGCTAACCACAACCGAATGGAACCAAATACCATGGCCGGAGCTGAGACGCCGAACCGGGGAGACAATTCGCGTGGCCAGCTTCACCTAAATTGCAGCAGCAGTGGCGCGCCCGAAGAGATTCGAACTCCTGCCCCCCAGATTCGTAGTCTGGGGTCCGGCCTGCTCCTGCCCCGCCCGTAGAGGCTGAGACTGGCAATCGACTATCGCGTGAGGCCAATGTCCGAATCGGGTGTGCGC
>DASRDJ010000122.1:0-52111 GCA_035652655.1 Terriglobales bacterium
GCGCAGCTTGAAAACGCCGAGACGCACGACCCGCTCTGGAACGCGGCCCAGATGCAGATGGTCGCGACCGGCTGGATGCACAATTACGTGCGCATGTACTGGGGGAAGAAGATTCTGGAGTGGACGAAGTCGCCGGCGCAGGCCCATCAGATCGCCGTTCTTTTGAATGACAAATACGAGATCGACGGCCGCGATCCTAACGGCTACGCTGGGATTGCCTGGTCGATTGTCGGCAAGTTCGATCGACCATGGTTCGAGCGCCCGATCTTCGGGCAGGTTCGCTATATGTCGGGGGCGAGCACCGGGAAGAAGTTCGATAGCAAGAAGTACATCGCGCAAAACACTCAGGAAAAGATGTTCGGCGACTAGCCTCGTCCCGCGACCTGCCTGCGGAAGCGGCGTGCGGAAACAAGGTTACGTTTTCTCGTCCTTGCCTTAAGATTACAGTGTAATCCTGTGTCGCATTGTTCCGATCGAAAAGTTGAGATAACTCAGAACGGATACTGTCATCATGCTGATTAAAGAAATCTCTACACAAGAATGTCTCGATACCGTTGCGCATGCCTCAGCCGGAAGGCTCGGCTGCTCACTCCAGGACCAGCCGTACGTGGTACCCATCTACTTCGCCTCTGAGGGCGAGTGGATCTACGTGTTCTCAACGTTCGGCAAGAAAATCGAATGGATGCGCGCCAATCCCAAGGTGTGCGTCGAGATTGAGGAGAAGGTCAGCGAGTCAGAATCGATCAGCGTGCTCGTCAATGGGCTCTACGAAGAGTTGCCCGAGCCGCAGTTCACCCAAGAGCGTGCACATGCCCGGCAGTTGCTTGCGAAGAAGCACCATTGGTGGATGAATGCCATGGCGGAGCGAAGGGTTGGCTCTGACGACCAACAAGTGGAACCGCTGTTCTTTCGCATTCACGTGGATTCGGCGACTGGGCTGCGTTGGGGAAGCTGAGTCCCGAGATCGCCCCTAGAAGATCTTGGTCGAATCCAGCAGGATCGTCACCGGGCCCTCGTTTACCAGTTCCACCGCCATCATTTCCTGAAATCGTCCGGTCTCGCAGCGAAGGCCGGCCGAGCGGATTTTTTCCACGAAATATTCGTATAGTTCCCGCGCCCTTTGCGGCGGGGCGGCGTCATCAAACGATGGCCGCTTGCCCTTGCGCGCGTCGCCATACAACGTGAACTGGGAAACCACTAGCACAGCGCCACGCACATCCAGCACCGACCGGTTCATCTTTCCGCCGTCGTCTTCGAAAATGCGGAGCCCGACGATCTTTTCGGCCAGGTAGTCGGCATTCGCTTCCGAGTCCTCGCGCCCAACTCCGAGTAACACGAGCAGCCCCAGGCCAATCTCACCGGTGATCTCTCTTGCCACCGTCACCTTCGCCCGGCTGACTCTTTGAACGACAGCGCGCATAACAGAACGTCCTGAAGTGTTGTGTCTAAAACCCCGAACGACGCGCTACTCTCCGAGCGAACGCTCGAAATCCTCGCCCGTCGGAACGGTGCCCACGTCAGTAAGGGATGTTCCGCGCATTGACCCTAGTCCCACGCCCGCCTACAATCGCACGTCATTCTCCACCGTAAGGAGCGCAAATGCGTCGTAACACGATAATGCTGCGGGTCGTGCCGATGTTCTTCCTGTGGCTCACGCATGCAGCCTCAGGTCAGCAAAGCCCCGACGCAACTCGCAACGAGGTGGTCATCAAGAATGCAGTCGTCATGACCGTCACTCACGGCAACGTGAAAAATGGCAGCGTTTACATAAAGGACGGCAAGATTGCCGCCGTGGGTGAGTCCGTCAACGCGCCCGCTTCGGCCACGGTGATCGATGCGGGCGGAAAGTATCTCACGCCCGGCATCATTGATTCCCACTCCCACCTCGCGCTCGACGACGATGTGAACGAAGCGACCAGCCCCGTCACTCCGCAAATGATGATGATCGACGCCTTCGACTACCAGGACAAGGCCATCTATCGGGCTCTGGCCGGCGGGGTCACGACGTCCCTGTTGCTGCACGGATCGGCGAACATGATCGGCGGCCAGGCCGTCGTCATCAAACACAAATACGGAGCCACCCGTGATGCCATGCTATTCCCGGGCGCTCCTCGCTCGATCAAGTTCGCGAGCGGCGAGAATCCGAAACGCGTCTACGGCAGCCGCAATGAACTGCCGTCCACTCGCATGGGCAACTTTGCCGTGCAGCGTGACGCGCTCGTGCAAGCGCAGGATTACATGCGCTCCTGGGATGACTACAACGCGAAGGTGAAGCGCGGCGACAAAGACGCCACCGCGCCCAAGCGCGACCTGAAACTCGAAGCCCTGGCCGACGTGCTCCGCGGAAAGCTCATGGTGCAAATTCACTGCTATCGCGCCGACGAGTTCCTCAACGAGATCGCCATGGCGAAGGAATTTGGCTATCACATTCGCGCGTTCCATCACGCGCTCGAGGCGTACAAGGTCCCGGAAAAACTGGCGGCGGAAAACATCGGAATTGCGACTTTCGCCGACTGGTGGGGCTACAAGCAGGAAGCCTGGGATGCGATTCCCTGGAATGCTGTGATGTCGATGCGTAAGGGAGTGCGGGTCGCCATCAAGAGCGACTCGGACGACTTCGCTCGCCGCCTCAACCAGGAGGCCGCCAAAACGATGCACTACGGCGGTGCGACTGAAGAAGAAGCACTCAAGATGATTACCATCAACGCGGCCTGGATCGTGGGCGTCGACGACAAGGTCGGCTCGATCGAGGTTGGAAAAGATGCCGATCTCGTTCTGTGGGACGGCTATCCGCTGTCCAGTTCTGCGGTCCCTAACAAAGTTTGGATTGACGGTGATGTGTACTTCGACCGCTCCCTTCCGGGATACGGCATGCCGCACTACACGGAGGGACAATGAAAAGCCAGGTCACAGGTCAAAGGTCACCGCACTCAGGAAAATCTTACGCTGCGACCGTTGCTGCCGTGGTCGCGCTGATTCTTTTCACGGGCGCGCTCTGCTTTGCACAGCAGCAACCCCTCGTCCTCAAGGGCGGCAAGTTGCTCACCGTGTCGCACGGCGTGATCGACAACGGTGTGCTTGTGATGCAAGGCGGCAAGATCACAGCGCTGGGAGACGCCTCGTCGGCGCGGATTCCGAAAGATGCCAAGGTCATCGACGTCACCGGCATGACGGTCTATCCCGGCCTCATCGATTCGGAGACCTCTCTCGGCCTCACCGAAATCTCCGCCGAGAAGATGACGAACGACCGCGTCGAGCTAAGCGACGAGATCATGCCGCACATGCATGTCTACGATGCGTTCCATGCGGAGTCGGAACTGATCCCGGTCACGCGCATCAACGGCATCACCAACGTGATCGTCGCACCTGACAGTGAAGACACTCTGCCCGGGCAGGATTCCTTCGTGCAACTGGCGGGGCCCTCCGCCGCCGACATGCTTCTGATCCGTGATATCGCCATGCCATTGAATTTCACGGGGGCACAGCGTCGCAACGAATCATGGGACAAGCAGAAATTTCCTGGCACGCGCATGGGCATGGCGGCCCAACTGCGCCAGGCTTTTATGGATGCGCAGGACTACCAGCACAAGGGCGCCGATTACGAGAAGAAGAAGGCCGATGCCGAGCGTGACAAGAAGCCGCTCCCGGCGGCACCCAAGCACGATCTGAAGTTGGAGGCGCTCTTGCCGTATTTGCAGGGCAAGAAGCCTGTGATCCTGGCCGCTGAAGGTCCCAGCGATCTGGAGACTGCAGTCCGGCTGGCGCAGGAATTCAATCTCAAGATCGTGCTCAACCACGTGAGCCACTCGCGGCCGATGCTGGATTACATTGCCAGCCTCAAGGTTCCGGTGATCGTGGGCCCGATTTACGAGACGCCGAAGGAGTCTGAGCGCTTCGATGTCGTTTACAGCCTTCCGGCTGAGTTGCAAAAGCGCGGCGTGAAAATTGCCTTCGCCAG
Source organism: Terriglobales bacterium (assembly GCA_035652655.1). Taxonomy (GTDB): domain Bacteria; phylum Acidobacteriota; class Terriglobia; order Terriglobales; family Acidobacteriaceae; genus Gp1-AA133. The sequence continues at coordinate 3,959 of DASRDJ010000122.1, forward strand.
TTTCGACGCGCACAACGCGCGCAACCTGCCATATCAGGCAGGATTTGCCGTCGGTTTCGGACTGCCTCCAGACGAAGCTCTGAAAGCGATCACTTTGAACGCTGCTGACATCTGGGGCGTGGCCGATCAACTCGGCTCGCTCGATCCGGGGAAAACCGCAAATGTCGTCGTTGCGAACGGTGATCCGCTCGACGTAAAAACCGACGTGAAACACGTATTCATTGCCGGGCAGGAGATTCCCCTCGTAAGCCGTCAGACCCGGCTGCGCGACGAGTATTCAACCAAGTAGGATCGGCGCGGGAAGCCGGCGGCATTGTTGCCGTCGGCGCTCGCGTTGACCCCTTTTCGCATAACAGTTAGGATGCTTTGGGCTCCCCGGATCAATGTCTGTGCGTATCGCGAACGAAACAATCCGCGTTCCCTTTACATAAATTTAGCGACGCCATTAGACTGAAAGTTTCCATCCAATGAATTTGCAGTCGGAGGAATTCCTATGGCACCAGGCGACAAGCAAAAAGAAATCGTAGAGAAAGTAAAACAGATTATTTCCGAACAACTCGGCGTCGAAGAAGCCGAGGTCACTCCCAGCGCATCCTTTACCGACGACTTGGGCGCGGATTCGCTCGACCAGGTGGAATTGGTGATGGCGCTAGAAGAGAACTTCGACATCGAGATTCCTGACGATGCCGCGGAGAAAATCCGCACCGTGCAGGATGCCATCGACTACATCGACAAACACTCCAAGGTAAGCAAGTAGCCATCTTGAACCGAGTTCGCTCGGTCGCAGACGGATAGGAGAAACAATGGCAGCCGTTGACGAAAAGGTAAAACAGATCATCGTCGAGCAACTCGGCGTAGACGAAGGCGAAGTCACCACGAACGCGTCTTTTGTGGATGACCTGGGCGCGGATTCGCTCGACACCGTCGAACTGGTCATGGCCTTCGAAGAAGCCTTCGACATCGAGATTCCCGACGAAGACGCGGAGAAGATCCGCACCGTGCAAGATGCCATCGACTACATCGGCAAGCACTCGAAAGGCGGAAAGTAAGTTTTGACCAGGCGGGTCGTAGTCACCGGCATTGGCTTGATCTGTGGAGTAGGGAATACCACGGAGGAAGTCTGGAAGAATCTGCTTGCGGGCAAAAGCGGTGTCGGAAAAATTACCCAGTTCGATGCGTCTGCCCATGCGTGCCAGATCGCCGCTGAGGTCAAGAACTTTGACCCGCTAACTTTCGTCGAGAAGAAAGAAATTAAGAAAATGGGTCGCTTCATCTACTTCGCCCTCGCGGCGGCGGATGAAGCGATGAAATCCAGCAGCCTGCAGGTGACGCCCGAGAACGCCGAACGGGTCGGCGTGCACATCGGTTCTGGCATCGGCGGATTTGACGTCATCGAGCGCGAGCACCGCGCGTTGCTCGAAGGCGGCCCGCGAAAGATTTCGCCATTCTTTATTCCCGCCGCCATCGTGAACCTGGCTGCCGGGCATGTCTCTATGCGATTCGGGGCCAAGGGGCCAAACGAAGCCACGGCCACTGCATGCACGACCAGCGCTCATTCCATCGGGGATTCCTTCCGCATCATTCAACACGGCGACGCTGATGTCATGATCGCGGGAGGGGCCGAAGCGGCGATTACGCCCATGGGCGTCGGTGGATTTGCCGCCATGCGTGCACTCTCCACCCGCAACGACGATCCCGAAAAAGCCAGTCGTCCCTGGGACACGGCGCGGGATGGATTCGTTATTGGCGAAGGGGCCGGCATTCTCATCCTCGAAGAGTTGGAATTTGCGCAACGCCGCAACGCACCCATCCTCGCGGAACTGGTTGGCTACGGTATGAGTGGGGATGCCTATCACATCACCCAACCTGCCCCGGAACACGAGGGCGGCTACCGCGTAATGAAGAACGCCTTGCGCGATGCCAAGTTGCAGCCCGGCGATATCGGCTACGTCAACGCGCATGGAACATCCACGCCGATTGGGGATGTGCTCGAGGCCCATGCGATCCGCAACTTCTTCGGAGAACGCAAGGTGCCCGTGAGTTCCACCAAGTCGATGACCGGACATCTGCTGGGCGGCGCCGGCGGTTTGGAAGCCGGAGTTTCCGTAATGGCCCTGCGGGAACAAATATTGCCGCCCACGGTCAATCTCGAGAATCAGGACCCCGACACCAACGGAATGGACTTCGTTCCCAATCAGGCCCGCAAGGCAACGCTCGACTACGCCCTGTCGAATTCCTTCGGCTTCGGCGGCACCAACGGTGCGTTGGTCTTCAAGCGCTGGTCGTAACGTTTTGTGCCCACGGCATTGCTCTTTTTGCCTTCTTTCTCCGACGATAATCCGAAGTAACCCGTCAGTGCATGACTTTGAATGACACTTTTGTACCGTGTTGTTGGCCGAAGGAATCTTTGCCAAACCATGTTTCGCACGCCAGAATAGGGGCTGCAAGCGGGGATTCGCCCACTCGTTTATGGACAACGCCCTCGGCACCACTCTGGCCCCCATCGCCCAGCCCAAGAAAGTCGCGGCTCGCATCGCTATGGTCGACCTCCAGGACGGCAGTCAAACCATCCTGGCCGAATGTTTCCGCCAGTTTGGAATTGAAGCCGTGATGGTGAACGAGAATGCCGCAGAACGCCTTCGCAAGGAGAAATTCGAAGCTTGCGTGGTGAAGCTGGGACCCGCGGCGCAGGTTGTGATGGAAGCGGCGCGCACCTCGCCGTCGAATAGCCGCATGGTGATTTATGGCGTCGGGGGGAGTGCGCAGGAAGCCATGCGCTACTCCAAGTATGGCATCAACGCCATGTTTCAAGAGCCCGTAGAGCGTTCGGCCGCGTTGAAGCTGGTGCGTGCCACCAACACGCTTGTGCTCCATGAATTCCGCCGCTACGTGCGCATTCCGGTCATCACCGAGGTGACGGTTCAAGTGAACGAAGGCAAGAAGTTTGCGGCGACGAGTATCGAAGTGAGCTCAGGTGGAATGTCGCTCAAAAGCATCGAAGCCGTAAGCGCCGGACAGCCGGTTGAAGTATCGTTTGCTTTGCTAACGTTACCCCGACTCTGGATTCGCTCACGCGTCACCTGGAAAAAGCCCAAGCACTCTTTCGGCGTTCGCTTTGACACCACCGACGAGCGTCGCCGCAAATTGAAAGAGTGGATCGACGCCTACCTGGAAAACTAGCTGGTAGCCCGTGGCTGACAGCTAGGTCGCCAATCCTCGTGGGGCCCCGGTCCTGGCCACTTTTGAACGCTTACCAGAGGGCCCACCTTTCTTTCGCATTTACAATAAGCGCGTGAGTGCAGCCCCCGCGCCCGTTGAAGATGATGCCATTGACCCGCTGACGGGGCGAGTTCCTTTCACGCGCTGGCAGAGAGTGTTGCTGACGCTGATCTCCTGGGCCACGACGATCGCCGTCCGTCTGATCGGCCCGACCATGAAGTTTGCCGTCTCCTGCGAAGAGAACTCACCCACCAGTCTCGAACAACGACCGTTCGTCTACTCCTTCTGGCACCAGTGCACGTTCGCTGCGACCTATTTGTGGCGCGATCTCGATATCCGCGTCATGAGCAGCACCAGCTTCGACGGGGAGTTCACCGCGCGCATGATCCGCCGCTTCGGCTTTGTTCCGGTGCGCGGTTCGAGCAGCCGGGGCGCGGTGCGCGGGTTGCTGGGAATGCGCAAAGAGATCGAAGCAGGCTATACCGTGGCCTTCACCATTGACGGACCTCGTGGTCCACGGTTCGTCACAAAGCCCGGCCCGGTATTGCTGGCGCGATCGGCGAGAGTACCGATGGCTGTATTTCATATCGCCATCGATCGCGCATGCACTCTAAATACATGGGACCGCCTGCTGGTCCCGAAACCGTTTTCGCGAGCGCTCATGCGCGTCGGCAGCCTGATCCCGGTTCCGGAGGATATGCCTTCGGAACAATTGGAACACTACAACGAGCTGTTGCAATCTTCGCTTGATCGGGTAAAAGCTTTCGCCGAGGCGAATGTGGAAAAGGTCGGCAGCGCGGAATTCCCTTTCTTTCGCCGCCACAAACTGGGCGGTACGTTCTAGATCGTGTGTGGCGGACACCTCTTGACCGCCGACCCTGATATGCAGAATAGTCGGACAGGAGTGTCCGACCCACAACAACCCAATTTCCCCCCGCGTTGACATCCCCGCGTATCCCAATTAAATTTCCTGAACACATTTTTTCCGCTCTTTCAAATTTTGGTTCGCGCATTTCTGTCCGCCTGGACGGAAATTGGGAAGCGGGTGTGAATCCCGCGCTGCCGCGCAACTGTTAGCGAGGAAATCCGCCGCCGGTCACTAGGAAAATTCTTGGGAAGGCCGGCCGCAGAAGTTCGAACGCTCTGGCGTTCTTACTCGCAAGCCAGGAGACCGGTGCGAACCGCCACCACTAACAATCCCTTTCGCGTGTCAAGGAGGATTGCATGCGGTTTGTTCGCACGGTCGTCGCCATTTCATTTCTTTGGGCGCGGGTATTCGCCGCCGATCTCAAGGTCAAAGTAATTGATCCGAACTCCGCAGCCATTGGGGCGGCGCAGGTGTCGCTGCTGCCGGTGGGGCAGACGACGCCTCTCGGCATTCTGCTCACCTCCGCCGAAGGTGTTGCTTCATTCAATGGCATTGCCGATGGGCCCTACCGATTGCAGGTGCTTGCTCCGGGATTCGCGCCGCAAAACTTAGACGTAACCGTGCCACAAGAGGCGCTTTTTACGATGAAGCTAAACGTGGCTGGCGCTTCTGAAATCGTGGTCGTGACGGCTACGCGCACGCCGGTCTCCGAACAGGACTCGGGTGCGAGCGTCTCGACGCTCGAAGCTGGGCAGCTCGGGGTGATGCGCCCGGTCGCCGCGTCGGATGCGATCCGCTTCCTGCCCGGCGCGGTCGTGAACACGGTGGGACAGCGTGGCGGACAGTCCTCGCTGTTCGTGCGCGGCGGCGACTCGCGCTACAACAAGGTGCTGATTGATGGCGTCCCGGTGAACGATCCGGGAGGCATCTTCGACTTCGGCGTCGTGCCGCTCGGCGGAGCTGAACGCGTGGAGTTTCTGCGCGGGGCGCAGTCGACGCTGTACGGATCGGATGCGATGACGAGCGTCGTGCAGGTGTTCACGCAAGCCGGGTCGACGGAGCGTCCCGAAGTGCGCTTCGGCGCCGACGGCGGGAACTTCTCGACCGCGCATGGTTATGCGTCGATCGCAGGCGCGGTGGACCGATTTGACTACAACCTCTTCGGCGACCAGTTCAACACGCAGGGGTCAGGAGTTAATGGTGACTACTCCAACTCCCTGCAAGGCGCGAATGTCGGGGTGAAGCTAGGAGGCCGTGCAGTACTGCGCGTGAGGGCGCGGCACGCCAACAGCCGGACGGGCGTGCAAGGGGAGTGGAAGTTTGACGGGCTGCCCTCCCTCCCGCCCGAAACGAACGAGCGCGCGCGGCAGAACAACACCGTGGCGAGCGCTGAGCTGACAGTGGTGGGGCCGTCGCGTTGGCAGCACCGGCTGACGGGCTTCGAATACAACCATCGGACGCTAAATGAGAACGACGTGGTGGATCCAAACCGCGTTTCGCCATTTGGGGAGATTGATTTTCTCTACCGGAATACATTTCACGTGAACCGCGCGGGTGTGGAGTACCAGGGAGACTATGCTGAGCGCAGCTGGACGCACTCGACTTTCGGGTATCAGTTTGAAGATGAGAATGCATTTCTAAACAGCCTGTTTGGCGCGCCGCAGCATGGGGTGCGCTTGAATCATGCGGTCTATGGCGAGCAGGTCGTGACGGTGGCACGTTTCTCGCTGGTCGCCGGAGCGCGCTTCGTGCACAACGAAGTTTTCGGGAACAAGGGCGTGCCGCGGGTGGCGCTGACGGTGCAGGCGCTGCGCGGCGGAAGCGTTCTCTCGGGGACGCGGTTGCGCTTCTCCTATGCAACGGGGATCAAGGAGCCGCGTTTTGAGGAGGTGCTGCCGAGTCCGCCGTTTGTGTTGGGGAGTCCGAATCTGAAGGCGGAGGAGAATCGCGCGTTCGAGACGGGCTTTGAACAGGCATTCTTTGGCGGGAAGTATTCACTGTCGGTGATGTACTTCAATAATCAGTTCCGGAATCAGATTGATTTCCAGACGCTGGATCCAATGACGTTCCTGGGGCAATACGTGAACATCAACAAGTCGATGGCGCACGGGGCAGAGGTTGAAGTGAAAGGGAGGTTGAATTCGCGGATCGCAGTGAATGCCGGTTACACGTATGACTCGACACAGATACTGGAGGCGCCGTTCGCATTCGATTCACTTCATTCCGCAGGGGCGCCCCTGCTACGGCGTCCGAAGCACTCGGGTAGTTTGTTGCTGAATTATCTGGGGCGTCGATGGGGTGCGAATGTAGGCGGAAGTTTCGTTGGGCGGCGTCCAGACTCGGATTTTCTCGGGTTCGGGATTGATCATGCGCCGGGGTACGCGCGCGTCGATCTGGGAGGATGGTATGCAATCCAGTCGCATGTGACGGCGTACCTGAATATTGAGAATGCTCTGGATAAGCAGTATGAAGAAGTCGTCGGGTATCCGGCGCTGGGGGTTAATTTTCGGGCTGGGCTGAGGTTTCGGTTGGGGGGGGATTAGTGGCTGAGGCTTTTGAGCAGAGTGTAATCCGGGTGCGGCAGACCCTCCTGTCCGCGAACTACTGCGAAACGCGCCGGCGGGAAACCGCTTCCAGGCCGGGGCCCGATTCGACCGCCGCTTTCTTGCGTCCATTGCCATTAGCGCTGGAACCATTCACGGTCCCATTGGCGCCGCCCATATATTTGGCTCGCGCCACGACCAATTTTTCCAGATCAGCACTGCCTAGAGGCTTTTGCTGCCCTAGCTGGTGAGTCACCAGAGCGATCCGGGCGAAGTGCTCGACCGTTTCCATCTTCATGTAAGCCTGGTCAAGGTCAGTTCCGTACACTACGACGCCATGATTCGACATCAGGATGGCATCGAATCCCGGCACCAACGGTTCCAATGCGTCGGTCAACTCGGGCGTTCCCGGAGTGCCGTACTTGGCGAGAGGGATTGACCCCAGCCCAATGACAACCTCGCACACCAGCGGTTGATTCAGCGGCATGCCGGCTGCGGCGAACCCCGTGGCCGTCGGCGGATGCGCATGCACGATGCCCTTCACGTCGGGCCGCAGGCGGTAAATCAGCAGGTGCATCCCGATCTCGCTAGAAACATTCCGCTTGCCCGAGACGACGCGCCCCTCCATGTCGACAATCACCAGGTCTGAGGTCCGCATGGCGCCTTTGCTCATGCAGGTCGGGGTCGAGAGAATGCGGTTGTCGCTCAGGCGGACAGAGAGATTGCCGTCGGTGGCGGCCACGAACCCGCACTCGTGCAACATGCGGCCGTAGCGCACAATCTTGTCCCGGTATTGGCGCTCTGTGGCCATGGGGATGGACAGGACAGAAGGGGGGCCTGACTCGCTCATGGTACCGCACCTTTTCAGGTTCCGACAATGGATTCGTCGATTTTCTGTCACATTTTGCGGAGATTGCGAGGCTCGGCGATGTTGACTGGGCTCGTCGGTCGCGATTGTCTTGTGAGGCAACAACTATAATTTGCCCCAGTGCTCGTCTCTGACTTTCACTACGATCTTCCTGAAGAGCAAATTGCACAGGAGCCGCTGGCGGACCGCGGTGGTTCGCGGATGCTTCGCCTCGACAGGGCGACTGGCCGCGTCACCGACGATGCTTTTCGCGACTTCCCTGATTTGCTTCGCCCTGACGACCTGCTCGTTCTCAACAACACCCGCGTATTCCCGGCGCGACTCTATGGGCGGCGCGGGGGTAGCCGAGCACAGCCGCCTAGTCCGAACAATCCGGCAGCCCGCGATTTCTTGCAGGGGACGGTGGAGGTCCTCCTAACCCGGCAGATCAACGCCGAGCCGAATGAGTGGGATTGCCTGGTGCGTCCGGGCCGCAAAATCGGCGTCGGGGAGCATCTCTATTTTGGAGAAGGTTCGGACCTGCAGGCGGAGGTCCTGGCCCGCGGCGCCTTCGGCGAAAGACGCATTCGATTCGAGCCCGTTCAGGAATTCTTTCAAATCATCGAAAGACTCGGGCACGTACCTTTGCCGCCTTATATCTCCCGCGCCGACCGGCCCGCCGACCAGGAGCGTTACCAGACGGTCTATGCCCGCGAGCGCGGTTCGGTCGCTGCCCCGACCGCTGGACTGCACTTCACGCCCGCCATTCTTTCTCGTCTCCGCGAACGGGGGATCCAGATCGCTGAGCTCACCTTGCACGTCGGATTAGGCACGTTCCAGCCAATCCGCGTCCAGTCGGTTGAGGAGCATCGTCTCCATCAGGAGGCTTACTCCATTTCGCCGGAAACCGCCGAAGCGGTAAATCGCGCCCGGGCTGAGCATCGCCGGATCGTGGCGGTCGGTACCACCACGGTCCGCACACTCGAATATGCGGCGACTAAGTCTGCCGACGGCCGCATCGAGCCCGGTGGCGGAGAAGCTGACCTGTTTATCTATCCGGGCTACCGCTTTCAGGTAGTCGGCGCCATCCTTACAAACTTCCACCTACCGGAGTCCACGCTCCTGATGCTGGTATGCGCTTTCGCAGGGCGGGAGCGTGTTCTGGATGCATACCGTCATGCAGTCAAGCAGGGATATCGTTTCTATTCATATGGGGACTGTATGTTCTTGGAATAAGTGACCCTCGGGCGAGGTCGTTTCCCCTGATATCGTAGCGCCGCGCTTCCTCGCAGAAACGCATATATACTTCCGTTGGAGTCCACTATGAGTGTGCAAACCAGGCAGAAGCTTGTATCAGTTCAGGACTTCGTCCAACAATTGCGAGCGTTTCCCGCATCTGCGTTCGATCAAACTACTGATCTCGTCGCCTTTCTAACAAACACCGGTGTTGACCCGGCGACTCTGACGCCATACCTCAAATGGGATCGCCAACACTACACACGCAATCTGATCGACAAGACACCGCTCTACGAACTGATCGCAATCTGCTGGGAAGTCGGTCAGGCCAGTTCCATCCACAATCATCGCGACCAGAACTGTTGGATGGCCGTTCCGATTGGCCGACTGCTGGTGGAGAACTACCGCGTTATTTTTCAGCAGATCGAAGAAGGCCGTTGCGAATTGGAAACTGCCGATACCGTGGAGATGAATCCCGGGCATCCCTGCGCCGTCGATCCGCTGGAGCCGGTGCACCGCGTCGTCAATCCGCGGGAGTTCGATGAGAGAGCCGTGAGCCTGCACGTCTATTCTCGGCCGTTTGACACCTGCGTCGTGTATTCTCCCGACCAGGGCACCTGCGGAGAAATCAAGCTGCACTACACCACGGAGTTCGGCAAACCCCGCGACAAAGCATAGAGGTGTGAGACCCTGCCGTAAGTCCACGCCCACGCGATGATCATCGGCTAAGCGAGAATCGAATGTGCCGCTGCCTTGCCATTATCTTGATTGCCGGCTTGCTGGCTGCTCTGTCTGCTTGTAAACAGAAAGCACAACCGGCCGCTCCTACCGTTTCCCCGGATAACCTTCCTGCTCTCAGTAAGCAGAACGACGCCCAAAGCAAGCCCATCAATTTTCTCCATAAGACTTTCACCGTGAAGAAGTCTGCCCAATTCTCGATCGAAGTGCCGCCGCATTCGGTAATTCCGCGGATCCACGGCACGTTCGAGTCCTTCGTGCCGCGTCCCGGCGACGATAACCTCAGCGACGACTCGACGGACGTCACGTTCCTTCTGATGAATTCCGAGCAAGTCGCCGACTTCACGCGCAATCCTGCTGGAAGCACCTCGCTGTATAGCGTGGAAGCCACTCACAATCATGAAGTCGATTTCGTGTTGCCGCCCACCAACGACTCGGCGGCGAAATATTACGTCCTGTTCGTCAACGCTCCTGGGGGGCCTCCCGTGAAATCCGTGAAAGCCGATTTCGGTCTCTTCTTCGGATATCAGTGAGCGAAGTCCTCCGGGCGAACGCCGATTCACTTTTTGGATTTGTCATCCTGTGCAGTGAGGCGGCGCCAGCCCAACGAACTCGAAGCCCCCCCGTGTTTTGGAAGAGTACTCCCGGCGCTTAAGGACATTTCAACCACGCACCCAACTCAAAATTTCTAAGCACACAAGCTGCTAAAATCGTGTCTTGCCTTCTCGTAAAACATCTTCGCTGAAGCAGTCCGAAGCGCCAAACCCCGGCCCAGTCCCAGTGTCCGAACCCGCGGGCGTAAAGAACCGCGTTTTCCTGATCGACACGATGTCATTTATTTTTCGGGCCTACCACGCGATGGCGCGCCAGCGGCCGATGTCGACCAAGACCGGCCTGCCCACCGCTGGGATCTACGTCTTCGTCAACATGCTGCGCAAGTTGCGCGATGATTTTGCGCCCGAATACCTAGCTGCCGTATTCGATGTGGGCGGAAAGACTTTCCGCGACGAAGAAGCCGCGGCCATTACAACGGTCAAGAAGTTCGATCTGAAGACGCAGACCTTCCAGGAAATTCAGTATCACGGCTACAAAGCCAATCGCTCCGAAATGCCCGAGGACCTGGTTCAGCAAGTTCCCTATATCCGCCAGGCGCTCGAAGCCTATCGAATCCCAATCCTTGAGCAGAGAGGTTTCGAGGCCGACGACCTTATCGGCACGCTCGCCCGCAAAGCGTCGGCGGAGAACTATCTCGTCTACGTCGTCTCCAGCGACAAAGACATGCTGCAACTCGTCACCGACAAAGTTCTGGTCCTGAATCCGCCCAAAGATAATTTGATCGCGGACGCGGCGAAGGTTGAAGAGATCCTCGGCGTCCCTCCTGAGCGCGTAGTAGACGTGATGGCGCTGCGCGGCGATTCGATCGACAACATCCCCGGCGCTCCCGGCATCGGCGACAAAGGCTCCGTGGAATTGATCAAGCGCTTCGGGACCGTCGAGCAGGCGCTCGATCGTGCCGCCGAGGTCGAAAAGAAGACGTACCGCGAATCGCTGCTGCACAATCGCGAGATCGTGCTGTTCAGCAAGCGCATGGCAACCATCGATTGCAATGTTCCCGTCGAACTCGATCTCAACGCCATGAAGGTCGGCGAGCCCGACATCGCCACTCTGCGGCAGCTTTTTGCCGACCTGGAGTTCACGTCGCTGCTGAAGGAATTGCTTCCGGTTGTAGAAGTCACCGAGGCGCAGTACGGCGAAGCGAAGTCTGCGGGCGACGTCGAAGCCTTCTTGAAGCGCCTGCCCGCTGGAGGCGCAATGACGATGGCGATCGAAGCGGCTGACGTATCGATCGACGTCGACAAGGAGGAAGAGGATCCGGAACCAGAAGAGGGAATGCTTCCACTGCTGCCTGGTTCACCGATCGCGGTGGCCCCGCCCGTCACTCGAAATATTGCCATTTCCACGACCCTGGGGACGGCAGCGATGGTCAGTCTCAACTCCGAAGCAGGATCAAAACTCAAGTCGGTGCTGGCCAATGAGCGCCTGCCGAAGGCCGTGCACGATTACAAAGCCGCGCTGCATGCACTGAATGCTGCGGCCATCGAGCTTTCTGGCGTTCGGCACGACTCGCGCCTGTACTCTTACCTACTCGATCCGACATACTCCGCGCACGGACTTGCGGAAGTCGCGCTGCGCCGCCTCAACCTGAAAATTTCTGGAAACCTCGCCGAGGCCGCGGACGTCGCCGGACGTCTGGCGACCACGCTCGCGCAGGAAGTCGAGCAATCAGGACTGAAGAAGACGTACGACGAAATCGATCTTCCGCTCGTGCCCGTGCTGTGCCGCATGGAAGAAGCTGGCGTGAAGATCGACAAAGAAGCGCTGGCCCGAATGTCTACTCGGCTCGAAGGCGAGATCGACACAAAAGCTCGCGAGATCTACGGTCACTGCGGGTTCGAGTTCAATATCGGCTCGCCCAAGCAGCTTGGGGACGTTCTCTTCAACAAACTAAACCTGCCCAAGCCCGTGAAGTACGGCAAGGGCAAAATGATTTCGACCGCGGTCGATGTCCTGGAAGGCCTGGCAGCGAACCACGAAGTTCCACGCCTCGTTCTCGAATATCGCCAGCTTTCGAAGCTCAAGTCGACCTACGTCGATACTCTGCCGGCTCTTCTAAGTTCGACGACGGGCCGCCTGCACACGACCTTCGACCAGACAGGCACAGCCACTGGCCGTCTTTCGTCTGCAAATCCCAACTTGCAGAACATCCCGATCCGCACCGAACTGGGCCGCGAAATCCGCGCTGCTTTTACGGTCGAGCCTGGCCACGTCCTGCTCGCCGCTGACTACTCGCAGATCGAACTCCGCCTGCTTGCTCATTTTTCAAGCGACAGGCTGCTCGTAGAAGCCTTCAATCGTGGCGACGACGTGCACACGCTCACAGCGTCTCAGGTTTTCGGAGTTCCTCCCCTGATGGTCACCGCTGAACATCGCCGCGCCGCCAAGGTAGTGAATTTCGGTATCGTCTACGGATTGTCCCCCTTCGGACTTTCTCAGAATCTGGGTATTGAGCCTGGGGAAGCCAAGCAGTTCATCAACGCGTACTTTGAGAAGTACAGCGGGGTGCGCGCGTTTATCGATAAGACGCTCGAAGAGGCGCGCCGCGATCAGAAAGTGACAACGCTGTTCGGTCGCATCCGCCCGATTCCCGACATTAACGGGAAAAACGTCCAGCAGCGCGGATTCGCGGAACGCACGGCCGTCAACACCCCGCTGCAAGGCACTGCTGCTGATCTAATCAAGATCGCCATGATTCGCATCGATGAAGCCGTCCGCGACCGCAACCTGAAATCCCGCATGACTCTCCAGGTTCACGACGAGTTGGTATTCGAAGTACCCCAGGAGGAACTCGACGTCATGCGCTCGCTGGTGCGCGAGTACATGGAAAAGGTCCACCCCCTCGCCGTCCCGCTGGTCGTGGAAATCGGCGTGGGGAAGAACTGGCGCGATCTGGAATATCTCTAACGCGCGGACGGTATGAGCGGCGGAAATGACTTTGTATCCTTGAAGCCCCCTACGCCCAGGGTGCGTAGGTTTCCGCCGGGTCGCAGTTCCTGCAATGCGACTAATCGGCCGATTGTCGCAACCGAGTGCTAGAATCCCGCGCAGTGTCCAAAGCTGTTCGGCGCTCCAAATCGACGAAGTCCGATCGTCCTGCGCCGTCGTCAGGGTTTGCCTGCCCATCCTGTGCTACGGAGACCCTCGGTTCCTTTTGCAGCCAGTGCGGCGAGAAAGAAGTGAGTGGCGAAGATGACTCGATCCGACACTACCTCGAAGAGTTGGTCCTCGCATTCACACTCTTGGAGTCGAAGGTTCTGCGAAGCGTATGGCTTGTCATGAGCCGGCCCGGCCATCTGAGCAGCGAGCACTTCCAGGGGCGTCGCGTTCGCTACGTAAAGCCCATTCAATTGTTCATCCTGATGAATCTGGTCTACTACTTCTCCCTCACTCAGTTTGAGGCGACCACCTTCACGACCCCGCTGGCCACGCAGATGCACATGAATAACTATTAGCCGGGCTATGCAAGTATGCGGGTTAATCAGAAACTGCAGAAACAGAAGATCAGCTACCAGGCGTTGGAGACCAAGTACAACCAAAAGACCAACGTTCTTTCCAAAACGCTGATTTTTCCGCTCATCCCCATCTTCGCGTTATTGTTCTACGTCCTGTTTTTCAAGAAGAGAAAGTATCTGGTCCAACATGCGGTGGTGGCTACGCATTTCTGGGCCTTCGGTCTGATCCTGCTGGGTGTGATTCTTCCCCTTGCTTCGGTGCTGCTGATTCGCTTGTGCAAGGGCTTGAACGTATCCGCTGCACTTGTCACCAACGATAGTGTCGTGTCGACAGTTCTCCAAGTCTGCGTTGCAGCCTATCTTTTCCTGATGCTGCGCCGCGCTTATGCAGCCAGCGGGTGGTACTGTGCAGTGACCGCCCTCGTCGTTGGGTGGTCCTTCTTTCACATTGTGTGGCTGTATCGCTTCTTCCTTTTCAACCTGACGCTAAGCGTGGTGTAGCCGGGGAGAAAGTTGGTACCGCCAAGTGCTGCTCCGCCGCTGCCCTACTTCTTCCCCGACTCCTTCACATACCCGGCGCTTAGCGTCCCTTTCTCCCTCGCGACGCTTAACAGCGTCGGATAGAACTGTACAAACGTCGTGTCGACGGCTCCATGCTCGGAATGGCAGGAGTAGCAGTCCGCCGTCGTGGGCACGAGCGTGCCAGTCTGCTCCTCGCCGAAGGCAAAGAATGCCCATTTCCCGGGGAATCGCGCTTCGTCCTTTACGTGCACCTCGCGCGCCATGACCTCGCCCTGATAATTTCCTTTTTGATTGATCGATCCCTTGCCCTCGGCCATGCGCGCTTCAAGTACCATCACTGTCTTGTCGGGCCACGTCCCAGTTTCCAGAAACTTCTGGTAGGCCTCGGGATTCACGAACACGTTGTCGAACATGTGGTGGTCCATGGAGGACAGCGTCGGGTTGTAGCTCATGTCGAAGCCGGTGGTGAGGTACACCCACTGACGATAGTTTTTGGGAAGTTCCATCTGTCCTTTGCCGTTGTAGTCGGCGTTGGCTTTCGGTTTCGAATAGTCCTGCCCGAAAAGCAGCAGGCCGGCAAACACTGTCATCCCCACAAATGCAGCGGCTTTGGTTTGTTTGTTCATGCGCGCTAGTATCTCCCTGTGGCAGCGGGGCCGGGAGTCCCCTGCCTGCAATTTTGCGTGGTTTGGCTGCATTGTTCTCCGAAATGTCATGCAAAGCCCGATACTAAGCAAGATGGATGTTCAGCCATCAACCCGGCCGTCGCACTCCTGGCGATGGATCATACTGCTCTGGTTCGGCTTCGCGCTGGTGAATGCCACCCAGATCGTCGCCGGCATGCGCGCGGTCGGCATGCAGCATGCCTGGTCGCGCCTGTTCTTTACGGTACTGGCTTCGTGGATTGTGTGGCCACTGGCCACTCCCCTCGTCCTGCGACTCGGTCAGCGCTATCCATTCGCGCACTGGCGCAGCATCCCTACCTGGGTAGTCCATCTCTCCGCTTGCTTCGCGATTGGAGCGCTCTATTCTCTTTGGGCTGCGGGATTGCAAATACTTCTGCAGCCTTGGGGATACGTGCAGGTCACGCAGTTCGGCAACACCGCGTTCTCGGTCTTCTATGGGGAATTCCATCTATTCCTGATTCTTTACGCCGGGATTCTAGCGGTCGATTACACGCTCGAATCGAGGCGAAGGCTTGCGCAGCGCGAGACCGAAGCCGCACGATTGAGCGAGCAGCTTTCGCGTACCCAACTCGCCGCGCTGCGGCGCCAGTTGGAACCGCATTTCTTCTTCAACACCCTGAACGCGATAGCCGGGCTGGTGCGCGAAAACCGCAACGATGACGCGGTCAGCATGATCGCCGGCCTGAGCGACCTGCTCCGGCGCGTGCTCGACGATTCCGGTAAGCAGGAGGTTTCGCTGGGCGAAGAAATGGAATTCCTCGAAACCTATCTCGAGATTCAGAAGACGCGCTTCGCCGAGCGCCTGCGCCTGAGCGTGGACGTCCCGAAGGAATTTCTCTCGGCTCGCGTGCCCAGTCTCATCCTGCAGCCCATGGTTGAAAATGCCATCGAGCACGGCATAGAGAAGTGCGCCGCTGGCGGCTTGCTGCGGATTGGCGCGGTCCGCGACAACGGCTTTCTTACGCTGAGCGTCTACAACGAGGGTCCACGCCTTCCCGAGGACTGGGCGCAGCGCCGGGCCGGCGTAGGCATCGCCAATGTTCGCTCACGCCTGCGCGCGCTTTACGGCGAAGGCAGTCAACTGAAGATCGAGAATCGCGAGCAAGGCGTCGAAGTCCAATTCTCAGTCCTTTACAAACCCAAATGAGCTCCGAGTCCCCTCCCGCCAGAATTCGCGCCCTGGTTGTGGATGACGAACCCCTCGCCCGCTCCAACATCGTGCATCTGCTGCGCGCGAATCCCCAGGTTGAGATCTTGGGTGAGTGCGATTCCTCGACCGCTGCCCTCGATGCGATCCGCACTCAAAAGCCTGACCTTGTTTTTCTCGACGTCCGCATGCCGGAGTATGACGGCTTCGACATTTTAGAAATGCTCGGTGCCGAAGCGCCTCCCGCGGTCATCTTAGTCACCGCCTACGATCAATATGCGCTTAAAGCCTTCGATACCGGCGCTCTCGACTACTTGCTGAAACCTTTCAACAACGCCCGCTTCGAGCGCGCGCTCGAACGCGCCAGGGAACGGATCACGCAGCGCAGGCGAGTGCCTGCCAAGATGGACCGCCTTACCATCAAGAATGCCGGTTCCGTGACATTTATTCCGGCCGGCGAAATCGATTGGATTGAAGCGGCCGACTACTACGCGTCATTGCACGTTGGTGCGAAGACGCACCTCCTACGCCGCAGCATGAACGATCTCGAATCCGATCTCGATCCCGCGCAGTTTTGCCGCATTCACCGCTCTACCATTGTGAATCTCGATCGCGTCCGCGAACTGCGTTTCGACAGCGACGCCGAATACGAGCTCCTCCTCGCCGACGGAACCAAACTTCGCCTCAGCCGCCGCTACCGGAAGGACCTGCAAGGCCGCCTCGGGCAAGCGGTGGATGTGAAAGTTCCGCTCTGAGAAATTTGTGTCCCCAAATTTAGCCGGTGCAGAGGAGAGCGCAAATCTTCTCCAATCCGCGATCACCCAGCCATCTATTGATAGTTAAGCAACCACTTGACAATGCCAAGTGCGTTCTTGTAATACTAAAGCAGGTACTAAAGTATGGGGTTCGAACCAAGGCATGTCTTTCGGTGCGTTTCGAAAACGAATAAGGAGTCATATGGCAAAACTAAGCGCTTTCAACAATGTTTCCCTGGACGGTTATTTCAGCGGCAAGAATGGAGAATTCGCCTGGGCCAAGAGCCACATGGATCCCGAGTTCAACGCCTTCGTCGCCGGTAACGCGCAGGGTGGCGGTACGCTTATCTTCGGGCGCATCACCTACCAACTGATGGCCAGTTACTGGCCCACGGCGCAAGCCATGAAGTCCGATCCGGCCGTGGCCGACGGGATGAACAAGTCGCCCAAGATCGTCTTTTCAAGAACGCTTAATTCCGTGGAGTGGAACAACACGAGACTGGTCAAAGCCGATCCCGTGTCTGAAATCCGCAAGCTGAAGAACGAGTCTTCCGCCGACATGGTCATCCTGGGCAGCGGCAGCATCGTCTCGCAACTGGCGCAGGCCGGCTTAATCGACGAATTTCAAGTGGTTGTGAATCCCGTGATCCTCGGCGAGGGCCGAACCATGTTCGACGGACTGAACCACTCCGTTGGACTCAAGATGACCAGGAACCGAATCTTCGCGAGCGGCAATGCTTTCCTCTGTTACGAGCCGGCCGCGTAAGGAGCACTCATGTCAGAACGGTCCGTGACCCACAGCACCTTCGTGATTGAACGCAACTATCCGGCGGCGCCCGAACGCGTATTTGCCGCGTTCTCCGACCCTGCGAAAAAACGCCTCTGGTTTGCCGAAGGCGACGAATTCGAGGTCGAGCACTACGCTCTCGACTTCCAGGTCGGCGGCCGCGAGGAGGCTCGGTTTCGAGGCAAGAATGGGTTTACTTTTACTAACCGCACCATCTTCCAAGACATTCTGCCCGGGCGCCACATCGTGTTCGCGTACACCATGAGCATGGGCGACAAGCACATCTCCTCATCGCAAGCCACGGTGGAATTTCTAGGCAAAGACCAAGGCACTCTCCTGGTGTTCACCGAGCAGGCGGCATTCTTCGAAGGCGCCGACGGCCCGAAGATGCGCCAAGACGGCTGGACTCTGCTGCTGGAAGCCTTGCGCAAGGAGCTGTCTCGAACGTAGCTCGGGTCATCCGTGCCGGTGAACGAACCGAAAACAGAGAGATCTTCTAACGGCGAACGGCTCGTCTCAGGAATCGGCTTCAGCCGGAGCGGTAACGTGCGTTGAGCGGCTTTAGCGGCTCTCCCACGCGAGGGAGAATTTATGCAGACTCAAAGAGTCCAGGTCGACCGCGTCTTCCACGCCCTCGGTGATCCCACGCGTCGTGCGATGGTCGAAAAGCTCAGTCACGGCGCCGGCTCTGTTTCGAGCCTCGCGAAGCCTCTCGGCATCACATTAGCCGCAGTCGTTCAACATATCCAAGTCCTCGAACGTAGCGGTTTGATTCGGACTACCAAGGTCGGTCGCGTACGCACTTGTCGGATCGAGCCAAAAGGCTTCACCGTCGCCGAGCGCTGGATCGAAGAGCGCCGCTCGCTGTGGGAACGTCGCCTCGATAGACTCGGCGCATTGTTGGAGTATGAGGAAACATAGGCGCCAAATCTGCGAGTCAGGGAAATGGTCCTCGCCGTACTCAAATGACATTCCGATGGCGTAAACGTGATCTCAGAGAGCCGGGCCGAAGCTCCCGCAAATTGACTTACTCCGCCCAGCGCCCTACGATCACACTCCAGTGATCGGGCAAACTGTTTCGCACTATCGCATCCTCGAAAAAATTGGCGGCGGCGGTATGGGCGTTGTCTATAAGGCCGAAGACACGACCCTCGGTCGATTCGTTGCCCTCAAATTCCTCCCCGAAAACGTCGCGCAGGATGCCCAGACGCTCGAGCGCTTCAACCGCGAGGCCCGGGCCGCCTCTGCCCTGAATCATCCCACCATCTGCACGATTTACGAGATCGGCGAACACGATGGCAAGCGCTTCATCGCCATGGAATACCTCGATGGCATGACCTTGAAGCACGTCATCGCCGGCCGTCCGATGGAAGTCGAGACTCTGATCTCGCTGGCCATTGAAATTGCGGACGCGCTCGATGCTGCGCACGCCGAAGGTATCGTGCATCGCGACATTAAGCCCGCCAACATCTTCGTCACCAAGCGTGGCCACGCGAAAATTCTCGACTTCGGCCTCGCCAAGGTGAATGTTCCAGCGGGCTCATCCACCCAGGTTCAGGCAGCGAATACCGCCACGCTCGACGAAGCGCACCTCACCAGTCCCGGAACGATGCTCGGGACCGTTGCCTACATGTCGCCCGAGCAGGTTCGCGCTCGCGAACTCGATAACCGCACCGACCTTTTCTCCTTCGGTGCCGTGCTCTACGAAATGGCAACCGGCGACGTGCCCTTCCACGGAGAAAGTTCCGCCGTGATTTGTGAAGCGATCATGAACCGTGCGCCCGTGCCCGCCGTGCGCTTGAATCACAATGTGCCCGAACGGCTCGAAGACATCGTCAACAAAGCGCTGGAGAAAGACCGTAACCTGCGTTACCAGCATGCCTCCGAGATGCGCAGTGACCTGCAGCGCCTCAAGCGTGACACGGAAAGCGGCCGATCTCCGGGCCTGGTACCTGGCGGTGCTGGCGACCAGACGTCTTCCGCGCGGATTTCCGCTTTGTCTTCCTCGGCGCGCATATCGGGTTTGGCGGCAGCGTCTGGTCCGCGCACCTACGGCAAAATCATCGCAGCGGTCGCAGCCGTCGCCGTTGTGGCAGCCGCCATACTGTTCTGGCACTTCCGACGAACTCCCGCCCGGGGATCCAGCGCCGCAAATCCCATCACCGTTGCTGTGCTTCCGTTCCAGAACATGGGCGGTGACAAAGATACCGACTTCCTCCGTCTCGCGCTGCCCGACGAAATTGCTACGGCGTTGAGCTACGTTCATTCGCTGTCCATCCGTCCCTTTGCCACGACTAGCAAATACACAGCGGCGGGACTCGATTTACAGCAAGTGGGCCGCGAGATGCGTGTTGCCGACGTCGTGACGGGACATTACTTGAAAGAGGGAAACCAGCTGGAGATCACGCTCGAAGCGGTCGACGTGGAGAACAACCGCACCCTGTGGCGCGACACGCTCAATGTTGCCGCCCCGGACATGATTTCCATGCGCGGGCAAATCACCTCCCGCGTCCGGCAGGGATTACTTCCTGCACTCGGCGCCATCGGAGATGCCGGGGAGACCGCCACGCGTCCCGCCAACGAAGAAGCGTACGACCTGTACCTGCGCAGTCTCTCACTCGCCAGCGATCCTGCGCCCAACAAGGAAGCGATTCCCATGCTCGAGCGCGCCGTCGGGCTTGATCCGAACTATGCTCCCGCCTGGGCGGCCCTTGGCCGTCGCTATTACATCGATTCTCAGTATTCGGACGGCGGCGAAGCGATGTTTCAGAAGTCCAACATTGCTCTTGAACGGGCGCTAGCGCTTGACCCCAACCTGGCCCTCGCAGCCACTCAGCGGATCGCGAATCGAGTGGAGCGTGGCGATTTGGCCCGAGCGTACAAGGAAGCGGAGGACCTCGTCCATCGCCAGCCTCGAAATGCTGTAGTGCGCATGGTGACGGGCTATGTGCTTCGCTATGGCGGCTTGCTCGATGAATCGGCCCGCGAATGTGACATGGCGATCTCTCTTGACGCAGGGGACAGCCGGATCAGAAGCTGCACGTTTACTTTTTCCGAGTTGGGCAATCCACAACGTGCCATGGACTTCCTGCATGTCGAGCCAGGTTCGGAGTGGTCGAATCGCAACGCCATTCGCGTTTTGCTGGGTGAAAACAAACTCGCCGAGGCGCGGGAACTCGGCACGAAACTCCCGCCTGACGTTGGCCCCAACACGTTCTATAAGGTTTGCATGAGTCGGAATTCCCTGACGGAGCCGCCCTCGGCGGAATTGAACCGCGCTAGCCAGGAGATTGAGCCGCACATGATGGCAAACCCGGATCCGGAAAATCGCTACCTGGCCGCTACTTTTCTGGCAGCCTGCGGCCAGAAAGACGCAGCTCTTCGCCTCCTCAAGTCCGCCATCGATGGAAAGTACTGCGCCTACCAGGCACTGCAGAAAGATCCGATGCTTGCAACGATCCGCTCGACTTCCGAGTACGCCCAGTTGCTCTCCACCGCCAAGCGGTGCCAGGAAAACTTCCAGGCGGAGATCGCACAACTCGCGCACTGAGCGACTTATGGGCTCGCCGGCCTTGCGCCTTCGCGCGAACGCGAGTTTCACCGCTAGGTGAACTCTCGATCTCAGTCTGATCGGGATAATGGTGACCGTGGGGTTCCACGGCTCGAGAGCACTAGGCCTGCAACGTCACAATCCCAACTCACTCTGAATAGCCGCGGCAATCCGATTCGCGATCGCTTTCATCCGCTCTTCCGACTCTGCTTCCACCATCACACGTGCCAGTGCCTCGGTGCCGGAATAGCGCACTACCACGCGACCATTCCCATCCAGTTCTTTCTCGGCATCGTCGATTGCACTCTGTACCGAGGGCACCTTCGCGAATGGAACCTTTTCACGCACGCGCACGTTCTGAATCGTCTGCGGATACACCTTTAAATTGCCCACCAGCGACGCCAGGCTCTTGCCGCTGCGGGCCATGATCTCCATCAAACGGAGCGCTGTCATTAAGCCATCTCCAGTCGTGGCATCCCCGTCGCGGAACAAGATATGCCCGGACTGCTCGCCCCCCAAGGTCGCGCCCGTCTTCAGCATTTCCTCCAGCACATATTTGTCACCGACATTGGCTCGCAGCATGTGGATGCCACTCCGTTTCAGTGCGACTTCGAGTCCCATGTTCGACATCGTCGTCGCCACCACAGTGTTTCCCATCAGCGCACCTCGGGCCTGCATATCTCGCCCCGCAATCAACAGCACGGCATCGCCATTCACTACGCTGCCTTCAGCGTCGCAGAACAAGGCGCGGTCGGCATCGCCATCGAATGTGATGCCCAAATCGAGTTCACCTCTGCGTTCAGCCACGAGCTTTGCCACCGTCGCAGGGTGCAGTGCTCCGCACTTCTCGTTGATGTTTTTCCCATCCGGGCCGCAGTGCACAAACTCTGCTCGCACGCGGCATGCGCGAAATAGTTCGGGTGCCTCCGCGGTAGCTGCGCCATTGGCACAGTCAACCAACACCCGCATCCGGCTCAGGTCGGTCGCAACGTTCTGCGCGAGCCAGTGCACGTACGCCTCGCGTAACTCTGCCGAGCCCGGCAAGCTTGGCGTCGGCAGCGCGGCCGGCTCGCGATCTGTCGAGGGATTCTGTAGGAGAGCAAAGATCTCCTGCTCGATCGCCAACTCGTGCGCGTCGGGGAGTTTGTAGCCGTCCCCGGAAAACACTTTGATCCCGTTGTCTGTCCACGGATTGTGCGACGCCGAAATCACCACGCCCGCGGCCATTCCGCGCGAGCGCGCCAGGTACGCGACACCCGGTGTCGTGATGATGCCTGCGCTCTCGACCTTCACTCCCAGCGATGCGAGGCCCAGCGTCACTCGGTCGGCGATCCAGCCACTCGACTCGCGGGTATCCAAACCCACGACTACCCGCGGGTTTGCGTTGGCGCGCAGCAAGTCGTGTCCCAACGCGCGTCCAATGGCATACGTGCTTTCAGGCGTCAGGGGGAACTCCCCCGCCACGCCGCGAATTCCGTCGGTTCCAAACAGTTGTCTTGTAGGTTGGCTCATTCGGATGGCTTGTTCACCGGGGCTCGACCTCAGTTTTTCCCATGATCACTGTCACCCGGATGGGGGCGGGTCGCACTACTTGCACCAGCGGGTCCGACACAAAAGTGTTCGTCACGAAACTCCCGCGCACCATGGTGCCGGAAGCGTCTACGGGGTCCGTTGTTGCTGCCTCGACCGCCTGCACCCGCTGCTTCGGACCGACGATCGAAATCTTGGCAGGGTCGGCATGCACGTCGGCGATCCGATAGCCCGGCGCGAACGCCCCGATCACGCGCGGTCGCACTTCGACTTCGCGCGTCATGCTCACATCAAAACTCAGCCGCACCTGGCCCGGCACCACCTGCATGACTTCCAGTTCGAACGGCAAACGCACCTGTTGCGCGGTCAGGTCGAAAGTCCTGTCCCCGGGCTTCACGTCGGAAAGGTCGAGTTCGACGTGCACATCCTGCCTTCGCATGTCGTGAATGATGCGCTCGGGTCCGCGCACGCGCACCTGCGCCTCGGGGATATTCACTGAGCTGATTTCCAGGCTTGCGGGAATGCGATGAAACTCGATCGGAATGCTGACCTCGACCTCCGCCACCGGATCGTGCGATACCGCCCACCACAGCCCAAGGGCAAGAGCGAGCGAAACCACCTTGTACCCGAAATGTGCAAAGACGTAACGCTGGAGGATATCGATCATCTCAGTGTCGTGTAGCGCGGGCGCCCCCGCCCGCGTGTTCGCCCATCAACTTGAAACCGAAAGGTCTCCACATTCCACTCACCGGTCCACCTCCGGCGAATAACTCTCCGGATTGCGCACGCTGGCCGGACGCTCGCCTTCCTCCTTCTCTTCCTCGGTCACGATCGGAGTAGGTAGAGTCGAAGGCGGAACGTAGCGCCGTAGCAATGTGCTCAGACGCTCGCGTAGCTGCTCCACCGTAAGGTCGCGCTCGAAATTGCCAGACACTGCCAAACTGATCGCGCCCGATTCCTCCGATACGATTACGGCGATGGCGTCCGTCTCCTCAGTAATGCCGATGCCGGCGCGATGCCGCGTTCCCATCTGGGTCGAGAGCACCGGGTTCATTGACAAAGGCAGAAAACACGCCGCGGCCGCTATCCGGTCTTTCTGCACGATCACTGCGCCATCATGGAGGGGAGCGCTCGGCCGGAAGATCGTAGCCAATAAGTCATAGGAAAGACGCGCATCCATGGGAACGCCACTTTCGATGTAAGTTCGCAGTCCGATCTCCCGCTCGATTACCACGAGGGCGCCCGTCTGGTTTTGCGAAAACAAGTTCGCCGCGAGGACGATATCGTCATACGCATCCGACTCTGAACTTGGGGCCCGGCTCAGCGTAAGTCTGCTGCCCAGATTCGCGAGCGCATGCCGCAACTCCGACTGGAAAACCACGATCAACGCGAATACCACATAGGGAAGCAGCGTGCTGACCAGCCAACTGAGCGTTGTCAGCCGCCCCACGCGCGCGATGTAGAAGCCGAGCGCCACCGCCGCGACTCCCACCAGCATGGGCGCTGCGCGCGTACCACGCACCAGCATTAGAAATTGGTAGATGACGAACGCGACCAGCAAAATGTCGATGACATTCGTCATCGTCAAGTGCGGGAATGATGCGATCACGCGCGTCAAAGGAACCCCCGTTCTCCTGGCTCAAAAATCCGGCGCCAAACCCTTCATTGTAATGCACTGAGTGGACCGCCTCCACAGGTGTCATCCCTGCGGACGCGCAGCCAGAATGTATCCACGCCTGCTTTGGTACTCCACGTCTGGAGAATAAGGACCACGCTCCAAAACCTGTTCGACGGCCAGGTCCGCCGCCTGCAGATATCCGCACATTTCGTCGGCGGTAAACAGCGCGATATCGAGGCTGACCGGACGCTCGAACAATTCCTCGTGATGACTGTCTTCGCTGCCCAGATGAAACGTAAACAGAAACACGCCGCCCGGACGCAGTACCCTGCGGGCTTCGGCTAGCACTTCTACAACTTTCGATCGTGGGATGTGAATGATCGAGTAGAACGCGGCCACGCCACCGAGTTGGCCCGAGCGCACTCCAAGCCCGAGCATGGAAGTCTGCACAAACTGTAAATCGGGATTCAGGCGCCGCGCTTGCGCCAACATACCTGCTGACAAGTCGACCCCGAAAGCATCTACCCCTCGATCGCGCAGATACCGGGCAATCTGTGCGGGACCGCATCCGAGATCGCAGACCGGGCCCCGTCCGCGAACGCGTTCGGCGAACCGGTCCAGAAGGTCGCGGTCGAACGGCTTGCTAGCCAGTTCACCATAAATTTGGTCGGCGTACTGCCGCGCAACTGCGTCGTAACTTTTTCGAATACCACTCCACATCAGAAACTCGCTGACTTACTCTCCAGCCACTGCCATTACCACGTCGTACAAAATTCGAGGTCCGCGCCGGACTTCCTCCACCCGGATGCGCTCATCGTTGCCATGCTCGGAACTGCCTTCGGCGTCGGTGGCGGTATACGGGGTAAAGCCGTACGCATCAACTCCCAGCGGGCGGTAGCGCTGGTTCTCCGTATAACCACTCGTCAAACGTGGCACCACTGGAACGCCGGGGAAATATTCAGCCGATGCTTGCCGGATCGCGTTGTACAGCGCCGTGTCCGTCCGGGAAGCATTGGAAGTTCGGAAGTTTCCGGGCACAGGTTCCACGGTTACGTCAGGGTCATTCACGACTTTCCGAATCGTATCCAGAAACTTATTCGGATCTTCTCCCGGGAGCAGTCTGACGTCCAGGTTGGCCCACGCTTCTGACGGTATGACGTTCGTCTGTTCCGACCCACCCATCATGGTGAGGGAAATCGTGTTGCGGACCAGAAAATTGAGAGACTCGTCGTGGTCCACCTGCTCCTCGAAGTGGGGATCCTGCAATGCCTGGCGCACGTTCCGAAACCGTTTCGCCCGCTCCGGCGGCTCGTATGGAGCCATCTCCCTTAGGAATTCCTCCACCACCGGCAGGACCTTGTACGGAGTGCGGTACGCCAGAACGCGGTCGAGCGCCCGGACCAGCCGGTTGGGAGCCGAGTCGGCAATCGGACGAGATCCGTGGCCCGGCCGCCCGCGCGCGACCATGTGCAGCCAGAACGGCGTCTTCTCTCCAACGTCTACGCCGATGAAGCGCACCCGGCCGTTCTCCACCAGGTTCTCGCCGCCCTCGTTGATCAGGAATTCGGCATTCCCCAGAAGGTCGCGATGGTTGGCGATCATCCAGTCCGTGCCGGTACCTTCTGCTTCCTCATCGCTCACGGCCAGGAAAATGATGTCCCGGCTCAGTGCGACGTGTTCACGCTTTGCCATGACCATCGCCATCAACTGGGCGATGCCTTCGTTTTTCATGTCCTGCGCGCCCCGGCCGTAAATCGACCCATCGAGCATCTGCCCGCTGAAGGGAGGCACTCGCCAGTGAGCGGCGTCGCTGGTGACCACATCCATATGGTTGAGCAGAATCAAAGGCCGCTTAGCCTGGGCCGAAGTGTGCGGCAGCCTGGCCCAGACGTCCGCGCGGCCCGGCTGATACTCGAAAATCTGATTCTCGATGCCCTCCTCATCGAGAATTCTTTTGATGAACTTCGCAGCTTGGATTTCGTTGCCGGGGGGATTTGTGGTGTCGAT
The DNA here is from genome assembly GCA_035652655.1 of Terriglobales bacterium. Lineage (GTDB taxonomy): Bacteria > Acidobacteriota > Terriglobia > Terriglobales > Acidobacteriaceae > Gp1-AA133. Next base: position 30,082 of record DASRDJ010000122.1, read on the forward strand.
GCGCAAATACTGTTCGAGCCAATCTACGGCTTGATCCGAGTAGCTCGCTAGACGATCGGGAGAGACGCGGCTCGAAGCCATCGGCATAGGTAAAGAGTCCGGCTGCGCCGCAAGCGCCAGAATCGCGCTTTCCAGCATCATCACCGCCACAACCGTGATGAAGAAGAGTGCTGCACGAGTAGTGCAAGTTTGTTGCACATCGTCTCGAAGCATCCTTCGTTTCTCCCTCAATTCCCGCGAGTTACCTGAGGTCGGCCAACGTAGTTTTTATAGCAGGTTCTGCCAAAATTACTCTGCCATCGTGTTTGTCTCACACGGACGCGCAGAACGGCTGTACAATGTCCTTCCGACTCAAGGATTTAGCGTAGTCGTTGGGAATACGGGTTTGGCAAGCAACCTGTAATTAACTAGCACAGGTGCCGCGGCAGTCGGCGGCGCGCTTCAGTAACGGTTTCAGTGCATACGTTGCGTCAGCGTATGCCGGCAAAGCAACATCTTGCTCTTGTTCACCCGTTAGGGGACGCAATTAAAAAATCACGCAACACGCTCTCAGGCGTGCTGGAGTGGAGCCCCAAACGCTCCCCCAATCGGAGGAAGTTCAAATGAAAAAAAGCCTCATTGCATTGCTTGTGGCCGGCGCACTTGCGATTCCGGCTTTCGCCCAGCAGACCACGTCCACCACTCCCGCACAGGGAACGACCCAGGCCGCGCCCGCGCCTACCAAGGCTGACGCCGCCACCGGCAAAGATCCATTGCAGCCGGATACCCACGAAGGATTCTGGGGCAAGCTGAATCCCTTTGCCCGCAAGAAGTACGTTCAGCGCCAGACCGCGCCCATCCGTGATCGCGTCAACGAACTCGACGAACTCACAGCCGCGAACGGCAAGATGATTAAGGACGTTGATTCGCGCGCGCAGCAGGGCATCACGCTGGCCTCCAACAAGGCTAACGAAGCCGACCAGCACGCCGTCGACGCGGGCAACCGTGCCAATGCCGCCCAGCAGACCGCGACCCAGGCCACCACGCGCCTGACCACGGTCGAGCAGGTGGTTGGCAACATCGACCAGTACACGCCGTCGACGCAGACTGAAATCCGCTTCAAGCCCGGCCAGACCGTGCTGAGCAAGGCTGCCAAGGACGCGCTGGACGAAATGGCGACCCCGCTGAAGAGTCAGCGCGGCTACATCGTCGAAGTGCAGGGCTTCTCGTCTGGCAAGGGACAGACCGCAATCTCCAACTCGCAGAAGATGGCCGAGTCGGTGGTTCGCTACCTGGTCCTCAACCATGACATCCCGGTCTACCGCATCTACCTCGTCGGCATGGGCAACGCGCCCCAGCAGGCGACGGCAGGCGACGGCAAGACCAAGCGTACGTCTGGTGGAAAAGTCGAAATCAGCCTCCTGAAGAACAATCTGGATCAGCTGGCTTCCGGCTCGACCGCAGCTGCTCCAGCTCAGGATCAGCAGCAGGCGCCCGCGAAATAACTTTGCAACTACGGCGGGACAAGTTCCCGCTATCTCTCCCAAAAACCCCTCGCGCAAGCGAGGGGTTTTGTTTTGGTGAGCGAAGTAACGCTCCGCCCCTCGGCACCCAAGCTCGGGTGCCCCATCTTTGCGTGTATTGTGCGTAAAGGTGGGATTCCACGACTGCCTGGATTTTGAGATTCCGGGCAGCCATTCGCAGACACTTTCGGACATCATCCCAAGCCCACCTTGCATATTCTTCATGGAGCATGGAATCTAATCTCCCGGAGACCCTCAAATGGAAACTCTCTACTACGCAAAAATTGATTCGCCCATCGGCCCACTGAACCTCGCGGTGTCGGAAATCGGCATGGTCGCCCTCGAATTCGACCGCCGCCTTTTCCCGCCAACAAAAGACAAAAAGACTTCCTGGAAAAGCGCGCCCGACGAAGTCGAGCCTTACGCACGCGAACTCAACGAGTACTTCGCGGGCAAGCGTCGGAACTTTACATTCTCGCTCGATCTCCGGGGCACTCCGTTCCAGCTGCAGTGCTGGCGGGTCCTGATCGCCATCCCCTACGGTGAGACGCGTACCTACGCCGACATTGCCCGCGCCGTGCGCAAGCCGCAGGCTTTCCGCGCCGTTGGGATGGCCAACAACCGCAATCCGATCGCCGTCGTCGTCCCTTGCCACCGCGTGATCGCTTCCGACGGGACGCTGTGCGGTTACGGAGGCGGCCTCGACATCAAGCGCCGGCTGCTCGAGCTGGAAGGCGCTCTCTCCGGCACTCTCGCTGCTTGACTAATCAGCGCTTGAATTTCAACGGCTGCAGGCCTAGATTTGTCGAAATTTCCTGGGGACGCGAATCCGCCCGGGTTCGCATAAGGCCGATATGCTGCCCCGAATTGAATACGCGGTCACCGCTCCAGCCACGCCTGAGGAATTATGCGCGGCTTTCTGCGATCTCAACCGCTTGCTGGGACGGGGAATCTACTCCGAGGCAGCTTGGACTGAAGGCGCACCTTGGCAAGTCGGCAGTCGACTGCGATATGTGATTGCGAAGCCGGTTGCCACCACGGTGTCTGTCGTGGTCACTGCTTTTGAGCCACCATCCAAAATCGGCTTATTGAATCACGCTCTAGGCATCACCGTGCAACAGCAGGTCACATTCATTCGCCTCAACAGCAGCACGACCCGCGTTGCCATCGTGATGGATTCCGTCGGCGAATCCACCGCCGGTCCGCCGTTTGACGCGCACGACGCTCTGGAGTTCTTTGCGAGAGATGCCCTCAACACAATGCTCACCCGCTGGGAACGTCAAAAATCCAGCTGAGCATCTCCGCCCGCTGCCTTAAGCTGCGCCGTGAATTGTGCCCGCGTTGCCACGAGCCGCTTTCGATCGCAGCCGCGCACGACCCCACGTATAATCGCCGCGCATCGCCCCGACCCGTGGCCACCGACAACCGCGCTAAATCCGCCATCCGTAAAGCTGGTCTCTTCTATTTCGTCTGGGTCATGTTCTCGTACTGCACCGGAGGCCCATTCGGACTTGAGGACATGGTCACCACCTCCGGCCCCGGCCTCACGCTGATCTACCTATTGATCATTCCCTTCTTCTGGTCGATCCCGGTCTCGCTCGTCTCCGCGGAACTCACGACGGCCATGCCGGTCGAAGGCGGCTTCTACCGCTGGTCGCGCGCGGCCTTCGGCGATTTCTGGGGATTTCTTGCGGGCTGGTGGAATTGGTGCGCATCGTTCCTGCTGGGTGCGGTGTATGCGGTGCAGTTCTCTGACTACCTCGGCTTCTACCTTCCCTGGCTGACGGGATGGAAGCATTACGCGATCTCGTTGATGGTGGTGGCCCTCATCACCTGGATCAACGTTCGCGGCATTGACGCCGTGGGAAAATTCGCGACCGCGCTGGAAATCTTCATTCTGCTGCCGGTGCTGGTGATGGTGGTGATGGGGCTGGCGAAGTGGAAACACAATCCATTCGTGCCCATCGTGCCTCCGCATCAACCGTTCTACAACGTCTTCGGCGTCGGCCTCGCCTTGGGATTGTGGCTTTACTCCGGCTACGAGCAGAGCTCCAGCGTGGCGGAAGAGGTCGAAGACCCGCGTCGGACCTATCCGCTCGCGCTCGCCATCGTGGTCCCGCTATCGATCGCGGTCTACTTCCTGCCAACGCTGGCGTCATTGGCCGCTTTGGGCAACTGGCAGCAATGGCACACGCGCTACTTCTCCGACGCGGCGCAGCTGATCGGAGGCCCTTGGCTTGGCTCCTGGATGACGATCGCTGCCATGGTGACGAATCTCTCCCTGCTCAACGCGACCGTGCTGACATCCACGCGCATGCCCTCAAGCATGGCGGAAGATGGATATCTCCCGGCTTTCTTTACCGGCAAGCACGCTCGCTTCGGCACGCCCTGGATCGCGATCGTCGTATCAGGCCTGGTTTACGGATTGCTGGCCATTCACTCCCTGACGCAACTCATCACGGTTTACAACTGGCTGCGCGTCGGCACCACCATCCTCACCGTGCTCGCGGCCTGGCAACTACGCCGCAAAATGCCCGAACTGCCGCGGTCGTTTGTGGTCCCAGGTGGTTCGCTCGGATTGATCGCGGCAGTGGTAGCCGTCGTTCTGATGAGTTTGGTCGCGTTGCTGGGAAGCGATCTCTACGGGCTGCGCTGGGGACCGGTGGCGCTGGCAGCAGGGCCGATCATCTACCTCGCGTTGCGCCGGTTTCGTCGAGCACAAAGCCCAACGCCAATGTCATCTTGAGCAAGGCGAAGGACTTCTGCACTCTCTGGAGCGATACGAACCGAGGGTTCCCCATCCTAAGGTCGCGTCCTTTACGACGTTAGGGTGGGATCCTACGACTGCGTCGATCTTAGGATTTTCAGGATAGCGACTAACTGACCCAATCCAGAAACTTGTAATAAGCCCCGGCGAACGGCAAGAACCATGGTCTCCCGTTGTACAGACCGAGCGGCGCCCCCGGAAACGGAATCCCGTCAAATGGGTTGTCTGGACTCTCTCCAGAAATTCTCCGAGCGATCAACTCTCCCTGGTAGGTCGCCATCGCGACGCCATGACCGGCATATCCGAGCGAGTAGTACATGCCTTCTATCTGCCCGGCATGGGGCATGATGTCGAACGCGAAGTCGAGGGTGCCGCCCCAGACGAACTCAACCTTCGTATCACGCAGCTGCGGATAGACCTCAATCATCCCCCGCCGCAAAATCTCCGCGCTCTTGCGGATGGTGTCGCCGCTCTCCGGAAAGAAGGCCGCGCGTCCGCCGAACAGCATGCGATTGTCGGGCGTGAGCCGGTAGTAGTAGATGTAGTTTTTCGAGTCATAAATCATCCGATTACGAGGGCTCAATTCGTGTGCCAGCGCATCCGCCAAAACCTCAGTCGCGATGATGTACGAACCGATCGGAATGATCTTCTTCTGCAAGACCGGGGTCGTCTTGCTGGTGTATCCGCTGGTCGCGACGAAAACATCGCGAGCCCACAACGGGCCGCGGGAAGTTTCGAGACGCCATCCCGACCCTCCCTGCCGGCTGTCCCTTGCGATCTGGTCGACCCTTGTTTTCTCGCGCATGCACGCGCCGGCGCGAAGTGCGGCCAAACCAAGTCCCGCCACATAGCGCGCCGGGTTCAATCCGACGCTGGCCTCATCGACCATACCGCCGAAGTAAATGTCGGAACCGATCTCAGATCGCAACTCGCTACGCGGGACGATCTTCAATTCATGATGAAACTCGCGCCCGATGACTTCCACCTGCCGGGCGTAGTCATCGAAGTGCGCCTGCTTGCAGGCGACCTCAAGGTGCCCACAGCGACCGAAATCGCACGGAATGCTTTCGTCGCGAACGATTTTTCCGACGCAGTCAATAGATGCCAGCGAAGCCGCATACATTCTTTGGGTGCGCTCGCGGCCGTACATCGAGATGAGCTTGTTGACGCCGAGCTTCATCCCGGTGAGCACCATGCCGCCGTTACGCGAACTCGCGCCCCAGCCAATGGTCTCGCTCTCGAGTACGACAACATTCGCGCCCTTGGTGGCCAGAGTGCGCGCGGCTGACAGTCCCGTAAAGCCCGCCCCGATGACCGCTACGTCGGCAGACTCGGGCAGAGCGCGCGCCGGATCGGTGAGCGGCATCTCGACCGTGGTCAACCAATAATTTTGTTCCTGGGGCGCTTGGGACAAGTTTCTCCTCGATCTCATGCGCAGCGAGCTGTTGCCCAGCGGTTTCATTGACTTCCCGCGCCCGCCAGCCTACCATGCCCGGCAGACTCGTGGAGCGAGGATTGATCGGCAAAACCGTCGGCCATTACCGCATCCTGGAAAAACTCGGTGGCGGCGGGATGGGCGTGGTCTACGAGGCTGAAGACATCCGTCTCGGCCGCCACGTCGCTCTAAAATTCCTTCCTGACGACCTCGCCCGCGATCCCCAGGCGCTCGAACGCTTCCGCCGGGAGGCTCGTGCCGCCTCCGCGCTGAACCATCCCAACATCTGCACGATCCACGACATCGGTGAAGAAGAAGGACAGAACTTCATCGCCATGGAGTTCCTGGCTGGCCAGACACTCAAGCAACGGCTGCAGGCGGGAGCGATTCCCTTTGAGCAGCTTCTTGAGCTCGCCATTCAGATCGCCGACGCCCTTGACGCCGCGCATAGCGAAGGCATCGTGCACCGCGACATCAAGCCCGCGAACATTTTCATTACGAAACGCGGTACCGCCAAGGTGCTCGACTTCGGACTGGCGAAGCTCACCGGAGATCAGCCCCCCGCAGCCAGCGCCAGCATGGCGACCCTCGAAGCCAATCTGACCAGCCCCGGTATGGCGCTCGGCACCGTAGCCTACATGTCGCCCGAGCAGGCGCGCGGGCGCGAGCTCGATCGCCGCTCCGACCTGTTCTCGTTCGGTGCGGTTCTGTATGAGATGGCCACCGGACGCATGGCATTCAGCGGGAATACGTCAGCGGTGATCTTCGATTCCATTCTGCACAAAGCTCCAGCGTCGGCGGTGCGAGTGAACCCGGAGCTTTCGCCGGAACTCGAACGCATCATCAGCAAAGCCATCGAAAAAGATTCATCCTTGCGCTATCAGAGCGCCGCCGAGCTGCTTGCGGACCTGAAGCGCCTGCGGCGGGATACGAGTTCTGCACAGATTCCAGCGGCCCCGGAGACTTCCAAACCGCGTGCGAAGAAATGGCTCATACCTGCCATTGGAGGACTGGTTGGGCTCGTCGTGCTGGGAGCGGCTACTTTCTTCTGGAAGAGTGCTGGCGGCTCCAAGGAAATTTCCTCGATCGCCGTGCTGCCTTTCGTCAACTCGACCAACGACCCCAACAGCGACTATCTAAGCGACGGCCTCACCGAGAGCCTGATTAACAACCTTTCCCAAGTGAAGAATCTCTCGGTGATGTCGCGGGCTTCGGTCTTTCATTACAAGGGCAAAGACGTCGATCCCCAGACGATCGCCCATGATTTGAAAGTGGAAGCCGTGGTCACTGGCCGTATCGTGCAGCACGGCGACCAACTCGTCATCAGCTCCGAACTGATCGACGCCCGCACCAACCGCAACCTTTGGGGGGATCAATACGACCGCAAAGTCTCCGACGCCCTTGCGGTGCAACAGGACATCACCAGCGCCATCGCAGCGAAATTACGAGAGCGCCTCGCGGGCGATGAGTCGAAAAAGCAAATCGTGAAAGGTGGCACCGCAGATCCAGAGGCCTATCAGCTCTACCTTAAAGGCAGATACAACCTGCAAAAACGGACCGAAGACTCTTTGGAGAAATCCAAGACCTATTTCGAGCAGGCCATCGCCCGCGACTCGAACTACGCGGATGCCTATCTAGGGATGGCCGACTATTACATCATCGCTCCAGACTACTCTCCGCTTTCCGCCGTCGAAGCTGCCCCCAAAGCCCAGGCTGCCGCTCAAAAAGCCCTAGCCATCGACCCCGTGTCTTCGGAGGCTCACGCCGTATTAGGGGGCGCATATCAGAATCTCTGGCAATGGAATGACGCCGACCGCGAATATCGCCGCGCACTTGAACTCGATCCCAACAATGGCACTGCACTGCAATGGTATGGACTTTTCCACGGGATGATGGGCAACCATGCCCAGGAGATTGCTACCTTCAAACGTGCCCTGGCGGTTGACCCTCTGAATCTCGTCTTCAACGGCAATCTTGCGACGGCCTATGGAGATGCCCGGCAGTACGATCTCGCCGTGGAACAATTCAAGAAGACTCTTGAACTCGATCCCGATGCCCCCGTCCGTGGGAATTTCGCGATCATCGCGCAGGACATGGGCAACTACGATCTGTGGATCCAGGAGTACGTAAAATCAGCCGAAATTAACAAAGACCCGGAAGACCTCGCGGTTGCCAAGGAGGTCGCCGCCGTCTATGCGAAATCAGGCTACCGCCCAGCGATGATGCGCTTGATCCAACTGGAGGTCCAGCAGTCAAAACACCGCTATTTGGATCCGACCGTGATTGCTTACAACTATTCAGAACTGGATGAGAAAGAGAAGACCTTCGAATGGCTCGAGAAGGGGTATGCGGGAAAAGGTGAAGCCCTGCAATTCATAAAACTCGTCAAGGGTCTCGATAAATACCATTCCGACCCACGCTATGCCGACTTGGTCAAGCGCATCGGACTACCAGTTGATTAGAGATCACGAACACCTAGCGATAAACAACTTTCGGCGACAATTGCAAGGTGTCCGCCGCCCAGACAGCTAAGAGGGTCTGAATTGCCTTGGTGGAGCGGTGCTTGGGAACAAGCAGCCGCGGTCGCACTGGGCTTGAAATTCTTCGCGAACTTAGCGCCATTACTCTGCGTTCTTTGCGGTGAAAAGCTTTTGTGGTTGCAGCTCTTTGCTTGCCCTACAAAACCGCCGTCTCATGGATAGTCCGCCCCTCGCCAAAACGCGCGAAGTTCAATAGCGACGCATCAATCAGTTCCGTCTTTCCCGTCAGGATCAAATCACTCAGAATCTTCCCCGTAGCCGGCGCGTGCATCACTCCATGCCCGCTGAACCCGTTTGCCAGAAAAAATCCGGGCACCTCTGGCAACGCACCGAGAATAGGATGATGATCCGGCGTCATCTCGTACAGCCCGGCCCACGCCCGCTTTGGATTCACCGCCAGATTCTCAAAGCACGGCACGCGATCCGCGGCCCGCGTCAGAATCTTTTCAATGAACGAAGGCTCGAACTCGTTCTTGAATCCCGGCGTTTCCTCCGGATCGTTCCAGGCGAGCAGAAATCCCAGCGACTCCGGCCGGAAGTGAAAGCCATTCGACATGTCAATGATCATCGGCGCCGTGTGCGGAAACTGATCGAATGGCTCGGTGGGCACCAACATTCTGCGCAGCGGTTCAACGGGGAGTTCGACGTCCACCATCTTCGCCACTGACGCCGCCCAGGCCCCCGCACAATTCACGACGATGCGCGTCGAAACCGTACCCCGCGAAGTCTCGACCTCACATATCCCTCGTGCGTCGCGCCGAATCGCCGTCACATCCGTGTTCTTCCATAGCTTGGCCCCATGTTCTGCGGCCCAGTTCATGAACCCGATCATCGCACTGTACGGATCGACGAACCCATCGGTCGCACAAAAACTTCCACCGATAATGTCATTGCCCCGCAGCAGCGGAAACATAGTACGGATCTCGTCGCCCGAAACAATTCGCACATCCTTCAAGCCGAGAGCAACCTGCTTCTCGTAGTTCGCGCGCAGGTACGCCATGTGCTTATCGGAGGTCGCGCAGAACAGATATCCCTGAGGCCGGTACCCAGCCGGATGACCCAACGTTTCATCGAAGCTTGCGTAGAAGGGAATCGCGTAGAGCGACATCTGGATGTTGACCGGCGTAGAAAACTGCGCGCGCACTCCACCCATGCTCTTGCCGGTCGAACCCTTTCCCTGCTGCGTCTCGCGCTCAACAACAAGCACGCTCCCGCAACCAGCAGCCGTCAGGTGATAGGCAATGCTCGACCCGACAATCCCGCCTCCCACGACAACCACCTCCGCCGTTGTCATCGTGTGCGCCTATTGCGGCTGCAAAACCAGCGGCCGTTCCAGCCGAAAATGCAACACGGTCTCTGCGGGAACTTTTACCTGTTTCCCGCGTGTGAAGAGCTGTCCGAAGAATCCTCCGCCTGCACCCGATGCCGCCCCGATTGCCGCTCCCTGACCACCGCCCAGAATCGCGCCAAACAATCCGCCCAGTGCCGCACCGCCGCCTAGAAACTCGGTGGTGCGCTTGTTCTTACCGAAACCCTTGTCGTTCGATTCCTTCAACGCCGACGTAAACACGCGATGCATCTTGCCGCTGATTTTCACGGTGTCTAGGTCCAGGTACATGTAAGGAGACCCAGCACCCCTGCCCGACTCCGACACGATCAAGAGCTTTGCCTTCGAATGCGCTGGAATGGCAACGCCCCCGGCCAGGTCGTCGACCGCATCTATCACCTCGGCCGAGAACCTCTGCCCGGAAGATGCGTTTTCTGAATCAATCTTCTCTTCGGTGCGAATCACGATCGCGGTGCCGGTCGGGATCACCTTTGACCCCTGCGGTGGCGTGGGCGTCACGCCGGCCGTGCTCAAGACGAGCGACTCGATATCCTTGCGCGGAAATTCGTACAGAATCCCCATGTTGTCCTTGAAGGCCAGCGAGTCAGCCCCCGTGAATTTCCCCGAATAAACCTTCCCGTTGCGCAGGGTCACGATGTCGTTGGCCGAGGTGAATATGAGCGACTGCACATCGCGGATCGGAAACGTGTATCCGATTCCACTCGTGTCGCTGAAGCCGATCGCTCCGTCCTTCGCGCCCAAAAAACTTCCGGAATAGCTCGCGCCCTCACGCGTAATGATCGTGTCGGCCGAGCAAACGGCTGCCATTAGCAACACGAAGGCCAACGCAACCCTGTCACGTCTTCTCATCATCATCTCCGCCTGGACTGCGCTCATCAATCCGCGCTTGTATGTTCCCAGAAGCCCAGCATTCTACTCTTGTTTCAAAACTTCAACGGGGCTGGACAGGCCCGCCCGTACCCGCCTTCGCGCCTTGAAGGCCTTCCGCTGCATCGATAGACTTAAAGAGATGCACATGCACGTGCATACCGGGTCCGGGGCAGGCACCTCAAAGGTGCTGCGGATCTCCCTGTTCGTCACCCTCGCCTATATCGCTCTGCTAGTTTTCGCCGGATTGCGCGCTCATTCCCTCGCATTGCTTTCCGAGGCCGGCCACAATCTTTCCGATTTCCTCGCGTTGCTGCTGTCTCTGGTCGCCGTCTACTTGCAGTCCCGTCCGCCCAGCGCCACCAAGACTTACGGTTACCACCGCGCGGGAGTGCTGGCCGCCTTGATCAACGCGGCTTCCCTGGTCGTGATCTCGTTCTTCATCTTCTATGAAGCCTTCCGGCGTGTGCAGAACCCACAACCAGTACACGCTCCCCTGATGATGTGGGTGGCGGGAGCGGGCGTCGTGATGAACGGTGTGATCGCGCTGCTGCTCTACCGTTCGGGTGGCGACATCAATATCCGCAGCGCCCTGCTGCACGAAGTCGGCGACACGCTTTCTACCGCGGCCGTCATCGTAGGCGGCTGGGCCATCATGGTCACGAACCAATACTGGATCGATTCCGCTCTCTCGTTTGGCATTGGTGCGCTGATTCTGTGGTCTTCCGTCGGCATCCTGCGCGAGACCATGAACATCCTGCTCGAAGGCACACCTCGCGGTATGAAACTCGACCGCCTGGAAGCGGCCATCCGCAAAATCGAGGGCGTGAACGACGTTCACGACCTGCACGTCTGGAGTATCGGCTCAGAAAGCCACGCGCTCTCGTGCCACATCGCCATCGCGGACATTCCGCCCTCCGTCAGCGAGCGCATTCTGCGCGACGTGAAGGAAGTCCTGCATCACGACTTCCGGGTGATTCACACCACCATCCAGTTTGAGCACGCGGAGTGCGAAGTCGCCCACGGCTGCGTCATCCCGGTTGGCGAAGGCGAGCATCACCACCATCACTGAACTGCAGACGATCTCTCCGTGAGTCGCTTGTCTAAATCCCATGCAACACAGAGCTCGGTAGACCCCTTTTGTGAGCAGCCTGGAACCATCGTGCCTCCTCTCCCTCTGCGTGCTATGCTGAGCCGCTGATGTTCAATTTCAGGCGAATTACGACGCAGAAGCGCTTCATCCCGCAAATTGACGGGCTCCGCTTCGTCGCGATTTCGTCTGTGGTCTTGTTTCACATCTTTGCCGCCCTCGACCGCGGAGCCATTCCTCCACCCGCCTTCCATCCCGATGGCGATCTGTCCAAGCGCGGGGTGGAATTATTTTTTGCAATCAGCGGGTTCATCCTTGGGGTACCTGCGCGTCGCGATATCTGTTGAACACCCCGAAGGTGAAATTGAAGCAGTACTACCTGCGCCGGCTTACGCGTCTGGAGCCGTCGTATTTCATCAGTTTGTTCGTTTGTGCCGCCGCCCAATACGTCACGGCGCGCCGCGGCTTCCACGATATGGCGCCGCATCTCCTAGCCAGCTTCTTTTATCTGCACAATCTGAATTTATGGGGCCTTTGCGGGAGCGGTGAACGGAGTGGCCTGGTCTCTGGAGATCGAAATACAGTTTTACGTCCTGGTTCCATTGCTGGCACTTCTGTTTGCAATCTCAGATGCCCGCCTGCGCCGGACGATTGTGATCACTCTCATGCTGGTGAGCGGGATGCTCACCAACTTTCTGTATCGCAGTCCGCACTGGCATGCCTCCATCATTTACTACGTCCCATTCTTCCTCGCCGGGTTTCTCCTCTGCGACTTGTATCTCAGTCGGAAGGATTGGACCCGCTCATTCGTGTGGGATGTTCGGGCGCTCTGCGGGTGGCCTCTTGTTTGGTACATGGGCCTGAACTCCGGACACGTCGTTTTACCGTTTGTCATTGTGGTGCTGTACCTGGCAGCCTTTCGCGGCAAAGTTTGTTCCGCCATTTTCAGCAATCGCGTGATCACCGACATTGGGGGAATGTGCTACTCGATTTATGTGTTTCATTTCCTCGTCATCTACGCGGTCAAGCGCCAGACTTGGCCTCTTCACATCGGACAGAATTTCTGGGCCTACTACACACTGCAGTCCATCTTCATCATTCCGTGGGTGCTGCTATTTTGCGGAAGTTTCTTTCTGCTCGTGGAACGCCCGTGCATGGACCGGGAGTGGCCGAGAAAACTGTGGAATGCGATTCGCACGAGCCTGACCAGCGGAGCGGCAAGGCCGACCATCCAAGGATCTATCGGCCCTGAGAATCCGCAAATCGCCGAGTCTGGAGAAGCTACCTGATCACCAAGACCGGTGACCGACGTCATAAGATGAATGGTAGGTCCGCGCTAGTCTGACGTGGGCGCGCTAGTGCAGAAAAGCTAGCTTGTCGCCGCTCAAAGAACCGCGTGACCACGAACCTTAAGAACACCCGCGCCGCCTGGCTCGAAGGCCCCTCCGCAACTTGCTCCACTCCGCTCGATGTTGCCCGTCCCTGGCGGCTCATTCTCCTCGGCGCCCCCGGCGTCGGCAAAGGCACGCAAGCTAATTTGCTTCGCGAACGTCTGGGGGCTTGTCATCTTTCCACCGGAGACGTTTTCCGCGCGGCTGGCAAGCGCGACGGATGCGCGCCATCTCCGGCCATGGCCGCCGCGCTGAGTTTCATGCGTCGTGGAGAACTTGTCCCCGATTCCACTGTGTGGGAAATGGTGCGTGAACGCAGCCAGTGCCTGCATTGCCGAAACGGTTTCATTCTCGACGGCTTCCCGCGCACGCTCATGCAGGCCGAAGCGTTGAAGGGCTTGATGGAAGAGGAAAGCCTATTGCTCGACGCGGTCCTGAACTACGAGCTGCCTCTGGAAGAAATCGTCGAGCGCCTGAGCGGACGCCGTACCTGCGAGAACTGCAAGGCGGTTTACCATGTTGCGCGCCAGCCATCGCAAACTGCCGGCGTTTGCGATCATTGCGCGGGACGCCTCGTCCAGCGTGAAGACGATCGCCCCGAGTCAGTCACGGTGCGCATGGAGACGTACGAACGCAGCACGGCGCCGCTGATCGAGTTCTATCGGAATCTTGATCTGCTGCTGCCGGTCGCAGCCACAGGATCGCCGGACGAGATTTACGCCCGTGTCTCAGCGGCCCTGCAAACGACCGCGCGCTGAAATACGCACAAAGGCCGACTATCTTCGCGCCCTTTGCGCGATCTTTTGCGACCTTAGCGGTTCAAAGCCTTTCCAGCTTCGGCTATTTCCCACTGGCATGGCTCGCAAGAAATATCTTCAACGCTTCAGGCATAAAGTCCGCCGTACTGAAGGCATTCGGCAACGCGGTCTCAAAGGTGGTCATCCGAAACTGCCCTCGTCCATTCGACAGGATCAGCACAATCGGCGCCTTTCCTGCCGCATGATTGAAACTGCTGGCTTCATAGCCATACTGCCGGTCTCGATAATTCACGACCGGCCATTCTCCGTTCTCGCCGCTCACTACAATCGCGCGCAGAAAATAGTCGCGCTCGGTCATCGCCTGCTGCAATACTCCGCCGATCGGGTAGCGGTAGTGAAAGGCTGCATCATCCGCCCCGGCAGAGCGATACGTCTTGCCTGAGAAGGAAAGTGCGGCCGCTCCCGTGTGCCTGCCCTTGGTAAACAGGGTCACTCCACCTCGTCTAGCCTCCTCCGCCGACTGCACCAACTGCCGTAATTCCTCCGGCGCCAGCGGAACTTTTGCGCCTTGCACCTCGGGGAAGTTCCTTTCGCAAACCAGCTGATCCGCGAAGCGGGTCACTTTCACAGTCCGATCGCTCGCTTGCCCGCAGACAAACAGCAGGTGCTCGTAATCAGTTGTCGCCAGTTGGTAGTCGCGGCAATCCCCGCAGCTGCTGGCCCCGCATTGCTTGGCAAAGAACGCCAGGAAGCGCACATTGCGCCGCGTTGTTTCCGGACCGTAAAGGGCAATCACATGATTCAAAACCGATGTTTCTCCGTGAATCCCCTCCGGGATTTCATACTCGCTATTCCCGCCGACCACCACGCGCTCTTTCCCGTCCTTCTCGAAAGCTGTAGCGACGCGCACATTGAAATGCGAAATGCCCGGATCTGTCCCCGCCTTCTCCGCGGCGGCGAGTGCGTCGAAAATCTCATCGCGCAGCTTCGAATCCGTCAACAGCGGTTCCGACTCCTTAGTGAACGTCCACTTGGCAGGGGAGTCCGCGCGCAATTTCCACAATCCGGCGAGCACAACCACTGCGGCGAGCAGCAAAGCTACGGTGCTCACTTTTCCGAACTTGTTCATGGGACGCGTCCTCAGGTTTCCGTCGATTGCAGTCCTGCTCAATGGTTGGGATATTACGTCTTGCCGCCATTCTGCTGCTGGAAAATCTCGTCTGCTCTCTCGATCGTGTCCGCATCCTCGGGTGACTTATCTGGCCGCAGCCGCACAATCCTCGGGAAGCGCAACGCGTACCCGCTCTCGTGCCGGTCGGACTTCATCATGTTGTTGAACGCGACCTCGAGCACAATCTTCGGCTCAACTTCGCGTCGAAAGCCCTGATCATCCACCGTGTGCTCGAGGAACCAACTCGTCATCTCGACGATTTCAACATCGGTCAGTCCCGAATATGCTTTGCCGATATTCACCAGCCGATCGCCATCGCGCACCGCGAAGGTGTAATCGCTGAGCACCTTGATACGCTTGCCATGTCCCCATTCCACCGCGGTCACGACGACGTCAAGAGTCGCGAGTTCGCGCTTCATCTTCAGCCACGATTTCCCGCGTCTTCCCGGCGTGTAAGTGGAGGCGAGATCCTTGATCATGAGCCCTTCATTCCCGCGCGCCTGGGCGGCTGTAAACAGTCCTTCCAGTTCCTCCGGTGTGGAAGAAAGCGTGGACGGCGCTCGAATCAGGTGATCGACCACGGCCCACTCGTCCTCTCCAAAGGTCAAAGAGACCTGTGCCGTCCTCTGTGTCTCTGTGACTCTGTGGTGAATGATCCTCTCCTCCGCCAGGAACTCATCTAAAATCCGCATCCGCTCCCGAAGAGGTTTTGCCAGCACGAGCTCATCTCCCGCATAGAGAACGTCGAACACCATGTACACTACCGGGACCCGTCGCATCAGTTCAGCACTGACCTTCTTCCGCCCGAGCCGTTGCTGCAGTGCGCTGAACGGTAAGGCCCGGCCTGCGCCGTCCTCGCTGTAACTCCAAGCCAGAATTTCGCCGTCGAGGATGGCGTCCTTAGCTAGTCCCGCCAACGCATCGGGCAGTTCGGGAAATGATTCCGTGATCTCGTCGCGAGTTCGCGAGAAAAAACGCACCTCGCCTCCCGAAATATGAGCCTGCGCCCGGACGCCGTCGTACTTGTCTTCGATGGAAGCCTCCTCGAAGTAGCGGAGCGCTTCCTCCGCCGACTCCACCGGGCTTGCCAGCATGAATCCCAGCGGATGAAACATCCGCATGTGGGCTTCGCCCAATGCACCCCGCGCCGCCAGTCGCAATGTTTCGCCAATGTCACCGACCAGCATGTTCGCGCGCTGCACCTCGGGAAGGGTTCCGCCATAAGCGCGTGCGATTGCTTCCTCCACCAGGCTCTCTTTCAACCCGATCCGCAAATCGCCCGTCATGATCTTGACGAGATATTTGGCCTCAAGCCCGGTCGCGCGCGAGAGCAATTCCCGCACAAATACGGTCTTCGCCGCCGGACCGCGAGCAGCAGCAATCTTCCGGAAAAAACCTTCAGCTTCGACAACGCCCAACTGATCTCGCATAGCGGCACCTGCCCCCGGCCGCTCGATGGACCGACGGGCGTCCTCGCCGGTCGGCTCAGCGAAGCTAGGCTCCCTTCCCGAATTCAAGGGTCGCGTCGCTGCCAGCGCCTCCCCCGCAACAGCGCCCACGTCTCCCAACTTCCGGTACTCCGCAGTCAGCTCCGCATCGCTCCATCCCGACAGCTCGGAAACGACTCGCCACAACAATCGCCCGCCCACCTGCAGCGTGGTCTCCTCCCAAGCCGGAAACGGCTTGCCCGAAAGAAACACCGCCGAGACGGACGCCTCCTCCACCGTGCGCGAAGCCAGATACTCCGCCACGATCCCAACCTTCAAAAGTGTCTTGGTGGTCGCTGCGATCGACTCGCAGGCCTCCGCAAATCTTCGCATCAAATTCAGCCTAGACCATCTACTATCAGTTCGACCACCAAATGCGAGCTGAAAAACTAACCATCACATTCCGATTCGAAACCCTCAGTGTCCAATTCGCGCTGTCAGCGATCCAATCTGTCCTCCTCACGCTGGAGACGAATTTGGATGGACTTGATCTTGGCGGGCAGGCCATCAAAGACCTCTCCGACGTGGCACCGTGCCTGCGTGATCGTGGGCGAACAACCTTCAACCTGACCGGCAATGGGTTTGAGTTCGACCTTGGCAGGGTAAGAAATTGCGGATTTCGACTTTCTGTTAGTCAAGTACCGCGGCGACTCTGAGTTTCCCTGGGATGAATGGGCGAAGCATTTCGTAGGGGAGCCGACCTTTGTCATGGCATGGTTGGCGGATCTGGAATATGACTTCTGGCAGAATGCAGATGACCCACTCGAATACACGGCTCGAAGCGGAGCTTCGATCACCTGGCGATGAAGTCAAATGGACTTCCATATCCCTTGGAACAAAGGATCATTGACACGTCCAAAAATCCGGGCAGATGTATTCTTAAGCGTGGATATCACGAGGCAGTTGGGTCAGTGGTGTGGCTCGGGGAGCCGTTCTGGCAATTGTCGGGAGCGCAGAAATCTTCACTAGCGTACTTCGATTGGCTGCGGGTGTCTCACCCGGAACAGAATGTGATCAGAATTCAGTCCGCCGAAAGTTGCTTTAGCGGCCCGGACGCCAAAGACGGGGAAATCCAGCGAAGGCTTCGAAAGCTGTTGTTTCCGAGCGCCGCGCCTAACTCGTAGTAGTTAAAGCTGCTTAAGGGCTCCGGAAGCGCACCTCACCCATCCCTGTGATACCCTTAACTCCTGCTACTTCCCACCTGGAAGTATCATCTAACGAATGATGCATTACTTGCGCAACATGTGGCGATTTCTCGTGGCCCTGCAACTTCTGCCGGCGCTCGAAAGTGGTGAAGAGACGCTGGTCGGCGGCCAGGCTGTCCTTGAGGGCGTCATGATGCGATCCCCGCACGCCTGGGCGATTGCTGTGCGCAGACCCTCGGGTGAAGTTGCCACGATGAGCGAGCCGCTGGAGCGTCCGTCCGAAAAGCATAAATGGATGGGCTGGCCCGTCGTCCGTGGTGTCATGACGCTGGGTTACGCGATGACGCTCGGCTTTCGAGCGCTGCGTTTCTCGGCCGATGTTGCCCTCGAACAGATCATGCCAGCCGAACAGCAAAAAGAGAAGAAAGCCGAAATCAGCGGGTGGGTGGCAGGCATCAACATCGCTATCTCGCTCGCCTTCTTCATCTTCATGTACAAGTTCCTGCCGCTGGCGGCGGCTACGGAACTGAAGCGCGTCAACGCGATCTTCGCCAACCCGATCATGTTCAATGTGGTCGACGGCGTCATCCGAATCGCCCTGTTCCTGCTGTTCATTTGGGGCGTGTCTTTGATGAAAGACATCCGGCGCGTCTACCAGTATCACGGAGCCGAGCACAAGACGGTCTTCGCATTTGAGAACGGCGATCCGCTCAGCGAAGGCACTGTCCAGAAATACTCCACGTTTCACCCACGTTGCGGTACCAGTTTCTTGATGACCGTGATGATTTTCTCGATCGTGGTCTACATTGTGGCCAACGCGATCTTCCCGGTCACGACATTCTGGTCGCGCTTTGCGACGCGCATCGTTCTACTGCCAGTGATCGCCGGCCTGTCGTACGAGATTATTCGCTTTGCCGCGAAACACCGCGGCTCGCTGTTCGCACTCATGACGGCACCCGGCCTGTGGCTCCAGCGCATCACCACCCAGCCCCCGTCGGACGACCAGGTCCACTGCGCGATCGTCGCTTTGGACCAGGCCATGGAACTGGAAAAGCAAAACGGCGGCGAACTGGTAATTGCCTAGGGGGCAACCCCGAAAACAGTTCTCAGTTGCCAGTTCTCAGTTCTCGGTTAAACCCCTAAAATCAGGGATGCTGCCGGCACCAAGCCCTCGTGTCATGTGTCGGCTGGCTACATGGGGCTGTAACTGACTGGACCGGGGAATCAGGTAATTGAGAACTGAGAACTGAGAACCGAGAACCGAGAACTGCCTCTATGTTTGAACGCCTCGACCAAATCGAAGCCCGCTACGAGGAACTGACCCAGGCCCTCGCCTCGCCGGAGATCGTCACCGATTCGTCCCGATACCAGAAGACCGCCAAGGCGCACAGCGAAATCGCGCCCATCGTCGAAAAGTACCGCGAATACAAGGACCTCACCCGCGGCATCGCCGAGAGCAAGGCCGTCATCGCCGAAGAAAAAGATCCCGACATGCGCGCCTACGCGCAGGAAGAACTCACCCAACTCGAGGCCCTTGTGGGCCGGGTAGAAGCGGACCTCAAAGTTCTGCTCATTCCCAAGGACCCGAACGACGAAAAAGACATCATCCTCGAAATCCGCGCGGGCACCGGCGGCGACGAGGCCACGCTCTTTGCCGACGAAATGTTCCGCATGTATTCCCGCTACGCTGAAACGCAAGGCTGGAAGGTGGAAGTGCTCTCAACCTCGGAATCATCAGTCGGCGGTCTAAAAGAAGTAATCGCCATCATCGAGGGCAAGCGAGTCTTCTCGCAGTTGAAATATGAAAGTGGCGTGCACCGTGTGCAGCGCGTGCCCGCTACCGAGCAGCAAGGGCGCGTGCATACTTCAGCAGTCACGGTTGCGGTACTCCCCGAAGCCGAAGACGTCGACATCAAGATCGAAGCCAAAGACCTGCGCATCGACACATTCTGCTCGTCCGGTCCAGGCGGCCAGTCCGTCAACACGACGTATTCAGCGGTACGCATCACGCATATTCCCACGAATACCGTGGTGAGCTGCCAGGACGAGAAATCCCAGATCAAGAATCGTGAAAAGGGAATGCGCGTTCTGCGCTCGCGCCTCTACGAACTCGAAATGCAAAAGCAGCAAACGGCTCTCGCGAAAGAACGCAAAGCGATGGTGGGCTCGGGCGACCGCAGCGAAAAAATCCGCACCTACAACTTCCCGCAGAACCGCGTCACCGACCACCGCATCGGATTGACCATTCACCAGCTCACCGAAGTCATGGATGGCAAACTGCAGCCCATCGTCGACGCGCTGATCACGCACTACCAGGCGGAAAAGCTGAAGAGCGAAGCGGCGCCAGTAGCGTAATCTAGAGCATGAAATTCCTCCCGCTTATCTCGATCTTGTTGCTCTGCACGGCAATGCCTTTTTGCGACAAAATTGATTCTTCCATCAATCGGGGCCTCGAGGAGGAAAAGGGTTATTCGCGCCACGCGATGGGATACCATCGTCAACACCCCGAACAAAAGGCCAGGGAACAGAGAATTAGAAGATTGGTCAACGGCTGACTACGTTGCTCAAGCCGTGGCAAGCGCCAAGATTCCGGGAGTCTGGGCGCGCTTTAGTGATCAGTTGGAATTTCTGCTGCCAACAATTCAGAGGAATTCATCTGGATACCCGTTTTGTCTTATTCAGCAACCCGACTCGCTTGTCGTTCTGTCATATCTGAGCCAGGCACCGCCTACATGCACGGCGGAGTCGGCCCAAGGAATCGACACTTCCCGCATTCAATCGGGTGATCTCGAGTTTTCGGGCCGCGCGGATTTTTGGGTATACGTGTTAAGACCCTAAGCCTTCCTTTTCTCCGTGCCTCTGTGTCTCTGTGGTGAAATAGGGCTGTGCTCCTCCGCGAAGCTTTGCAAGCCGCGATCGCCCGCCTAACCGATGAGCACGTCCCATCTCCGCGCCTCAATGCCGAAACGCTGCTGATGTTCACCCTGAACTGCGACCGCGCTCATCTCTACGCGCATCCCGAGCGGAAACTCACCGAGGAAGAACAAGCCCGCTATGACGAGGCGCTGACTCAGCGTGCCAAGGGTGTCCCTGCGCAATACATCACGGGACACCAGGAATTCTGGGGACTTGACCTGATCGTCTCTCCGGCCGTGCTCATCCCGCGGCCCGAAACCGAGCACCTGATCGAAACCATCCTGCCGCTCGCGCGCAAAATGAAAGCTCCCCGCATCGCCGACGTCGGCACCGGCTCCGGCGCCATCGCCCTTGCCCTCTCCAAGGAACTACCCGACGCGGAAGTCCACGCCACTGACAACTCCCCCGCCGCCCTCGAGATCGCCGAAGCCAACGCGGCGCGCCTTCAGCTTGAGCTCACATCAAAAAATCACTACCCACCCAAACGTCGCCTCTTCTTCCACGACACCAATCTGCTCGACGGTCTCGAGGGAGCTTTTGACTTCGTCGTCTCGAACCCGCCCTATGTAGGCCTGTCAGAGGAAGACGAAGTCCAGCTTGAAGTCCGCAAGTTCGAGCCGCGCAGCGCCGTGTTCGCAGGAACCACAGGCCTCGAAGTAATCGAGAAGCTGATCCCGGCCGCGCGTACCGTACTGAAGGCCGGCGGCTACCTCATCATGGAAATCAGCGGCACGATAGCAGAGCCTGTGCGAGCTCTTCTGGACGGCTGGGAAGAGATAACAGTCACGAACGATCTGCAGGGAATCCCCCGAATCGCGTCTGCGCGCAAGCCCCGAAACTAAATTCATCTCCGCGCAGGGTTGCCGAATCTTGTAATGAGTACACCATCCGTTCCGAGGTAACGCCGATGCAATTCAAGCCCTTTCTCCTCGATGTTTGGCTCGATCAATACGAACACGGAATTGAATTCAATCTCGCCGCCAGCACGGGCCCTACCTGGACCGTCAACGACGTCCTCGCGCTCGCCGACGACGAAACGCGCCATGATTTCCTGAACCACAAGCTTGTTTACGGCCACCCCGCCGGCAACGATAGCTTGCGCGAAGCGATTGCCGAAATGGAAGGTGTGAGCGCCGATGCCGTGCAGATCGTGACGGGCGCTTCCGAAGCGCTGGTCGCGCTGATGTGGCTTGCCGCTGAGCCGGGCGCCAACGTCGTTCTTCCACTGCCTGGCTTCACGACGTTCTCGGCCCTTCCGGAATCGCTGGGCCTCGAAATCCGCTATTACCGGGTCAATCGCGAAAATGGTTTCCACATTGACGTCGACGAAATCAAGCGACTTGTGGATTCGAAGACCAAACTCATCCTCGTCAACAACCCGCACAATCCCACGGGCGCGACCGTCAGCGACTCCGACATGGAAGCCTTGCATGCGTTCACGGCGGACCGCGGCGTCCAACTGATCAGCGATCAGGTTTATCACCCGATCTATCACGGGGAGCGAACGAAGTCCGCGGCGCGCCTGCCGCACGCCACCGTGATCAGCGACCTCTCGAAGGCCTTCTCGATTCCCGGCGTCCGCACCGGCTGGATGATCGAGCACGACGCCCAGC
>DASRDJ010000123.1:0-39138 GCA_035652655.1 Terriglobales bacterium
GCTCAGAACTATCCCGCAACGAGATGGTCAACTCGGCTTAGTTCTCACCGCAAGTGTAGGACGAAGCGCACCTCTTGGCGCCACGGTCTCCTCCGACGGTGTCAATTTTAGTTTGTACTCTCGCGATGCTTCAGGGGTCGAATTGCTGCTCTTCGATCACGCAGATGACGGGTGCCCGGCACACGTGATCCGGTTGGATCCAACCACCAACCGCACCTATCACTACTGGCATGTGTTCGCTCCGGGCTTGCGCGTGGGGCAACTGTATGGATATCGGGTCCACGGGCCATTCGATCCCGCCAGAGGCTTGCGTTTTGACCCGACGAAAATCTTGCTCGACCCGTATGGTCGCGGGGTCGCTGTCCCTCGAAACTACTCCCGTGAAGCGGCGCGTCAAGAAGGGGACAATGCCGTCACAGCGATGAAAAGCGTGGTCGTCGATACAAGTTTGTACGACTGGGAAGGCGACACACCACTCAGGAGGCCGTCTTCGCAGACGATCGTCTACGAGATGCATGTAAGGGGATTTACTCGGCATCCGACCTCTGGCGTCCCGGAATCGACCCGCGGCACTTACCGCGGACTCATCCAGAAAATCCCCCATCTCCAAGACTTATGTGTCTCGGCTGTCGAACTGCTTCCTGTGTTTCAATTTGATCCGCAGGACTGCCCTCCCGGGCGCGTCAACTATTGGGGTTATGCGCCGGTCTCTTTTTTCGCGCCACACCAGGCGTACAGTTCTCGGCAAGATCCCCTAGGGGCGGTGGACGAATTTCGCGACATGGTCAAGGCTTTGCACCGCGCGGGGATCGAGGTGATCTTAGACGTGGTCTTCAACCACACAGCGGAAGGTGATGATCTTGGACCAACATTGAGTTTTCGTGGCCTCGACAATGGAGCCTACTACCTTTTGGAACCCGATCGGTCGCGCTACGCCAACTACAGCGGAACAGGCAATACGCTCAACGCCAATCACCCCATCGTTCGCCGCATGATTATCGATAGTCTGCGCTATTGGGTCGAAGAAATGCATGTGGATGGCTTCCGTTTTGATCTCGCATCGATCCTTGCACGGGATTCTGCTGGCCAAGTGATGTCCGACCCCCCTGTGCTTTGGGATATTGAGTCTGATCCAGTTCTCGCCGGGACAAAAGTGATCGCTGAAGCTTGGGACGCTGCCGGACTCTATCAAGTGGGCAGCTTCGTGGGCGATAGCTGGAAGGAATGGAACGGACGTTTTCGCGATGACGTACGGAGTTTTTTCCGCGGTGACGAAGGGTCATTACGGAACTTCGCAGACCGAATCCTCGGCAGCCACGAGATCTTTCGGCATGAGGAGCGCGAGGCAGAGCAGAGCGTGAACTTCGTTGCCTGTCATGATGGATTTACGCTGAATGACCTGGTCTCTTACAACCAGAAGCATAACGATGCCAATGGTGAGGACAACCGTGACGGCAGCAATGACGAGCGGAGCTGGAACTGTGGTGTCGAGGGTCCAACCACGGATGCTGAAATTGAGCGACTCCGAACCCGCCAAGTGAAGAATTTTATGACCGTCACCATGCTTTCTCTCGGCCTTCCCATGTTCTTGATGGGCGATGAAGTCCGCCGAACACAGCACGGAAACAACAACGCATACTGCCAGGACAACGAAGGGAATTGGTTTGATTGGTCTTTGCTGGTGAAGCACGCGGATGTGCATCGTTTTATGAAGTTACTCATCGCCCGGCGAGCGCTGCGGGATTCTGGCGCCGATCGTGAGCGGATGACGTTAATTCAGTTGATCCGCGAAGGGATTAAGGGCTGGCATGGGGTAAAACTCAACCAGCCGGACTGGAGCGATCATTCACATAGTGTCGCCCTCAGTGCCGAGTTATCTAAAGAGGCGATGCTTATCCATTTCATTTTCAATTCTTATTGGGAGCCTCTTGAATTCGAACTTCCGCGGATAGGAAGAGGGAAGCGCGGCTCATGGAGACGATGGATCGACACTTTTCAGGAGGCACCCGAAGACATAGTCACGTGGCAAGAAGCACCGGTCATTTCTGAACACACATATCGAGCCGGCTCTCGGTCGGTGGTTGTTCTATGGGCGAGCCTTGCAGACGAACCGTAGCAAAGTTAAGGAAGGGGTCGTGCGGGACTGAGGCCTGCTTCGTCGAGCCGGGACTTCCGCCATACGGCAGCAGGAGTGGAGTTCAAATGAGCGGAGCAGTCTCCCATTTCGCCGACAATTCAAAGCATGGATCAGACCAAAAACATTAGATTTTATTGGACCGTTTTGGATTTAGCACTACTTTCCGATGCAGAAAGTACTGAAGATGAGAGTGAGAATGTCGTCGTTGGTAGTGGCGCCCGTGATCTCGTCGAGTGGCCGCAGGGCGTTGTAGAGATCCATCAGGATCATCTCATGCGGAATCTTGTTCGCGACCGCCGCTTCGGCGGCGCCCAGCGCACCAAGCGAATCGTGAACTAAACCCTGGTGCCGGACGTTGGTGAGAAATCCCGCTTCCCGCTGTCCCCCAGCTTCGCCCCCAACCTGACGCAGAATTTCCTCTTTCAAGTCATCGATGCCCTGGCCTGTAAGCGCCGAAGTCCGCACCCGCGGCATCGGAAATCTGAATCCCGCCGCCGCAGCTCTGATCTGATCCACTTTATTCTCCACCAGGATCGCCGGGCGTTTCGCCACCTGATCAAGCAGGTTGATGTCTTCCGCTACCACCGGCGCCGCCGCATCCAGCACGACCAGCACGAGATCGGCGTCGGCCAACGCTTCCATCGATTTCTGGATGCCGATGCTCTCCGCTTCGTCGAGCGCCTTCCGCATCCCCGCAGTATCCACCAGTTTCACCGGGATCCCCCCGATCGCCACCGTCTCGCTGACCAGGTCCCGTGTCGTTCCCGGCGTATCCGTGACGATCGCACGATCACGCTCCACCAGCCGGTTGAACAAACTCGACTTTCCGACGTTCGGGCGGCCGACAATCGCCAGTGTCAATCCCTCATGCACCATCTTCCCGTAAGCAAAACTGGCAGCCAGCGTCTCGAGTGATGCACGTACCCCGGCTATCTGCTCGAGAATGGTCGCATCCGGCAGAATCGAGACATCGTCCTCAGCAAAGTCGATCCCGGCTTCGAGCTGGGCAATCAATTGCACGAGCTCAGTCTTGACCGGCTTTAATCTATGCGAAAGCGCGCCCTCCAGTTGCTGCGCCGCGACCTTTGCCTGAAACAAAGTCTGCGAATCGATGAGATCGCGCACCGCTTCCGCTTGAGTCAGGTCGATCCGCCCGTTAAGAAACGCCCTCATAGTGAACTCACCCGGTTCCGCCAACCGCGCCCCGCGCGCGATCGCCAGTTCAACGACGTGCCGCAACACAACTGGGGACCCGTGCGCCGAGATCTCGATGATGTCGTCTGTGGTGTACGAATGCGGCTTGGCAAAGTAAGTGACGACCACTTCATCAATTCGTTCGGAGTGTGGGGCGCACACTCCTGTGCGCCGCTCTTGGTGTAACGCATCCCCGCTGCCCGGATTCATGTCCACCACTTCTCCAGAAACTGCCCGTCCGGCTTCCAGCGGATGCCTCAACCGAAGCATGGGTGCCGCAATCGTCCGCGCCTCCGCCCCAGCCAGACGCACCACGCCAATGCCCCCGCGTCCCGGCGGAGTCGCAATGGCAACGATGGTATCGTTGAGATTCACCGAGGCGATTGTAGCGGAGGGTTTGGAGTCAGTGAAGCGAAGGGCGTCTCGCCCGTCCGGCGGCCGGGGACGGCCGCCACTTCATTAGTTCAGCTTGTGATGGTTGGGTACGCGCTTGCCGGAAACTTACCGACGCATCGGCCTGCCCGCGCTCCGATAGTCCCTGGGATACACAACTAGGCACCGCCGCATCCCTTCGCCTTCGCTCTCGGTGCGCAGGTCGGCTTGGTCGCGCAGCGCCAGGTGCACGATCCGCCGCTCTCGCGACGACATGGGAGCGAACTTGTAAGGCGCTCCCGTCTTCCGGACCTTCTCTGCCGCCACGGTGGCTGCCATGCGCAGTTCTTCAATCCGCATGGAGCGATGATTCATGCAATCGAACGAGACCTTTTCGTGCTCGTTACCGGGGAGGCGCAGCATCTCGATGGCCAGCAGTTCGATCGAGCGCAGCAATTCTCCACCCCGTTCCAGCACCAGCGCCGAATCGGGTCCGGCGAATTCCACCAGAATCTCCGGACGCTCCCAGTCGCGCTCATCCGGCAGCGGCGGGTCCACTGTGATGCGATACTTCAGCTTCAGTCCAGCGTTGGCCACAACACCGCGGAGAAATTCATTAATCTTGTTAGCGGCAGCGATCTTGTCAGGAATTGGCATAGGGGACCCGCTTGTAGCTCTTAGTCGTTAGCAGTTGGCCAGGTAGCTCCATCCACGATTGCAAACCCTCTCAAGACCTACACTCCACAACCAAGGTCGCTTGCCTCAAGCCACTAGCCACCGACCATCAGCCATCAGCTATTTATCTTTTTTCCGCGCGCGTTTCTCCATCATCTCGCGCATATCTCGGCCCAGCTGTGTGCGATTCATCACCAGCTGTTGCACGATTCCGATCAGGTTGCCGATCGACCAGTACAGACACAATCCCGCCGCCAGGTTCCAGCTGATGAAGCCCAGCATCACCGGCATGAACAGGTTCATCATCTTCTGCTGCTGCGGATCCATGCCTGCCTGCGGCGTCATGCGCTGCATAAACAGCATGCTGATGATTACCGCGATGGGCAGAATGTGATACGGGTCCGGTGAGGAGAGATCCGGCACCCACGCCCAGTGCGCCAGCCGCAGATCGAGCGCCACGCCCAGCATCCGGTAGTACGCGAACAAGAAGGGCATCTGGATGATCAGCGGTAAACACCCACCGGCCGGATTCACGCCCTCCGTCTTGTAGATGGCCGCGATCTCCTCATTCATCGCCTGCTTGCGCGGATCGCGCATGCTGTACTTCTTGTACTTTTCCTGGATCGCTTTAATCTGCGGCGCCACGCGCTGCATCTTCAGCATCGATTTCATCTGCGAGATGCGCAGTGGCAACAACGCCAGGTTGATGATCAATGTCTGAATGACGATGGCCCAGCCCCAATTGGGCACGATGTGGTTGTAGGTCCACTTCAGCCACAGGAACAGCGGTCGCGCGATCAGGCCCAGCCATCCGAAATCCACTAACTTGCGTAGGTCCGGTTCTGTGCCTGCCGGCAAACCCACCACCGGCACGGACTCCAGCACATCCAGTGCTTTCGGCCCGACATACATCCGCTCCACAGTCGTGCCGCCCAACTGCCCCACGCCTGCGCCCAGCACTTCCAGCGGATGCTTCGCGTCCTGCGGATTGTCGAGCGCGGAACGTTGCGTGACGAACAGTGCGCCCGAGGGATCCTCGGGAAGGAATACAGCCGCAAAATATTGATCGCTGACTCCCGCCCACTGGAACGGGCCACGGATCGTATTCCCGCCCGTTACCTTCTTCAGAGCGGTGCGCTCTACGTCGTTGCCGTTCTGATACTCGGCCCGTGCAGCAGCGTACGAAGCCGGGTTGTTCTCATCGCCGAAGCCCGCCGGCCACATCGGAAGCGCTGTTACGGAACTACCCTTCTGCACGACTGACGTTTCGACCGCAAGCACGTAGCTGTGATCAAACTTGAACGTCTTGCGTACCTCGAGGTCACCGTCGGAGTACTCGAATGAAAGACTGGCAGGGGCCGAGAGGGAATCACCCTCATCCGGTGCGCGCACGAACAGCGCGGAGTTCACCTTGTTCCGCAGCGCCTCGTCATAGATCCACAGCGAAAGCGGATAACCGTACTTAGCCGCCGCGTTCGAATTCACTAGCTCCAGCGGTTGGCCCTTGTCGTCCTTGAACTTTTTCAGCACCCACGACTTCACCTGCGCGCCACGATTGGTGAAGCGGATCTTGTACAGGTCGTTCTCCACGACCGTCTCTGCTTCCGACGATGCCTGCTTCGCTCCCGCAACCGGAGACGGCACAGCCGCCGTCACCGCTGCCTGCGGTGTGGGATTCACGACCTGATTTTGCGCGGGCGGCGGAGTTTCGGGAGTCTTGGGACCGTACTTCTTCAGCAGGGGCTGCGAAGCGAGAATGATCAGGAACGTGATCGCGAAGACAAGAAGGAGCCGCCGCTCCATGCCGGGTTCTTGTTGAGGATTTTGAAAGTCAGCCAAAGTCTTACCGTCGAATCTTCGTAGCACCGGCATCGCGCCGGCAGTCGTTCGGGCATCTTGCCCGCATCAAATTCCAACCTGCTTCGCAACGTCGGTGGACCGCTCTGCCGATTGCACCGGATCGTACCCGCCCTTTGCGAACGGATGGCAGCGCAGTACTCGCGTCATCGCCTTCCAGCTTCCGCGCACGGCTCCGTAACGCTCTACAGCTTCCACCGCGTACTCCGAGCACGTCGGTACGTACCGGCAACTCGGTGGCAGCCACGGAGACACCAGCCGCTTATAAACCCGCAATAACAACACCACCGCGCTGCGCGCAATCGCCACGGAACTCCTAACCACCGCTGCGCATCTTCTGCGCAATCACTTCGAAGGCTTTGCTGACTTCACCCAGCAACACCGAAAACTCCACCGTCCGCAGCGACTTCTTCGGATTGATCACAACATCCACAGCCGGAGCCCCCTGGGGACGCGTCAACCGCACCGACTCGCGCAACCGCCGCTTCATCCGGTTCCGATCCACGGCGTCACCGAGCACCCGGCCGACAGTGAATCCCACTCTCATCCCTTCGCCTTCCAGTCGCCGCAGGTAGAACACGGTCATGTGCGTGGCGAAATGTCGGCGTCCCTGCTTGTAAACACGCTCAAAGTCTGCGTGCCGCAATAATCGTCCGCCTCGTGGGTTCTTCCGGGACTCGCCCCCACGCGCATTGGATTCTTGTGGCCGGGCGCTCGCGGTCACAATTCACTCACGATCCGTCGGCGAATGCTTTGCACAGTCCGGAATCCAGTCGGAGAACTCGTTTAAACCCGGGAAGATAGCGAGGCGGTTATTCGCGGAAGCCGGGTTTCACCGACACCCGCTTGCGACCCTTGGCGCGCCGGCGCGACAACACTGCGGCTCCGCTCTTGGTCTTCATACGCGTACGGAATCCGTGCTTCTTCGAGCGCTTACGCCGGTTTGGTTGGAAAGTGCGCTTGGGCATGAAAAATCGCTGCTCCTGATTCGATCAATGGCCTATAGGCAAACCATGAGTATAAATGACGCACCCCAAACGCGGCAATGCGGGGCCGCGTTCGATAGTGTGGGGCGCACACTCCTGTCCGCCAAACCTTACTTGGATCAGGATGCCCCAGCCGAACCCGCATCTTGCGGAAGCTGGAGTTTCTGGCTACCGTCGCTCGAAGTTCGACTCCATCCACATACCAAACCCCACCCCGAAAGCTCCATCCGTCAAAAATCCCGTTCACCCTCAGGGACGCCGCGAGGATCTACAAGAAATAACTCGCCGAGAAAAATTTTCGACGCATCAGCAGAACTCTTTGCCAGCGACTCTTCGCTCACTGCTTCACGCAAGCGAGTGTAATCCGTTCATCAAGCTGCGTGAAAAAACTTTCTGCGCTACGCAATCTGTCCTTCATTCGCGCACTGCGCCTCCGAACACCGCGTCCCGCGCCAATTCTGCCGCAATGCAACTCGAACTGCCCCCCATGCACCACTCGCGTTGCAGTTACACATTCGCCACTTGACAGGACAAAAACTTCGCGCTTGGAATCGCAGTGCGCGAAATTTTTCTTCGCGAAGTTTTCCACGCGGCAAAAATATTTTGTGCTAGTATGCCGCCTGTTCTACTTTCTGAAATTTTCTTTTGATCAGGCAATCCGCTCCCGCAAAACGGGAGGCGCTCTGCACTAATTTAAGAGATCAGCAACCGCAATTATTAACAGTCGGGCCCTCCCAGCCGCCGGCCCCGAGATGAGCGTTTATGTCTGTTCCTAGCACAACCATTTCCCCGAACCCGTGGATTCGCATCCTCGATGCGCTCGAGAAGAAGATCAACCGCCATTCCTACGACACGTGGTTAAAACCGACTCGCTATAGTCACGCGACCGGCGGTGTTCTCTTCATACGGGTCCCGACCGTCGAGTTCCGGCACGTCGGGGACAAGTACGCGGACCTGATCCAGGAAGCCATTGACAACCTCGGCCTCGAATACGCCGACGTCAAATTCGTCACACCCGACGACGATCCGGCTGCTACTCCGTTGCGCCACGACGGTGGGCTGAGCCCGATGATCACGTCCAACTCCTCAGTGTCCATGGGAGCCGCCGCGGCCGCCCAGGCTCGCTTTGATTGGGACGGTGCCGCCCAACTCAATCCGCGCTACACTTTCGATGCTTTCGTGATCGGCAGCGGCAACCAGTTCGCCCATGCCGCCTGCCAAGCCGTCGCCGAACGACCTTCCAAGGCCTACAACCCGCTCTTCCTCTATGGCGGCGTCGGTATGGGCAAGACTCACTTGATGCAGGCCATCGGTCACGAAATCAAGAAGCGCATGCCGCAAGCTGCCATCTGCTATGTCTCCAGCGAAAAGTTCACCAACGAGATGATCAATTCGCTGCGCTACGACAAGATGACCAGCTTCCGCGACAAGTTCCGTAATGTCGACGTCCTGCTGGTCGACGACATCCAGTTCCTCGCTCAGAAAGAGCGCACCCAGGAAGAATTCTTCCACACTTTCAACGCGCTGCATGAATCAATGAAGCAGATTGTCATCGCGAGCGACCGGCCTCCCAAGGAACTTGCGGAAGTTGAAGATCGCTTGCGCAGCCGCTTCGAGTGGGGCCTGATTGCCGACATCCAGCCCCCGGATCTCGAAACCAAGGTCGCCATTCTGCAAAAGAAGGCCGAGCAGGAGAAAGTCACCCTGCCCACCGACGTCGCCCTCTACGTCGCCTCCAACATCCGCTCCAACGTCCGCGAACTCGAAGGCGCGCTCATCCGCCTGGTCGCTCACTCGTCGCTCATTGGCGCCGAAATCACCCTCCCCTACGCGCAGCAGGTGCTCAAGAATTTCATCGATTCGCAGGCCCGTAAGGTCACGATCGAGTCCATCCAGAAAGCGACCGCGGAACAGTTCGGGCTTCGTCTGGCCGAGATCAAGCAAAAGAACAATTCGCGCGCCATCGTCTATCCGCGCCAGATTGCCATGTATCTCGCCAAGCATTTGACCGAAGCGTCGCTGCCTGAGATCGGCCGCCAGTTTGGTGGAAAGCACCACACGACCGTGCTGCACTCCGTCGAGAAAATCGACGAGGCCCGCAAGAACGATAAGGATTTGAACAGGCTGATCAACAAATTGACCGAGCAATTAGGCGGTTAATTGCGGATCGCGCGCTGTTTTCCACGGAACGGCCTGGTCTTCCGAGCCAACCTCTGTGGAGAGCATGTGGAAGCTGTGTAAGAGATCGTACAGTTCCGCAATCGGGCGAAACGTTGCTCTGGTCTCCGCCACCGGCGAGTCCTATTTTGGACATCAAGGGTGGGTCAGTAAGCGAATGCAGGGGGACAAGTTGGAACGATTTTCCACTTTTCCGAAGCGCCTACTGTTACTGCTGGTTTTATAGGTTTTTAATTTGATATAAAAACAGTAATAGAAGTAGCGAAGTTCTACGGGGAGATTCGGTTATGCCGGTTGAAGAGGCCACCGCGACTGGAACTGGAACGATGGAGATCACGATCAGCAAGTTTGAACTTCTGCGTGAGCTCACGGCGACGCAAGGTGTGGTCGAGCGTAAGACCACCATCCCGATCCTCTCCAACTACCTGTTCGAGGCGGGCGGCGACAAACTCTCTCTCACCGCCACCGATCTCGATCTCAGCCTGCGCACCGCTTGCGCTGCCAAGGTCAAAAAAGAAGGCTCATGCACCATCCCCGCGCGCAAGCTCTACGACTACGTAAAGCTCCTGCCCGACGCGGAAATCACCATCAAGCTGCTCGAGAACCACTGGGTCAGCATTCGCTGCGGCCGCTCCAACACCAAGATGGTCGGCATGGCGAAATCGAACTTTCCCAGCCTGCCGGTGTTCCCAACATCAGGCGTGGTGAAGATTCCCGCCCAGGTCCTCCGCGAAATGATCGCCAAGACTGGATTTGCAATTGCCAGCGAAGAATCCCGCTACACGCTGAACGGTGCCCTAATGGTGTTGAAGCCGGAATCCATCACCATGGTCGCCACTGATGGCCATCGCCTGGCCCATATCGAGCGCAGCGGCGAAAAGTTCGAAGGTGTCTCCGGCGAACTGAAAACGCTCATCCCGAAAAAGTGCATGGACGAGCTGAAGTCGCTGGTCGACTCCACCGAAGTGGAAACCATTGACTTCGCGAAAGACGAATCGACGCTCTTCTTCCGCATCGGCCCGCGCCTCCTGACCTCGCGCCAACTGACCGGCCAGTTCCCCAATTTCGAAGCCGTTCTTCCCAAAGACAACAGCAAGCTCGTCAGCCTGAATGGCGACGACTTCAATTCCGCCATCCAGCGCGTGGCCCAATTCTCCGACGAGCGCTCGCGCGCCGTCCGCCTGCGCTTGGAAAAGGGCGAGTTAAAGCTCTCCGCCTCGTCCACTGAAACCGGCGAATCCGAGGATTCGCTAGAAACCCCCTATCAGGGCGACAGCCTCACCATCGGCTTCAATGCAACCTACATCCTCGATTTCCTGAAGGCAGTGGGCTCGGGCGATGTCAGTCTGGAACTCAAAGACCCCCAATCCGCCGGCCAACTCCGCCCCCTGGGTAGCGAGGACTATAAGTACCGCTATATCGTAATGCCCATGCGGATCTGATGGGTCGGATCTCCCCACAAACACCAAGGCCGCCGCGCACCAGCGAGACGGCCCCCAAGGGTCTACCTACTCCAAACTCTACCCGCGCTCAAACGCGTGCTTCTTCTCCAACTCCTCCACCGCTGCACGCCGCGCGGCCTCAAACTCCTCGCCTCTCGCCATCAACGCCGGCAGACCAGTAGCGTACCGCCGTGCCAACGTGATCAATCCTGCGCCCGCCATCTGGTTCGCAACTTCCGCCAGGTGATCGGTAGTCGTCTGGAGGTACTGTGCCTCGGTCTCATCTCCTAGCCACACCTCCCCGCTGCGCAACTTGGTCTGCCAATACATCTTCCGCTCGAGAAACGTGCGGATGGTCGCATCCTCGGCCTTGCCGAAAGCCCACTGGTTGCGCTTGAAATCGTAATGCCGGCTGGAAAACTGCAACGGCACCAGCTTCCCCGACTTCACGAACTCCAACTGCCGCCGGTCCACTTCCTTCCGGATCGCGTTGATCATCGGAGCCTCGGTGTCCTTCGGCTCAAGCGACGGAAATACCTCGTGCACCGTAGCCGACATATTCACCGCCACCGGCGCCGTCAGCCCTCCCGATCCTTCAAGCCGTACTTGTGCGTGCAGCACCCAGAAGTCCGCCCCCGACGTAGACCGATGGAAAGGCCAATCGAACTTCATCGCGAGTGGCAGGCCAGTCAGCGTCACGTAAACCGTTTTGGCCGACGCATCGTTCGAAGCATGCGAAGTCATATCTGCTCTTCTCCGGGAAGCCAGACATTCTACGTCGCCACGCTGCTCACAGAAAGCCGCATCGTTGCCGACAGGCTGCTCCGCCAGATCGACAGCTGTGTTTTCCCACTTGTCTTTGAGTTTTCCCCAAAGGACGGTCAATCCAACCTCATTCTGGGGATCATGAGCACACCGCGATTCCACCTATTGACAGCCTGGATGCGTATCAAGCGAGGTTCCTGCCGGCCAGCAGACTTGCTCATTTTCTTTCATCCTCACCCAACGAACATCCATTGCTCGTGCAAGTGTTGCAGCGTGTAAAAAGGAGTTTACAGTCCTTAACAAGCGCGCGCCAATTACGCCGGTTCGCGTTTCGCATTACGCGCAGCGCCCAAAATTTGGTTACGATCACGCGCCCGCTTGATTACCTTCGTGCCTTTTTTGCGGGCAGTGCCGCAGCCGCATTCCAACGCATGAAAGCAGGGACTTTCCCCAGCGGCGATGGGGGCCTGTCACAAGTACTTTAGCGAACCGTGAGGAGTGCGATCGAATGCAGACTTGAAATGAGAACCCGGGGACGCAAATCCGTGGGCTTTTCTCGGAAAGCTGGACTTCCTCGTCGTCTGAGTGGCGGGCGAGATCTGCAGCGATGATCCGCTATTGAGTCTGGTGAACTTCGTAATACTCCCGCGTCGGCACCTGCTGTTGGTAGAGCAACAGGCAAGCACCCAGAATCCGGATTGCGGCCTCGGCCAGCCCGCTAGCCGTTGCGCCCGCCTCGCCGTCTCGGTTGCGAGCTCCCGGCGAATAGGTCATCAGGATGCCCGGCGCAGCCGTCGCTCTCGATTGGTTCTGCATCACAATCTCCCCGCGGACGCTGATTCCTCGCCGCTTTTATCTGGAATGATATGTGAGCTTATTAGTGAAGCTGCCACCAATAAAAGTTACCAAGGGATTGGCACGTCGCGAATCTTCACTTCAAGGCGCAGTAGTGCGTACTCAGAGCCATGCAAGAAACCCGCAAGGTTATGTAGCGCAGGCGCCCCGCCCGCGTTCTCTCTTCACAATCCCAACTCACTCAATCCCGGATGCTCATCCGGACGCCGGCCCAACTCCCATCGATACTTCCGCTCGGTCTCCGCAATCGGCAGATCGTTAATGCTTGCCATCCGCAAGCGCATCAGTCCCGGAGCATCAAATTCCCAGTTCTCATTGCCATACGATCGAAACCAGTTTCCTGAATCATCGTGCCACTCGTAGGCGAAACGCACTGCAATCCGATTCCCCGCGAACGCCCACATTTCCTTGATGAGCCGATAGTCGAGTTCGCGCCCCCACTTGCGATTCAGAAACGCAACGATCTCCTCGCGTCCCTGAATGAACTCCGAGCGGTTCCTCCAGCGCGAGTCCACCGTGTACGCAAGCGACACTTTTTCCGGATCGCGCGTGTTCCATGAATCCTCGGCTCGGCGAACCTTTTCGATGGCCGTCTCATGGGTAAATGGCGGCAAGGGCGGTCGCGTTGACATGATGTCCTGCTCTCTGGGACAGGCGGAAACCTGCGCGCACGTGGAATCATCTCATTAAGAAGAAATGCGTTTCTTGCGATTGGCCACCGTCTCCGGAGTTCCTCATGCGATCCCTACTCAGAATTCTCATGATTTTCAATGCAGCGTTATTTTTCTTCGGTGCGATTCAGCATCTTGGTATAGCGATCGGAAGTTTCCATGAAGCCCGTCATTCATCCGGCCGCGATCGTCGAGTCGACCTGTGGGATAGCTCTGACGGTTAGCCTGCTAACACTATTGCGTGGCACATCATCAGCGCGGCGTGTGGCCATCATCGCCAACTTCATCGCGATCGCCGGAGTCTCACTTGGCATGGTCGCGCTCGCAGCCGGCCGGGGTCCTCGCACCGCCAGTAACGACATCTACCATCACATCATGCTGACTCTGGCCGTTGCCAGCCTGCTCATTCTTTTCACCAGGCGCTCGGCCGCTGCCTGAAGGAGAAGAATCAATCTTAAGGTTTCGCGAATACTAATCCGGTTCAACCGGCGGCAGAGTTCGCCGCGCACCCTCTTGCGACTCGGTCGGCGCCGGCACCGGCAGCCGAATCTCCATCGTGCCGACATGGCTGTTGCTCACATCTTCCACGCCCAGGCGCATCGCCGTGCCGCTAACCGGCACATCGATCTCCTGGTGGACCCGCACTCCGCCCGCCATGATGTCTTTCATTACTTCTGGTTTCAAATCCGCGACCGACTGGCTTAGCTGACTGGCGATCTGTTTCCCTTCGCTATCAAATGCCGTCACCATGAAGTTCACCACGCCGTGGTACTTGCCCTCGGGCGTTGGAGTGAAGCGCAGATCTGAAAACGCCACCGCGTGATCGATTCCATACCGCTGCATCTCGAGGGGACCAACCGCCTGCTTATGCTTCTTGACAGGCTTCATCGGTGCTGCGGCCTCAACCATCCGAGGCTTTCCAATCGGTACCACGCGCGCGCCAAATACGATCTGCCTCGATTGCGGCGATCCCTGCTGCATGGCCGCACGCGCCAAACTCGACGTCAGGTCCTTCGAAGGCTTCAGCGGCGCAAACGGATCAATCGCGTAATATCCCGTCCGGTACGCCAGGTGATACTTGTTCCCCGCCAGCGTCACTTTCAACTTCCGATAGGCGCCGTTGTAATTCTTGTTGCTCGGAGTGTAAGAAAGGGCGTAGTAGTTTGCGCCTTGCTCGGTCGCCGCTTTGATGGCCCTGCTCAGGTCGTTCGTGTTGAAGAAAGCCTGTCCACCGGTTTGCGTTGCCAGCTTGGTCATGGTCGCGTGTTCGTCGTTGAGCGTCAGGCTGAAGTCATCCATGCGATCCATCATGACCGCGTTGGCTACGGCACTGCCCGGCACCCGTCCCCCGAGTCCCGGACCTGGTGGCCCCGCTGTCATCGTGACTGGCGCCAACCCGTCGTTGCTCGACGCGGCGAATAGCGGGTTCGTTTCCAGGCCCTTCACGTCGACCGGATACACCGCCACGTGCGCATCGCCGAGCAGGTTCGCCACTTTTTTGAGGTTGTCTACGTAATAAGCACCCTCGATAAATGGATTCGCGCCGTTCGACTCCGGGACAATGCCCAGCAGGAATGAACCTGACAGCCAGACCAGATTCTTGCGACCGGGAATCCCGTCCAGGTATCTGGCCATGTGGGCGAAGGCATCGACCGTGACGATCATACGTTTGTCCGCATCAATCAAGCGCACTTCGGATTGTTGTTGGGCCATTGTGTCCGACAGAGCCTGCAATACACCGGCAAACCGTGAGCTCTCGCGACCAGCTCTCAGACTTACGTCGAAGTCCGTCTCCCTTATATCCAGCGGGCGCAAGCGCTGGGAAGCATTCTTGCCCTTAGCGGCAGCCACCAACGCACCTTGATCGTCGGTGAACGCCTGAATCATCTGCAACTGGTTCCCCAGCACGCAAATGGCGACCTTGGTGTCCTTGGGCTTTTTTTTGAGAAATGCGACCAGTTCATCTTGCGCGCGCATCTGGTCCGGTATCGACGTGTTGAGCAAATCCAGCATCACTACCGTGACTGCCGGAGTTTCGGGCGGCAAAGCGTAGTTCGAAAACACGTTGGGCGGAAGGGGATCTCTCGCCGGAAGCGCTGGCGCTGCCGCCTCCACCTTTTCTTGCGCAAACTCCTTGAAGAATTTCACTCGCTGTGGCTTCCCGTCTTCCGTCACGCTGAAGTCGCTCGGCTGTAGGCCCTTCACCAGTTTGCCCGCGTTGTCGGTCACCACCACGTCGAGTGCCACCACTTGCGTGCCTGTCCGAATCGTTAGCGTAGGTGTGGCATCGAGAGTCGCATCTGCCTTCGTGGGTGTGGCTTCGGGAGCGGTTGTGACGGACTTTGCAGTCTCCGCCGGAGTTTCGGCCGGCGACGCCTCGAACGTTCCCGAGGACTCGAATACCGGTTCGTCTGCCTTGCTCGCCTGTGCCGGCGGAACATTCAATCCCGGAGTCTCAGCCTTCACCGCTAGAAAACGAGCGCGGTCCCCCGGTGACATTTCCGGCAATTCGTACACGTCCATCGTGGTTCCGTTCACCACTGCGAGTCGCGTGCCGTCTGGTGACAGCGAGTAGTTCTGCCCATCTGGCACTGCGGGAGCGGCAACCAGCGACAG
This sequence comes from Terriglobales bacterium, assembly GCA_035652655.1. Lineage (GTDB taxonomy): Bacteria > Acidobacteriota > Terriglobia > Terriglobales > Acidobacteriaceae > Gp1-AA133. Next base: position 15,749 of record DASRDJ010000123.1, read on the forward strand.
CAAAGATTTCCCCGTAGCCGTATCGATCGCCTGAACGTGCTGTTCCAGCCCTTCTTCCCGCGCGCCTTCCTGGGCCTGAGTTTCCTTTTCACTCGTCGTCCGGATCGTAACGGTGCCCGCCGCGAAGCGGCTACCGTCCTCGCTGGCGCGCACCACGGGCGAATACCGGCAGTCATCCCAGTGCTGCCGCCACAAGAATGTCCCAGCCACCGTGAAAGCGCTGACGTTATACCCATCCCGCGACACCGAGCAGCGCCCCACCAGCACCGTATTATTGCTGCTGTAGAGAAGATTCGGCAGGCGCCGCGCTTTCACGCGCGTGATGTTCGTGCTCCCGAATTCCACCAGCCAGTTGCTCGCCTGTTTACGGACGTCGGCAAATCCCGAACTCGTCGCCTCCAGCTTCGTCATGCCTCGGACGTCAAGTGAGCGCTGCACGGCCGAGGTCATCACATCGATGAACGAGATGTTGACGCGTTCCTTAGCCTTGACGTCGTTCTTGGCGTCGCCCAACTTGGTCACCGTCGCCACTGGCGCCGACGCTCCAGTCTCCACGATGATCTGTTTCCCGTCGGGCGTCACTGAGACCCACAAAAATTCCTGGGGCGAATCGAAAATCAATTTCTCTTCCAGCTTCGAATTGACTTCGTACAGTTTGCTCAAGCGGCGCAGCAGAACGCGTCCCTCTCCCAACCGCCACACGTAGCGCCGTGAGTCGTGCAGATACCAGTCGGCTTCTTTCACGACGGCCCCGCCGGGCACGGCGATCACTATCGCATGCACTTGCCGGTCCGCATGGCTGGGCGGGCACTCCGGCAACCGCTTGAACAATTTCTTGGGATTGAACGTGACCAATACGTGATCGGCATCCAGAAAATCAACCGACAAGTTCGCGCCACCCGATTGCCGCGCTGCCGCCGACAAACCCACGTATCCGAGCTTCGCAAGATCGACCTGCGCCGACGGGAAGGCCCCCACCGCCGCCGCGGCCTCCGCCCGCCCGCCCTGCGGCGAGCCCGCGGTCAGCACTCCGAACACAACCAAGACGCTCGCTACCGTGCGCCAAAAAGCGCGTACGTTCGAAAATGGTTTTCGCCTCGCGTAGCTCAAGTCCAAATCCTCGCAAAACCCAACGTCGTCAACCCCGCCATCGCGAGGCGCTCGATAGTGTAGCCCATGTTTTGTTATTCGTGATCAACGTGCTGCTGGTGGATGGCTCAGACATCAATAAAATGTTATGTCTATTTGATTGTGCCCCCTTTCCGCTCAGCCTCCAATCCCACCCACCCAATGCCCGCCGCTCGATACCCCAGGCATATCCCTGATACCCTTGTTTCAGGCACTTAGTCGTTGATCCAAGGGGTTTTGCCGATGACCGACGACTGACGACCGACGACCAGCTTGTCTTACGAAGCCGCTATCGCCCGCATGCTTGCCCTCGGCCACGAGCTGGCCCAGACGCCTTCGCACAAGTTTGACCTGGCACACATGCGCGTGCTGCTCGAAGCTCTTGAGCACCCCGAAAAGAAGTTCCCGGCCGTCCTGATCGCCGGCACAAACGGTAAAGGCTCCACTGCAGCCACGCTGGCTTCCATCCTGCAGGCTTCCGGATACAAGACCGGCCTGTACACCTCGCCGCACCTGGTGCGTATCAACGAGCGCATCCGCATTAACGGCGCCGCGATCGCCGACAACGAATTCGCCCTCATCCATGACTTGGTGGATCGCACCGCCGAGCGCCTCGTCACCGAATCCGAACTTCTTTGGCATCCCAGCTTCTTCGAGATGCTCACCGCTATCGCCTTCGAATATTTCTCTCGCGAGCGCGTCGACATCGCTGTCCTCGAAGTCGGAATGGGAGGCCGCCTCGACGCCACCAATGTCGTCGAGCCGCGCCTCACCGTCATTACTGATATAGCGCTTGATCACCAGAAGTTTCTCGGCGACACCCTCACCGAGATCGCCCGTGAAAAAGCCGGCATCCTGCGAGCGAAGGTTCCTGTCATCACGCTACCCCAGACTCCCGAGGCCAACGACGTCATCGGGAACGCGATCCTCGCGCTCGACGCCAAGGCCGTCAGCGCTGTACCGTATGTACCGCCCGTCAGCCCCAACAGCGCGCAATACCTGATTCCAAGCGCTCATGGCAAGGCTGGCTACATCTCTCGCTATCCGCTTCAAGTCCTGGGAAAAGAAATCACCATCGAAACGCCGCTGGTCGGCCGTCATCAACTGCGCAACCTCGCGTTAGCGATTGCATCCGCAGAAGAACTTTCCCGCGCTGGATTCCCCGCGATCACCCCGACGACCACCGAGACAGGAATCCACGAAACGCGCTGGCCCGGACGCTTCCAGGTCCTGCCCGCCACCGACGATCATCCCGAAACTGTGTTGGATGTGGCCCACAATCCAGCTGGTGCCTGGGCCTTGCGTTCCACTTTGTCAACCGCCTACGAAGATCGTCCGCTGGTCTTCGTCTTCGGTGCCATGCGCGACAAAGCAGTTGGCGAAATTGGCGAAATTCTGTTTCCGCTCGCCGATCGTGTGATCGCCACCCACGTCGAGAACCCGCGGGCCGCAACCGCCGCTGAAATTCGCGCAGCTGCTTCCCGCGTGGCGGTCGACATCGAGGACGCCCCCGACGTGCCCTCCGCCCTTGCCCAGGCCCGTGCCGCTGCTGGCACACACGGCTTGGTGGTCGTCACCGGTTCGATTTACATTGTAGGAGAAGCGATGCGAACGCTCGGCGCTCGCATCGAATAGAAGGGTGCCCTTCAAGAATCCATCTACGGAAGTCGAGAGCGGCGAGGTCCCCGCCGCGTCTGCGACCCAGCCGGTCGAGCACGTCATCTCTCCGCCCGCCGCCCGGCCGTATAAACACGGCCTGCTGAGTAGCCTACGCTCTTACTTCATCGTCGATCCGCTGATCTGGGCCTACACCGTCATCCTCGGACTTATCTCGATTCCAGTCTCTCTTTTCGGTGACCGCGAACGCATCCTGCACAACTTCGCCCGCGCTTGGTCCTGGATGATTATGAAGACGATCTTCTCTCCCGTAAAAGTCACGGGCCTCGACAAGATCGACACCACGCGCACTCACGTTTACGCCGTTAACCACGCCTCCGCGCTCGATATTCCGGTGCTCTATGTTTACTTGCCGTTCCAGTTCCGCATCGCCTTCAAAAAAGAATTACTCGCCTACCCGATCGTGGGATGGCACCTGAAGCGCTCCGGACAAATTTGCGTCGACCAGCAGAATCCCGCCGGCTCCATTGGCAGCATTCGTTCCGCGCTGAAAAGCCTGAAAGCTGGCATGCCACTAGTGATCTTCCCTGAAGGCGGCCGCACCCCCGACGGCCAGATCAAGCCCTTTCTCGCAGGTGCTTTCTTTCTAGCCATCAAAGCGCAGGTCGACGTCGTGCCCGTCGCCCTGCTCGGAACCTATGAACTCCTTCCGATGAATACGTACCACATCAAATGCCGTCCCCTCGAAATGCGAATAGGCGCACCCATCTCCACTGCAGGCCTGACGGGGCACGATATGCAGGCGCTCTCCGAAAAAGTCCACCAGGCTGTCACCAACCTCTACAGCAGGAAGTAGTTTTTGATAGCGCTTACATGCAGGCCAATCGAGCCCCGGAATGAATCGATTCTAAAAAATCAAGTCCGGAACAAATCGACTCCGGAATAAATCCAGTCGCGGAGCGGCGAAATAATTTAGCCCAGCGCGTAAGCGCTGGGTAAGCTCATGGGACGATCGCAAGCCCCGAAGGGGCGGCACCAAAACGCAGGTGGCGTGAGCCCGCAAGGACAGCGTGTGTCAACGTAACCCCACCATCGAATTACCCGCCACTCGAAACCGACCATTCTCGTACGTGTCGAGACGCAGTGCTCACTTCCTCTGAATCAAATCCCACAAGTTCCCATACAGGTCCCTAAACACAGCCACAGTCCCGTAACTCTCTTCCTTAGGGTCGCGCACAAACTCCACCGCGTGCCCGCGCAGCGAGTTGTAATCGCGCCAGAAATCATCTGTATGCAAAAACAAAAAAACCCGTCCGCCGGTCTGATTCCCAATACGCGACGCCTGCTCTGCATTCGCGGCCTGCGCCAGCAACACAAAACACCCATCCCCCGAGCCAGGCGACACCAACACCCAACGCTTCCCGCCGCCTAGATCGGTGTCCTCCACCAACCGAAATCCCAGAATCCGGGTGTAGAAGGCAATCGCCTCGTCGTAATTCCGCACCACCACCGCCACATGCGCGACCTTCCGATTCATGCCGCCATTATGTCATCCGCGAAAACAGTCTTCCTCTGTGTCCCCTAATGTGCTCTGTGTGGAAAAGGTTTTTTTCACCCCAGGCGCACCCACTTGACCCGATCCCCGCCGGGCAGTACCCTCCCTTGGAAATTAGCGCCGTACAGGAGGCCACATGGTTCCGCTCTCCGCTCTCTGGCTCCCGATCGTGCTCTCAGCGGTCATCATCTTCTTCGCAAGTTTCGTTATGCACATGGTGCTTACCTATCACCGCAGCGATTACCGCCAACTCCCCGACGAGGACAAAATCTCCTCCACCCTTCGCACCGCGAATCTGCAGCGTGGCACCTACGTCTTCCCCTTCTGCACGCCCAAAGAAATGAAGTCGCCGGCGGCCCAGGAAAAATACAAACAGGGACCGGTCGGACTCGTCACCATCATGGCTCCCGGCCCACCCGCTATGCCGAAGTTCCTCGGACTCTGGTTCGCCTACACGCTACTGGTCAGCTTCTTCGTCGCCTACCTCAGCGCGCACACCGTCGCGCCCGGCAGTTCGTACCTGGCCGTCTTCCGCGTGGCCGGCACCGCCGCCTTCCTCGCTTACGGACTCGGCGCTCTCCCAGCCGGAATCTGGAAAGGCCAGACCGGCGGCGTGACTGCGAAGGAAGTCATTGACGGCCTCATCTACGCCCTGCTAACGGCCGGAACCTTCGGATGGCTCTGGCCAAGAGGTGTCGGCGTGTAGGATGCAGAGAGACACTCGCCAGCGGCCACGCGAAAGCGATACCGCCCCGCCCAACGCACTCCAAGCGGCGGGCGCCCACCTCGCTATTAATCATGCAGGTGCGACTTCAGCTCCGGCTTACCAAACAGTCGCCCAAGACGATCCGTCTCCCACTTAGCCCAACACGAATAAATCTCTGAATAGGGATCGCCCCGACTTCAGTCGGGCCTACCAGCCACGAAAATGAGTGGCTTCAGGCCTTCGAGCGAAAAAACTCTCTCCGACAATGGTGCCCACTTTTTACTAGAGTGATTCTCCGTTACCCCTGCCGCCCATCTTCTCGAATTTCCCACAAAGCGGCCCTCGCCCCCATTCATGCGTCAGGCAATACGTTGGAATGAGCCAAGCCTTCCCACTCGTTAACTACCCGGATACCCAACCCAAACGAAACCATGCCGGTTGCTTTTCCGCACGCCGGAAAATTACCACGGTTACCTTTACGTAAACCTTAGCCCGCTTAAGACAGAGGGATGGTAGGGGGGCCTACGCGTCTTTGGGCGGGGGTTCTGTGCCATGCTGTGTGCGTAGCGATCGGTTTCTCGGCGCCACAGGCCTGCGCCCAGGAGCCATCCGAATCTCACCGCAAAATGGTCAACCGGGTCGTCCCAGCTTATCGCAGCCTCGCTCAGAAAATGGGGATTTCCGGCAGCGTGAAAATCGAAGCCGTGGTAGCTCCGAACGGGACCGTGAAATCCGCTGGCATCCTCGGCGGCCACCCTGTGTTAGCGCAAGTGGGAGCCGATGCCGTCCGCCGTTGCAAATGGGAAGCGTCCTCCCGCGAGACCCACGAGATCGTCGTGCTCAATTTTCATCCGGAGTAATGAACTGCCCTAGTCTCGGTAAATCATTTGCCCACCATCGGGCACACTTCTCCAGCCTATAGCACTCTGTGGATTTCACAACCCGCGCCTACGGGCTTAATTCGGCGCCGACTCTGACGGATCCGTCAACCCGATCAACTGCCCCACCGGATATTCTTCCGCCGTAAACGGGATCTCCGGCTCGGGATTCGTAATTGTCAAAACTTCCCCACTCACATTCCCTTGGATCGTCAGAGCCTGACTCTCCACCGCGATGACTCGATAGGTTTCATCAAAAATGGCCATAACAAATCACCCATCACGGTTGGATGCCGCTGGTAGCGACAGAGTCGGCCGAAATCGACCTTCCGTCTCATACTAACTCATTAGGACATCAGCATTTTCCCGTAGATGCGATTCTCATGAGATACCAGTTCAATAGCTAATCGTATACATCCGGCTTGCGGCCCCTACACTCCGCGAATCATACCCACACACCGAAATTCTACGGGGAGTACGCTGCTGGACTACTCTCGCTAGCTGCGTTCACGAAATTCCATTCATTTTCTTGTACTCGTCGAACTTGTCGAGAAATCGGTCAATGTCTTTCTTCTGCAAATAGTAGGGCGTTGAGAGTCGCAACTTATTCGGGTCGCCGCCGCGAATGCGAACCTTGTGCGTCTTCCAAAGCCAGTTCTCCAGGTCCATGCGCGGAACCGGCGGCACGTTCACGCTCACAATCGCGCAGCGCAGCGCAGGATCGGGCGACGTCCATGACTCGGCGCCGCGCTTCTTCATCTCGTCGAGGATGTAGTCGGCCAGATGGCGGTGCCGGCGCTCGATACGGTCCATACCGATGTCGTCGGCCAGCTTGATGGACGCGCGCAGGCCCCACAGCGCGGGCACGTTCGAACTGCCAATCCGCTGGAAGCGTTCGGCGCGGAGCTTTGTGTCATCCCAACCTTCGGTCGCAATCGTGTTCCAGAGTCGATCCATGACCTCGTCACGCACAAAGAGAAATCCCGAGCCTTTGGGCGCCTGCAGCCACTTGTGCGGGCTCGAGGAGTACATGTCGCACCCGAGTTCCTTGATGTTGAGGCGCATCATGCCCGGAACGTGAGCTCCGTCTACCGCTGAGAGAATTCCCTTGGTGCGCGCAAGGGCCGCGAGTTCTTTCGCAGGCAGGACTACTCCCGAAAACGTCGTGATGTGGCTGAAGAACAAGACGTGCGTGCGCGGCGTGATGGCGTCGTTGAACAGATTGAGAACCTGCGCCGCGTCTTTCACCGGGCGGGGCAGTGTGACTTTCTTCACGACGACGCCGTAGCGCTTGGCCTTGAGATCCCACGGATGCTCCCCTCCGGGATGCTCCTGGTCGGTCATGAGGACTTCATCGCCGGGCTTCATATCGATGCCGTTGGCGATGTAGCTGTTCGCTTCGGTAGCGTTGCGCAGCAGGGCAATCTCATCCCGCGTGCAACCCACGAACTGGGCGAGCGGGTCGCGGAACTCGTTCCATGCTGCGTATCCCCAGATCGGATAGTCTTCGGGATCCTGCTGGTCGAGTTTCTCCGTCGTGGTGTAGCCGTCCAAAATGGCGCGCAGCACGGGCGCCGGGCTGGAACCCACTGTGCCGTTGTTCAGATAGATCTCGTCCTCGGGGATGAGGAACTGGCGGCGCATCTCTGCCCAGTACGCGTCTTCATTCTGGTCGAGCAGCGAATGGTTGGGCAGTGGCGGAGCCTTTTCAAGCTGCGCCAACAAGTTGCCGCGGAAGGCGAACGACGCAGCAACTCCAGTGGCAGCGGTGGAGAGGAAATGACGGCGGTCGAGCATGCAGCCTCCGGACCACAGACGAGACGAGAAGAACGCGCTATGGTACGACTGTGGGCCGCCAGGAACAAGGGTCGTCTGATCCTAGATGAAGCCGAATACCGATCTGGAATAAATGAGTGAAATGCCGATGTTACGCCGACCATTCGACGTACCGGAGGCTATAATGCTATCGTGTGGCAGAAGTTTCACATTCTGAGCCGATGGCAAGTTTTTGCCCTAGCTTCGGCGTGTGCGCTTGTTATGGCGGTTGCTGTTGCGCTTTCTTCGATTCCCGCTGCTGGAATTTCGTGGAACCGTTTCCTTGGTCCCTCCCGTCAATTTGATCCCTTTATAAATTTTGGTTCGGCCTTTGTCTCAGTCCTTCCGGTTTTTCTCGGCTATTACCATTTGGCCCGGCTCGGAGCATTGCTAGGCATCGCCATTTCAGCGGCGATGTGTTTTGCGACTCAAGGCTGCGCGTTTTTAGTATTCGCGTTTCAACTGGTCGGTCATTCAGCGGTGTTACAAGGGGTGACATACGTGGTGGTCTGGCTGCTCCTTAGCATGCTGGGTCTTGTGGATACACATGAAGGCGTCCACTTCCACCGCCATCCGGAACGCGCAGCACTCGCTTCCCCTAACCTGTCTCGAAACAGCGTAGTTGACGTAATCAGCCGATTACACTCCTTGACCCCGAGGGGAGGTCTAGGCGCGCCCATTCAATCGCTGCACTGGAGTCCTCCGGTACTTACGGCGTGGTTGCTCCCACGGTTAGCCTGACTCTACGACCTTTGCCCTACCACACCCGACAGGCATTCTCCCGCACCATCGCTGCATCCGCCTTGCAGTGATACGCTTCGCGGAACTCCGGCATGTTCGACACGGTCCCATTCACGCGCCACTTGCCGGGCGAATGCGGATCAATGTTCGCCAGGTAACGCGAAATCTGGTCGGTGCGGTTCTGGCACCACACGTTCGCGAAGCCTAAAAAGAATCGCTGTTGCGCTGTCAGCCCATCGATGGGAGCGGGACCTTTGCCCGCCAACGAATCGAGCAGGGCCATGTACGCGATCCGCAGGCCGCCATTGTCAGCCGTGTTCTCTCCCAGCGTCAGCTTCCCGTTGAGCTTCACGTCCGGCAGGGCGTTATAGCCTGCGTATTGATCCTTAACGCAGCTGGTACGCTTCTCGAACTCTTCCTTGTCTTTGGCGGTCCACCAATCTTTCAGGTTACCTACCGGGTCGAACTTGGCGCCTTCATCGTCGAAGCCATGGGTAAGTTCGTGTCCGATCGCCGCGCCAATCGCGCCATAGTTCAGCGCGTCGTCGGCCTGGTTGTCGAAGAACGGCGGCTGCAGAATTCCCGCCGGGAACGTGATGTTGTTCAGCAGCGGGTTGTAGCTCGCGTTCACGGTCATCGGGGGATACGGCCAATCGCCCTTATCAACCGGCTTGCCGACTTTGTTCAAGTCGCGCTGAAAGGCAAATGTGTTCGAGCGTTGCGAGTTGCCCAGCGCGTCGCCGCGTACGATCTTCAGGCTGGAGTAGTCGCGCCACTTGTCGGGATAGCCGATGCGATTGGTAATGGCCTGCAGTTTCACGAGCGCTTGCTTCTTGGTGTCGTCGCCCATCCACGACAGGGTCTGAATGTCGCTGCCCAGCGCCTTCTCCAGGGCATTCACCATCTTCAAGGTACGGGCCTTGCCTTCCGCGCCGAAGGTTTCCGCAACATAGATCTGGCCGATTGCTTCTCCCAGATCGCTGGTCGCTGCGCGCACGCACCGCTTCCAGCGCGGGCTCAACTCCTTCGTCCCCTGCAGCGTTTTGCCGTAAAACTCGAAATTTTCGCTCACGAAAGCAGATGGCAAGATCGCCGCGTTGCTATGCACCACATGCCACCGCAGATAGGTCTTCCAGTCGTCCAGCGAGGTGGACTTCAGCGCCGCGTCAAACTGCTGGAAGAAATCCGGCTCGGCGACATTCAGCGACTGCACAGGAGGAGTCCCAATTCCCTCAAGATATTGCGTCCATCCGAACGACGGATTCAGTTCCGCCAATTCCTTGGTCGACATCTTGTGATAAATCTTCTCGGGCTCCCGCTGGCTGGTGCGGTCGAGCGATCCTTTGGCCAGCGCCGTTTCTATGTCCATCACCACCTTGGCTTCCGCCGTGGCCTTCTCGGCTGGATCGCCCAGCAACTCGAACATCTTCTGCACATGTGCCAAGTACTGTTTGCGAATTTCAACGGACTTCTCGTCGTCTTTGAGGTAGTAATCGCGGTCCGGTAGTCCAAGCCCACCCTGCTCCGCCGCCGAGATCACCTGTTGCGCATTTTTGTAATCGGGCTGCGAGCCGAATTCAAAGAAAGCGCTGATGCCGTCGCGATGCAGCGCGATGGCCTCCTTCGCGAATTCATCTTTCGACTTGAGCGCCGACACCCGGTCGAGCGTCGCCTGCAGAGGTTTGGTCCCCGCTTTTTCGATCGCACCTTCATCCATGCACGAGAAGTAGTAATCCCCGATCTTCTGTTCGAGCGCGCTGCGCTTCGGATCGTCCTTCGAGTTTTTCTCGAGAATGCCGCGCACCAGCGTCTCGCCGCGATCCTGCAGCTCGTTGAATCGTCCCCACGACGGCCGGTCGCTCGGGATCGGATTCTGCGCCTGCCACTTGCTGCATGCGTACGCGTAGAAGTCGGTGCAGGGATCAACGTTCTTGTCGAGTAAGTCGGGACTAAACCGAACATTCGCAATGGAGCCGGACGGTGTCGATTGGGCAAGAGCTGACGTCGATGTGCCCAGCACGAGCGCAATCGCAGCAACTTTCAAATGATGCATGAGTTCCTCGCAGGACGATTTCAGAAATCTGGAGCTTAGGCACAACGGGCCGTTGCAAGCAATTTTTTCACCACAGAGGACACAGGGTTCCACGGAGGAAACTAGTATCTTCCTCTGTGTTCCTCCGTGTCCCCTGTGGTTAATGATTTTGATCTGCGGCAGAACCCAGCACTTACTCCACCGGGCGATCCACCATCAGCGCCTGCGGCTTCTTCACTTCGACCCCATTGGGCGCAGGGTTTGAGGGCGACGATCCCAAGTTGACCGGACGCGGCGGCTCCTGCCGCACCGCAGCAGCACGCTCGTCCCACTTCCCGAAGATCATCTTCCCGGCCGTGGTCTGCAATACCGACGTTACCGAGATATCGATCGTCTTGCCGATCATCTTGCGCGCGTTGTCCACGACCACCATCGTGCCGTCATCCAAATAGGCGACGCCCTGGTTGTATTCTTTTCCTTCTTTAAGGATGAAGACACGCATGGTCTCGCCGGGCAAAACGATCGGCTTCAGGGAGTTCGCCAGCTCGTTGATGTTCAGCACGGCCACTCCCTGCAGCTGCGCAACCTTGTTCAGGTTGAAGTCATTGGTGATGATCTTGCCCTCGTAGACCTTGGCCAGCTCGATCAGCTTCAGGTCAACCTCCCGCACGCTGGGAAAGTCGTCTTCCACGATCTGGATGTTAAGCGACGCGACCTTCTGCAGGCGCTGCAGGATGTCGAGTCCCCGCCGGCCGCGATTCCGCTTGAGCGAGTCGGCCGAGTCGGCCACCAGTTGCAGCTCGCGCAAGACAAACTGCGGGATGACGATGACGCCGTCGAGGAAGCCGGTTTCGGCAATGTCGGCAATGCGACCGTCGATGATGACGCTGGTATCCAGAATCTTGTAGCTCTTCTTCGACTGCTTCTCGCCGCCGAAGATGCCACCCAGCGCCGCCAGGTTCAGCAGATCGCCCTTATTGGCGCCGACGATCAGGCCGACGTAGGCCATCAGCAGCATCACCATGATCTGCAGGAAGCTTTGGGTATGGCCTTCTGGAATGCTGGTGCGAATGACCAGCGCGAACAGGTAGGCACCGATGATTCCGAGAATGCTGCCGATTGCTGCTCCGATCAGCCGCTTGAGGCTGACCAGCCGCAACCGCCACTCGAACACGATGACCGCGAGCCCGATGACAGCGCCGAGGACGGCATCAAAAGTAGCGCTGCGACCGAAGGGCTGAATGAAATAACAGGCTATTGCAACAATAAGAACAAATAAAACCCTTACCAGTACCAAGTCCACGAGTATGGACCTCCCCGAGACGGCGGCCCGGCCAGATACGGCGAAGAACGCACATCCCGCGTCAGCCCCTTTACGCCCCGAGGCCAACGATCTAAAAGCGGAGCGATGAATGAGGGATAAATCGGTGCTCCGCAGACCCCGCCGTCGAACCGACAGCTGAGCCAACAGCTATAACGAACGCAGTATATACCTTTCTCAAAACCCGAAACAGTGCCAAAAGCCCATGAATGGCGCGTTCTCAGGACCTCGAGGCATGCTGGCCAGATGATCGAGCAGCGTTCGTCCTGATACACTTTTAGGTATGAAGGCCATTGTCATCACGCGTTTAGGTGGGCCCGAAGTACTCGAGCTTCGTGAAGTTCCGGAACCGGTAATGAGCGCTGGGCAGGCGCTGGTTCGAGTGCAGGCAGGCGGACTAAACTTCGCCGATCTGATGACCGCGCAAGGCGGATATCCCGGAACGCCCAAGCCTCCGTTAGTCGCCGGCCGCGAGTTTACCGGTATCGAAGAGTCGACCGGACGCCGCGTCATGGGCTATACGCAATGGGCGGCCTTCGCCGAAAAAACCAGCGCACGTCCTGATCTGCTCTGGCCGGTGCCCGCCGGATGGAGCCCCGAGCAGGCAGCAGCCTTCCCGGTGAACTACTTCACCGCCTACTTTGCCTATTGGGAAGCCGGTTTCCTGACGGGCCAGGCGCGCGGCAATCGCGTACTGATCCATGCAGTGGCCGGCGGTGTTGGGACGGCCGCCGTTCAGATTGGCAAGATACTCGGCGCCGAGATGTACGGAACTTCTTCGACTGACGATAAGCTGGCGCGCGTCAAAGATCTCGGATTGCAGAACGCGATCAACTACAAAGAGCGCGACTACGAAGAAGCCATCAAAGAGATGACCGGCGGCGAAGGCGTCGACGCCGCTTTTGAAATGCTCGGCGGCGAGCACACTGCAAAAAGCATCCGCTGCCTGCGCGATTTCGGCAAGGTGATTCAGTACGGGACGGCCACCGGCAAGCAGCCGCAACTCGATCTGCGCGCGCTCTACGCAAAAGCCGCGAGCGTTCAGGGTCTCTGGTTGACCTATTTGTCGAGCAAGCACGATTTGATGGAACAGGCGTGGAAGCACCTGTCGCAATGGATCGCCGAAGACAAACTGCAACCGGTCATTGGCCATGTCGTCGCCGCCAATGAGGCAGCGAAGGGATACGAACTGCTGATGGCGCGCAAGAATTTCGGCAAAGTCGTGTTGAAGATCGCATAGGCGAACGACAGCTCGACTTAGTAAGCGAATGTCAATCCATTTCGCACAAGGATTGTTACCTTCGCAGCATAACGTGCGCGCGCTCCGCAGTTACTTTGTGAGTGTCAATCTCTGTCGCTTCAAACATCTAGACATAAACACTCGTTCCATGTGGAACGGAATCCATTGCTAACCACGCGCGTGCCGGGTCGTCCAACGCTGTGATCCTGATTGAAATCCAAAATGAACTTTCAGTGGGGATCGGACGTATCTGAGACAAGGCTTGGGAACGGGTGAGGAAACCAGTCGCGTTCACCAGGTAAGAAACAGCTACGGGGTTCAGGGGACTGACTCAACAAGGTTTGGCGGCCAGATGAGAACAATCCCCCCCAGCAAGAGCACAGATCTCGCGATCGCGCGCTTTGTCGTGAACCCCGACGGCAGCATTGTATGCCAGCGATGGGAAAACACAAGAGTCTTCCTGCGCCTGGAATCCAGTCAGGCCGCCCAGAACCGATGCCCGAGGAAGAGTCGGGAAAAGAGAAAGGGAATGAGTATGAAGACTTCGAAGAGTTTATTTCTGGGGCTGGCCCTGCTGCTGGCCACCAGCGCATTCGCAGCGAACAAGGGATCTCTCTCCGTACAAGAGCCGGTGATGGTCGCTGGCACTAAGCTGCCCGCAGGCGATTACAAAGTACAGTGGGAAGGCACCGGTCCCAGCGTTGAACTGAGCATCACCCAAGGCAAGAAGGTGATCGCGAAAGTTCCGGCCCAGATCGTGAACCTCGAAGCACCCTCGTCAAGTGACGCGGCCGTCGTAAAGAAGAACGGAGACGGCTCCAAGTCGCTGAGCGAAGTGCGCCTGAGCGGAAAGAAATTCGCGATCGCGGTGGGAGAGGAAGCGGCAAAAGCGGAAGCAACGCGGTAATCCTTCTGAAAGGTGCAATCAAGGGGAGCCATGATGGCTCCCCCGCTTTCTGACACATTCTCTTAGTTGGCGGCCAGCACATCTGCCATGTAATTGATCAGGAGCCGGCGCGGCTTCTCTTTTAACCCTTTCAATGGCACTTTCTGATCGACTGTATTGTTGCCAGCTATCCGGACTCGTCCGAGGCGCACGACCCGGTTGTCCGCAAACTCCAGGTATACCGGCACGATCATGCGGAAATGGTCGTCCACATTGGACTGCGTAAGCTTCAGGTTCATCACCACGTCACCTTCAGCATTCGTATCGAAGGAAGAGTCCACCTTGTAGCTGGGCAGGGCAGTGCCATAGACGTATTCATCGAAGAACCAGCCCATGGTGCCGTCACCCGCCGCTTTCATGTCCGGTGTCATGTGCTTCTCGACCATGGCTTTGAAATCTTCCGTAGTCGCTGGCTGCCCGGAGTATGTTTTCACAAAGTCGCGCATCATCTCCTTGAAGTTCTGATCCCCGGTTCGATTGTCGGCCATCATCATGCGCAACATGTGAAGGATGTAAGCACCCTTGGGATAAATCAGGCGTCGCGCCAGGTCCCCAGTGCGCGTGTTGTTCATCCGGTAGCCCATGGTTACCGGGCCTGCATCGACCCCTCGAAATCCGAACTCGTCACGTTCGGTCAGCAGTTCGTGCTCATCCTTCCAGAAGCTCAGAAATTTCCCTTGGTTGTGTTCGATCACCTGCAGGTAGATGGAAGCGGACATTTCGGCAAAGCCTTCGCTCATCCATTGATCGCGGTATGAGCTGAAGCCAACCGTGTGTCCCCACCACTGATGCGCAACTTCGTGCGGTGTGACAATCTTCCAATACCCGCGATCGCCGAAATCCATCCCTAGCTGGTGGCGCACAGTGGTGTCGAAGAAGTAGCACATCGGAATCCATACCAGCTGCGGCCACGACTGTCCGTAGTTGCAACTGGTCTGCCGCGTGATAGCCACGCCTTTGAACGACGAAGGTCCGAAGAAATCGCTGTACATTTCGACAGCCAGTTGTCCTTCCGCCAGCGCTTTCTTGATGAGGCCCGTCGTGCCCATCGTGCCGAGCGCAACCCCGGTTATATGCGACCCCTGCGAGGGCATGTCGTCGTTGGCGACATGCTGCAGACCCGTTACCCAGTCGGGCGGATTTTCGTTTGCCAGAGACTGCACCAGATATTCCGGCTTCGTGAGCTTGGCCTCCTGCACTCGGAAGCGCCCGAAGTTGAATCCGGCGACCGTTTGCGGCCCTGCACTTTTCCAGACGCTCACGTTCTCGCCACCTTCGTTGCTCTCCCGAACCAGGTTGCCGGTGGCTGCCATCTTCAATCCTTTGGGGATGTGGAATGTCATGTCGTAGCTGGTGTATTCACCGAGGCCGCCCGTCGCGTTATTCGGATACCAGTTGTCGCGGGCGATGGGATAGTAGTTGTCTCCGCCGGTTCGAATCACCGCTTCTTTCCCGCCATATCCTGTAATCACGGTGTACTTCTCGCCCAGAGCCAGTGGCTTCGGCAGGATCACTGAGAATTGGTAGTCCTCGTTCTTGTCTTCCTGGATGAAGGAGAGCGGAGAGCCATCCGCGGCCGTCACGGTTTGCACTCTCAACTTCTGAAAAAGAGCGAACGGAATCACGCGCAAGCCATCGACATTTGAGATCAGCGAGGTAGTTGCCTTTCCACTCAGGAATCCATTTTTCTCGATGCTAGCCTCCAGTTCCTGATGCTGAATCTGATAAAAGCCATTTTTCTGCGCTCCAGTCGCCAAGCCCGACGTGTATTCAGGACCCAAGTGAAATGCAGACCAGTAGCCGTGCTTGTTGTCCTCATACGTCATCAATTCGACTTCTTCAGGAGCCAGTGGCAGCGCATAAGCAAAATCCCGGTAGATTTCCTCAGCAAACGGAGGCGCTCCGTGCGGATCGATGGCAAAGACCATTTTGTCGCTGTAATGTTTGCCGTGAACAAAGGCTACAAAGAGTCCTGCGTCCGGAGGGCTGAGCACATCTTGCAGAATGCGAGCGCTCAGGTTGTAGCGCAACCGCTTCCGCACCGTCTGCAAGTTGTCCTGCAACAAGCCGCCATCGCACGGATGAGTCGAGGAGCCGGAGTTCTTCTTGATTTCATCATAGGTGCCGTCGGTGAAGCGCACCACCATCTGCTGGAAGTTCTCCACAAACTCCGAGTCCTTGGTGAGAAGTTTCAGGCTGGCACGCTCCGTTGCGAGGGGCGGCTCGATAGTGAACCTTCCATCCCCGACGAACAGCGCACCCGTTATTTTCCCTGCTACCGGAGCCAGAAAACAAACCGTTCCCGAGAGCAGATGAAACGAACCTGCGTCGCGTTTCAAGGTTAGATCCTTGACCTCGACTGCCTCACTCAGAGTGATGTTCTTTAACTGTTTATAAGTCGCGTCAGAGTTTGGCGCCGAAGTCTGCTGAGCATGGGCGGAACATGGGCTAAGTAAACATGTGCAAAGAAGGGAGAAACTTAACAAGCGGGCTAACTTAGACATAGACACTCCGAAGTGGCGGCGTGGCACGGCGATACGTCAATGAAGCGGAATTATGCCTAGATTGGAGGGAAATTCAAGTGCCTTGATCACTGCGCGAGGGTTATCCCAATGGAGAGTTTCCGGCGACAAATAAATCAGGGAAGCGAAAGTCGCTTCCCCGAAATCAACCATTTCTCAGTGAGTGTCGCGGCTTCTTCAATACTTCGGCATCTTCGGATCCACCCGATCGGCCCACGCCAAGATCCCACCCGCCAGGTTGTGCACTTTCTTGAACCCGGCCTGCTGCAGGAAGCCCACCGCCTTGGCGCTGCGCACGCCGGAGCGGCAGTGCGCTACGATCTCGCGGCTCGAGTCGAGTTCGTTCACTCGCTTCGGCAGATCGCCCAGCGGAATCAGGTGTCCGCCAATATTACAGATCTGGTATTCATGCGGCTCGCGCACGTCCAGCACAAAAAGATCATCGCCCGCATCCAGCCGGCGTTTCAGCTCTTCGACTTGCATCTCGGGAATTCCCGTCTCCACTGGCTTTTCCTCTCCGCGGATTCCGCAGAATTCATTGTAGTCGATGAGCTTGGTGATCGTGGGATGCTTGCCGCACGCAGGACAGTCGGGATTCTTGCGCAACTTGAGTTCGCGGAACTTCATGCCCAGAGCATCGATCAGCAGCAACCGGCCGATTAGAGGCTCGCCCGCGCCCAGAATCAGCTTGATGACTTCCGTCGCCTGCATCACGCCAACCAGGCCGGGCAAAATGCCGAGCACTCCGCCCTCCGCGCATGACGGAACGAGTCCCGGCGGTGGGGGCTCGGGATATAAGCAGCGGTAGCACGGCCCTTCTTCGGTCGCGAACACGCTGGCCTGGCCTTCGAAGCGAAAGATGGACCCGTAGACGTTCGGCTTGCCCGTAAGCACGCAGGCGTCATTAACCAGATAGCGAGTCGGGAAGTTGTCCGTCCCATCGGCAACAATGTCGAATTCGCGAAACAACTCCAGAGCGTTTTCGCTCGATAACCGCGTCTCGAACTTCTTCACATTGACGAACGGATTGATAGCTTTCAATTTCTCCGCGGCCGAGTCGAGTTTCTTCCGCCCCACGTCCGCAGTCGAATGGATAATCTGCCGCTGCAAGTTCGTGAAGTCCACCACGTCGAAGTCGACGATGCCCAGCGTTCCGACGCCGGCCGCCGCCAGATAAAGCGCCAGCGGCGATCCCAACCCGCCTGCTCCGATACACAGCACGCGCGCCGCCTTCAACTTCTGCTGACCTTCCATGCCCACCTCGGGCATGATCAGGTGGCGCGAATAGCGCAGGATCTCTTCATTGTTGAGCGTTGCGGTCTCGGGTTTGACTTCAAATGTGGTAGCCATCACAACCTCTTGTGGAAATTTCAATGCTTGGAAACGGCTGAACGGTCGCTAGCGACAACAACAGGGCGGACAACAGCAGCAGGCGCTGCGGCGTGGCATTCGCGTTGTCGGCTCAAAAAACATCGGTTACCGGCCTCCGGCGATCGAAGGCACTATAGAAATGGTATCACCGTCTTTAACCGCAGTCGCTTCTTTCTGCAGGTAGCGAACGTCCTCGTCATTCAGGTAGACGTTGACGAACGCTCTTAGCTTGCCGTCGTCAGTGTAAAGGTGCCGGCGCAAGTCGGGATGCTGCGAGATGAGGCCCGAAAGCGCGTCCGCGATCGACCCCGCCTTCACCTCCACCGCCGCCTGTTTCCCAGCATATTGCCGTAAAGGAGTTGGAATGTGGATCTTAGCCATGCAGTAATGATGCCACAACGCGGAGGGAAGATTCAGGACAGCCTATAACTGAGCGCGGGTGTTCCCATCTTTGCGCGTACTTTGCCCAAAAGGTGGATCCTCATCGGGCGCAGTCTGGTGTCTGCCCGAGACCGTCCAAACTCACCAGATTTTGGCGCGGTCCTCGGGCTTCAGGTAGAGCTTGGCTCCCGGCTGAACCTTGAATGTTTCGTACCACGGGTCGACGTTGCGGACGCTATCGCTGCGGGGCGCCGGCGGAAGATGCGTGTCGGTGGCGATCTGTTTGCGCAAGGCGGCTTCGCTCTGCAGCCTGCGCCAACGCTGGGCGAATGCCAGGAAGAAGCGCTGCTCGCCGGTCAGGCCGTCGATTACGACATCAGGCTTCCCTTTGAGCGACAGGATGTAGGCGTCGTGCGCAACAACCAATCCCGCCAGATCCGAAATGCTTTCATTCAACACCTGCTTGCCCTTCACGCATCCATCCGCCAGCGGACAGTAAGAGTCCATCTGCTCTGCCAGCTTTGCGCCCAGCGCGTGGTACGCGTCACGATCCTTATCGGTCCACCAGGCTCCGAGACGCCCCTGCGCGTCATAGATATTTCCGAGTTCATCGAAGCTGTGGCTGATTTCGTGGGCCATGCCCGCACCTGCCGAGCCGTAGTTGGAGGCGGTGTCGCCCTGCGCGTCGAAATAAGGCGGCTGCAGGATCCCCGCCGAGAAGAATTCGGCATTTGGGCTGAACATGATCACAGCTCCGGGCGCTTGCGGGTTGAGCGGCCAGTCGATCGGATCTACCGGTTCCTTCAGCCTGGCAAGGTTGCGCGCACGATTGAATGCTTCCGCCCGCCGCATATTTCCGAATGCATCGCCGCGTATGACGTCGAGCGTGGAGTAGTCGATCCACGTGTTGGGATAGCCGACGAAGATCTTGAACGCCGCCAGCTTGGCGAGGGCCTTCTCTTTCGTAGGTGGGGACATCCAGGTGAGATTTGAAATGCGTCCGCGAAAAGCACTGATCAAGTCCGCGGCCATTCCTTCGGCCTTCGCCTTGGCTTCTGGTGGGAAATATTTTTGCGTGTAAAGCTGGCCGACCGCCTGGCCCAGCGCGCCATTAGTGGCGGCGATGGCCAGTGAATCCCGACTCGGCATTTCCTGTGCACCTGAAAGAATCTTGCCGAAGAAGGCAAAATGCTCCGCGGCCACGGCTTTCGGCAAGACAAGAGCATAGTGTTCGATCAGGTGAAATTCGAGATAGTCCTTCCAAGCGTCGAGGCTTTCGTGAGCCACTAAAGACGAGACGCCTGTCATGGCCGACGGCTGCCAGACAAGAAAATTCGCCTGCCCGGCAAGCCCGGCCGACTTGAAGTACGCATCCCAGTCCATACCGGGCGCCTTTACGCCGAAATCACCGCGCTTCCAGGGATTGTTTTGCTTATTGACGTCCGCAGCTTCTTCGTCCGGAGCGAAGGCCCGAGCAATCTGTGTCTCAAGGGCTAAGACGCGCGCAGCCCGGGTCTCGGAATCCGCAACACCCGCCAGCTTCAGCATTGATGCGATGTGCGCCTGATACTGTTTGCGAGCCTCCGACTTCTTCGGCGACGCGTCGAGGTAGTCGTCGCGGTCCGGTAGTCCTACACCGCCCTGCCACAAGTGGGGAAGGTTGTGCTCCGAATCTTCAAAGCCCTGGTTGATCCACACCTCGAAAACGTGATCTCCGTTGGCGGTCAGTCCATCAACCTGGCTGTTCAAGGTCCCGCCGAGGTAGGCGGAGAGCGACGCCTTATCCGTGATCGCGTTAATCGCCGCCGTCTCGCTCGCGAGCACTTTCATACCTTTGGCTTCGATCGCGTCCTGGTCCATGAAGCTCGCGTAGTAGTCGCCGGCTTTCTGTGCGGTGCTCCCCTTGGCAGATTGCGCTGACACCGCATCCTGAATCAGCGAACGCACCTGCTGGCTGGTTCTCGCGGCCAGGATTGCTCGCGTGTCGAAGGTCGCCTGACCGGCCGGAATGCTCGCAGTCTTCAGCCATCCGCCGTTGGCGTAGCGGTAGAAGTCGTCGCCAGGATTGATGGAGCGGTCCATGTCGTCGGTGAGTGGGGTCTCTGGAGTCGCTCGGAAGGCGGAAGTTACAAGAATGGCTGTAGCAAGGAAGAGAGCGAGTGCTGCTGCGCGATAAGCGTTTCGTAGCATTTAAGTTCCTGCAAGATGTTGGTTTGACGGCAATCGAAAGGCTGCGCAACTTGTGGGGCCACAAGCAGTATCTCTTGACTCTAGCGGAATAAATGCGCTTCGCTTGGACGGTTTCGGACGTGTGTCCCACCTACCCGAGCGCTCAAGCTGATTTTCTCAATTACGGACGAGCCCGATATATTGAAGACCACATGAGCGCCCCAACAAAGCTGATTTTCTTTTGCGGAAAGGTGGCCGCAGGCAAGTCGACTCTCGCAAAAAAGTTAGCCACCCAGGAACACGCGGTCCTCCTGGTGCAGGACGATTTCCTCGAGGCGTTGTATCCGGGCGAAATCACGGACATTCCAACATTCGTTAAGTGCTATGCACGACTCAAGGACGCGCTAAGGCCTCATATTTGTGCACTTTTGTCGAAGGGGCTCCCGGTCGTGCTCGACTTCGCAGCAAACACCAAGAACCAGCGGACCTGGTTTCGCGAGCTGATCAATCACGCGATGGTTGACCATGAATTGCACTTTGTCGACGTGTCGGACTCGTTATGCAAGAGTCAGCTTCGTGAGCGACGTAAGAGTCTTCCTGCTGAAGCTAAGTGGACCACGGATGCAGACTTTGACGCCATTAACGCGTACTTTGAAGTTCCATCTGAGGATGAAGGATTCAACGTCATCCGCCACGAACGCGCTTGAGCCAGTGCGCTGCCGGCTTCCTAGGATGCCCGTCCCAGCGCGCTTTGCGCCAAGGTGTAGGTTTTGTTCGAGACTACTTCGCCGTGCTGAAACTGGTCCACGGATACGCATCCATATCCCGCTGCAGAGCCTTCTGCCAGTCGTAGTCGGGATGCGCGGCGAGGTGTTCGGAGGCTTTGAAGTTTTTGCCGCAGGCGTGCCCCGCTGCAGCAGTGAAGGTCATCGTCTTGATCATAGCCGCGTCGGCCGCCTTGTTCTGGACGGCACCGGCCGTGCCATACGGACCCACCCATCCGCTGGAGCCGCGCGGTGAAAGATCGATGTGACCATCCAGCGTGCGCTCGTTGGCGTCTTCTTTCCTCTCGATTGTGTCGTAGTGGTCGGCGAGGAAGCGTTGCGCCGCGGCCACGTCAATTTTGCCTTTGTTCTCGGCCATCAGCTGCTCCCAGCGCACGTGTCGCGCAAGACAGCTCTGACCGGCATCCTTCGAGTCGAAATCGGTCTCTTCGCGGATTAGTTTTTCGCTGATGGGGAAGTTCGAGCCGACGAAATAGCCGTCCTTCGTTCGTTCGAGCGTCACGTTCTTCAGCCCGAGTTCCAGGCGGCCGATCTCGTTCGTGTGGCTGTCGGCGAGCAACCAGCTGTTGGCGTAGCCGCCGTTGTTGCCTTCTTTCATGATGCGGGCAAAGTCGTCGATCGACGTCGAGTACTGTGCCGCCTTGCGGGCACGCACGAATTCAGGAACACCGTTCGTATCGAACCCATTGAAGTGGCTGATGGTCGTTTCGGTGATCGCCATTCCTCCGGTGTTAATGACGAAATCATCGCCGCTGTGAATGACGCCCGGCAAGCCGTCCATGAGCATGCGGTAGCCCTTGGTTGGAGCGATGTCGAAGATGATCGTCCAGCGTTCGCCTTCCAAATAAGTCGACCAGTTGTTATGCGCGATCACCACCTTGCCGTCTTTGGTGAAGCTTCCGGTCGCTACGAAAGCGCTGCAGTGCTCGGGCACTGACAACTGCGCCGACTTGATGCCGTGCTGCTTGTCGTACTCCTTGTTGAAGTAACCCCATTCCGTCGAGGCGTTGATGCCGACGACATCCCAGACATCAATCTTGACGCCGTGCGCGGTCGCACCGTCCGCAATGCCCTGCAACTCTTCTCGGTACTCCGGCTCGATATGCGGCCACATCATTTTCTCCGCAGCTTCGCGGAAGAAGAACCAGTCCTTCTTGTAGTCGTGCTGGCTCTCGAGCATGACGACGTTCAAAAAGTCCTGGATTTCCGGAGCGAGCAGGTAGCCATTCTGAAATCCGACCTCGCG
Organism: Terriglobales bacterium; assembly: GCA_035652655.1. Lineage (GTDB taxonomy): Bacteria > Acidobacteriota > Terriglobia > Terriglobales > Acidobacteriaceae > Gp1-AA133. Next base: position 38,202 of record DASRDJ010000123.1, read on the forward strand.
CGGCGAGCCCTCAAGGTGCACGTAGGTCCATCCATTTTTCTGCGGCTGGCGGAAGGCGCCCTTCAATTCGGGGGGATTGGCAGCTTGGGCGGGAAGAGCGGCTATTAAGAGAACAATGGCAGGACAAAGAAGAAGGCTAGAAGCCAGTCGGCGCACGAGGACCCTCCGTCAACGCCCGAGATTTTAGCAGAGGGGCGCCGCAAACCAGGTTTTTCAAAGGGTCCCTGCGTTAAAAGCACCTTAAATTGGAGAACATTCAAGTGCCGGCACTCTCGCGGACAGTTTACCCGAGAGTAGCCCACCACTTCAGTGGCGGGTAAATGACGCATCTTTGACCCGTGCCGTGGGCACTGCTGAAATGCCTGCAGACTCTTTCAGGCGTCCTTACCGGGACGCGCTCGCTCGTCCAGGAATCCCGCGCTAAAGCGCCAGGCTATTTTCAGGAATCGCTCCGCGATTCTTTACACATCGGCCGAATCTCATCTGAAGACGCGGGTACGTCGACCCAACTCAGCCCACCTCGACCTTCTCGTCGCGAAACGCTTTGTCGGCCTCGTCGCTGCCAGTCAACTCGAACGAATTCGTGACATCGGCCTTCCCCTCCGCCACCCGCGTGATCACGTATGAGCACCCAATCCAGTGCGCTTCCTCAAGATCAGTCTTCGACCACTGCGCCGGATGATCCGGATGCGAATGATAAAACCCGACAATATCTTCCTCGCGCCCTCTCGCCTCGCGCTGGATGCGAACCAACTCCTTGGGATCGATGTGGTAGCGGTTCTGCGGCGAGTCCGTGCGCGTGTTACCGCAGCGTGCCGTCGAAGTGACAGTGCGGACATCTCCGTCCATCTGGCCCAACAGAACGCCACAGCATTCGTGCGGATAAGTCTCCTCGCCGTGCTTGCGGATTTCCGCGTAGTCCCTGGGGTCGATCTTC
>DASRDJ010000124.1:0-21238 GCA_035652655.1 Terriglobales bacterium
CATTCACGCTTCCCGGTTGCAATGTCACATTCAGGGCGGCGGTGGTGTTGATCTGTATTTGGACGCCGGTCTGCACGGAGCTCTTGAAGCCAGGAGCCTCGACTGTCACGTCGTACTTGCCGATGTGCACGTCGGAAATGCGATAGACACCATCTCCGGTCGATTTCGTTGTGTAGGCCGCTCCTGTATCAACGCCCCGCAGGGTGACGGTTGCGTCCTTGATCGCGGCGCCCGTTGAATCCACGACCGAGCCTGCGATTGTGCCGCGGTCCGATTGGGCGACCGCGAACGCGGACAACATCACAAGCAAGCATCCGACGAAACACTTCATTCCCGAACGGCGCGCACTCTGCATGGCACGTCTCCCCAAAAGACTCCAACTTCGATTGTGATCTTGCCTGAAGGTCAGTTCTGCCTCACCCACCCTGTCGGATTCAATTTGTGATCCGAGCCCCACGCTCGGACCACCAGCTGTTCCTCTGAACAATAACGTAAAAATACTAGTCCACGGAACGGCGAATTCTATGAGGAATAAGCGCCGATGTCTGTCATGCAATGGCTCAGTGGTCTTCTAATACTTTCGTATAGGTAAACAGGGCGTCTCAATCCCAGCGTGCCGGTTAGCGACGAGGTGGGGCGCAAGTCCCGATTTTCGAAAGGACTTCCCCTTGCTCCGTCAAGGCGCGCCACGACCTCGCTGCGAATTCGTTTCGCTCAATCGAGCGAGATGATCCCGCGTTGCACGGCCGCCGTCGCCGCTTCGGTGCGATCCCGCACGTTGAGTTTCTCGAGGACGTGGCTTACGTGCAGCTTTACGGTGATCTCCGCGATGTGTAGTGCGCCGGCAATTTCCTTGTTGCCCCAACCCTTGGCCACCATGCGGAGGACTTCCAGTTCCCTGGCGGTCAGGGATTTGTGGGAAACGCGCTCCGCCAGATGGGACGCAACGATCGGGCCAAGATGTCTCTTGCCCGCATGAACGTCACGGATCGCGCGCAGCAGATCCTCCCGCAAAACACTTTTCAGGATGTAGCCGCGGGCGCCGGCCTGCATGGCGCGGTAGATCTCTTCCTCGCCCGAGTGCGTAGAGAGCATAAGCACATGCGCATCAGGGAACGAGTGCAGGATCGCAGCAGTGGCTTCGGCACCGCTCATGCCGGGCAAACGCACGTCCATGAGAACCAGATTCGGACGATGCTGGGTGTAAGCGTCAAGCGCCGCCTGGCCATTGCCCACTTCGGCGACCACTTCCATGTCGGGTTCGGCATTGAGCGATGCGCTCAATCCCATCCGCACCATGAAGTGATCGTCAACGACGATAATGCGTATCGGCTTTGTGCTCTGCGTCAAGAATCCATCCTGGATCGATGCGAACCTCGACCGAGATGCTGGTTCCGAGGTGCGGTTCGCTGGTGATCTTCAGTTCACTGCCCATCGACTGTGCGCGCTCGCGCATGTCCAAAACTCCAAAGTGCCCGGTGCGCGATGGTTGGGCGGCGTCGAAACCTTTGCCATCGTCGGTGACTGTCAACCCGACTAACGCTTCCGTATAACGCAATTCGACTCGGACGATGCGCGCACCGCCGTGCTTTACAGCGTTTCCGACGGCCTCTTGGCCGATGCGTAGCAGGTTCATTTCCATCGCGGTGGGAAGGCGAACGGTTTCGCCGTCGACACTCACCTCAATGCGACCATCGTGAGGCGCCAGCGGCGCTACGATCTGGCGAAGAGCCGACACCAGGTCTCCCGTCTCGAGCAGGTGGCAACGCAAATCCCACACGGATCGCCGCGCTTCGACCATGCTGTGGCGGCTCATGTTGCGAGCTGTTTCGACGGCCTGCTCGGCGATGCGCGGTGCGCCTTGGAAACTGTCGACCGCAAGGTCCAGTTGCAGAGTGATTCCGGCCAGTTCTTGCTCGAGCGTGTCGTGCAATTCGCGGGCAATGCGGTTCCTTTCCTCGAGCACCGCGCTGGTTCGGAGTTTCTGCCGAATCACTTCCATCTGCTCACGAATGCGACGCCGGAGGACGAAGGTCCAGACCAACGCAATCAGCAAGATCACCGCGGTGATCCCGAGCAACCATAGCGTGTGTCGCAGATTCCACCACGAAGGCTCGCGGAGAACGACAATGTCCTGTTCAGAACGAAGCAGCATTCGAAACGACTGCGGAATGTGCCAGAGTCCGCCGCTACGAACCAGGCAAACCCCCGTCACGCGGACTTCGCTGTTCACCGGGATCGTCTGAATCACCCGCACTGCGGTGCTGGATGGCAGTGTGGCGTCGAAAATCAATTCCCCTCGCTGTAACAACAAGCGCAGGCCGTCGGGCTGCTCTGTGCGATTCAGCAAGCGTGCGTCTGTGGTTACCAGCGCACCGTCGAATTGTTCCCAAGGCCGGTCCAGGTTTAAGGGCGCCGCCTTAGGAGCGTCAACGCGGCTCATGCGGTGGAAAACAGCGTCTTCCAGAATAGGTGCGGACTCGCCCATCGCCGGGAAGCCGAGCACGTCGACGACGTCGCCCGCCGCAACCGGCGTGACTTGTTTCGTCAGTACTCGGAGGCCCTTGCCTTCGTCCTGCAGAAACAGCGCGTTGCCGAACTGCTGGTACTCCACGACTCCTCGAACCCGAACGCGGTGGCGGGGCGCTTCCCCGGGTGAGAATCGAAGCAAGCTCGATAGCGGCACTTCACGGGCAGCGGCTTCCACCTTGATGAAGCTGAGACGCGGCACATAGACCAGAATGCCAGTGAGTTGGCGATTCACGTTGTACAGGCTTCCGCATACACCTTCGACCAGCACTTCGTTGTCGATCCAGGAAGAGAAATCCTGCTCGCGGGAAATCGGAACGCGCACGTCAAATTCACCGCCCGCAGACGCGATCCGCAGAGCGAGCGCGGCCTCGCGCCACGATGCACGGTCAATGGATGCGGCGCGTACGATGCCGCGCAACCGAACCCATTGGCTATCTTGTTGGCCGCCGGATATCTCGGCAAATGGAAATAAGCGGGTCTCAGGGAGCGTCCCGTACCCCACAACTCGCGACTTCTGCTCGCGAATTACGGGCGCGAACTTTCCCGGCCCGGTCACGCCCTCGATCTCGACAACCTCGCCAAGCACGTGCGGATAGCGCGGGTACGCGCTTCCTTCCGCATAGATGCCAGCGGTTTTATCCTGCACGAAGAAGTCTGGTGCCGGGGCATCCATGGTGATCACGCCACGGATTCTTACGGGATACCCCTTTGCCGCTTCTTCTGGAGTGAGTCGGCGCACTTCCTCTGCGTGGGTCAGCGTTGGCATTGGTGCTGGCGACTGCGAAAGTCCCGTCGCTGAAAGACAAATCAGACACGGCACAACCTTCTTCAAACTGCGCATATGAAGTGTGAGTGAAAGCCTACCGAATGTGTGAGAAGTGCGCGTCAACATGGACGAGATCCCGCGTTGCAGGTGGGTCTTTGCACCGCTAAGGGTAACTGAAACAACAATCTAACGAAAGGCGGCGGGGGAGTGATTCGCAAAACCATTTGCGCTCACAGCGTTAGTTTGCGGCCCGTCTCAGTGAGTTCGCAGGGCCGTCCAGGTCACCACGAAATCAGGATTTAGATTTAGTGCTCGCGACGACCGCTTGACACGCGTGAGATTCTGATCGTCGACTCGCAGTTTGCAAGGAGAGTTTTACGTCAGGCACGCGCAGAGAATTCCTGAGACTATCCGCTGCAGGATTGGCAGCGACCACTCGACTCCCCGCGCTGTCGTCGCAACCCGCGGAAACTCAGTCCCCGCGCGGCGATATCGCAACGTGGGTCACAAGCGCGCAGCGCAAACACGGGGCCGGTGCGCGCCTGAATTGGGCTGTTTCGAATACGCAGCCGCCGGGCGACGTGGTCGTAATTCAACCTCAACAACAATTTCAGGAGATTCTCGGGTTCGGGGCTGCTTTTACCGACGCTTCCTGCTATATGTTCCAGCAATTGAACGAGGACGATCGCGAGAAACTCCTTCATGAGCTGTTCCATCCTTCAGAGCTTGGGCTGAACGTATGTCGCACCTGCATTGGCGCGAGCGACTACTCCACCGAGATGTATAGCTTCGATGAAGGCGAACCCGATCCGGAGTTGAAGCGCTTTTCAATCGATCACGACAAGCCCTATCTGCTGCCGGCGTTGCGCGCGGCGCGAAAAGCGAATCCCGATCTGTTTCTGTTTTCCACGCCATGGAGTCCGCCGGGCTGGATGAAAGCAAACAGCTCGATGCTCGGTGGTTCCATGCGGAAGAAGAGTCTTCCCCCATACGCTCAGTATTTCGTCAAGTTTCTGCAGGCATATGCCGCCGAGGGCGTACAGATTCAGGCAGTCACTTCGCAGAACGAGGTCGACACCGATCAGGATGGCCGCATGCCGGCGTGTCTTTGGGGACAGGAGTACGAGATCGAATTTATTTCGAAGCATCTCGGACCGGCACTGCAGGCCGCCGATCTCTCCACAAAAATCTGGCTTCTGGATCACAACTATAACCTTTGGGGACGCGTGATCTGTTCGCTTGATGATCCTGAGGTGCGGAAGTACTGCAATTCAGTCGCGTGGCACGGGTACGCAGGGACTGTCGACATGATGTCGAAAGCACACGCCGCGCATAGCAACGTCAGCATGCATTGGACAGAAGGCGGTCCCGACTACACCAGCCCAACGTATCTCACCGATTGGGTCTCGTGGACCAAAATCTTCAGCGAAGCGTTGCAGAACTGGTGCGGCTCCATCACAGGCTGGAACCTCGCGCTGGATGAGAAGGGCCGACCAAATATTGGACCGTTCCCCTGCGGTGGATTGGTCACGATCCACTCGCAAACGAAAGAGATCACCCGCAGTGGTCAATACTGGGCATTTGCTCATTTTTCGAAAGCGATCCGCCGGGGCGCCAAGCGTGTCGGAACCACCTGCAACAGCTCCACGCTCAGCCATGTCGGCTGTCAGAATCCTGGCGGCGATACGGTCGTAGTTTTGGGAAACTCGGGAGCAGCTCGCCCGGTCATCCTGCGATTGGGCACAAATTGGGCGAATCTGAGTCTCGAGGCCGATTCCGTAACGACCCTAGCGTGGAGTTGACTGAAACGTGATCACGGCACGCGGCGCAGAATGGTCTCAGCCAGTCCGCGAGTTCCGAACGAAACGCCCATATCCTCCAAAGGTCAGCCGCATGGTTGCAACCGTGACCGTAGCCATTTTCCTAGCGGGTTGCCCTTCGTCGAATGAGAATTCGCAGATGACATCGGTTCTGCCGACTGTTCAGGTGTTCGAAACGACAGGCGACCGCACAAAGTTGCTCCAAGCGCAAACCCCGATCACGTTCGTGGCTGGCGAATCTGGGACCGGCCTCTCCATCATGGTGGATTCCGGAAAGCAGTATCAGCAAATCGACGGCTTCGGCGCTTCGTTAAGCGATTCTTCCGCGTGGCTGATCTGGAACAAGCTGAATCCGACGCAGCAGACATCGCTCATGCAGCAGTTGTTTAGCCGTGAAGACGGCATCGGGTTGAGTTTTCTGCGACAACCGATGGGTGCGACCGATTTCTCGGCCAGCGGCAACTACAGCTACGACGACATGCCCGCGGGCCAGACCGACACGAATTTGAACAACTTCTCTGTGGCTCACGACAACGCCTACATCATCCCCCTGCTGCAGCGGGCGCTGGCGATCAACCCTGGAACTAAGGTGGTCGCGCTTCCGTGGAGTCCGCCCGCGTGGATGAAGACAACCGGCACGATGAATGGCGGCAACATCGATCCTCAGTACTACTCTTCTATGTCGCAATACTTCGTGAAGTTCGTACACGCGTATGAGCAGGGAGGAATTCCTATCTACGCACTCTCAGCGCAGAATGAGCCCCTGTATTCGACGACTGCCTACCCGACTACTTACCTTGCCCCAGAAGACGAAGCGCGCTTCATCGCAAGCTTCTTATCGCCGGCTCTCGCGCAATCGAATCTCTCGGATGTGAAGATCTTTGGATACGAACACAACTGGGACAACACCAGCTATGCGACTTCGTTACTGGAGAGCAGCGCCGCCCCGCTGCTGGCGGGAACTTCCTTTCATTGCTACGCGGGCGATCCCAGCGCCCAGACAATCGTCAAAGATGACACTCCCGCAAAGGACATCTGGTTTACCGAATGCTCAGGTATCACCAGCACGACTTTCGCAAACGATCTGGTATGGAACGCCCAGCATCTGCTAATCGGAGCGACCCGCAACTGGGCCCGCAGCATCTCCCTGTGGAACCTAGCACTCGACCAGGACTCCGGCCCCAGGAATGGCAGTTGCGCGAACTGCCGCGGCGTAGTGACGATCGATCACAGCCTGTCGCCAGCCAACGTAAATCTGAATGTGGAGTACTACATTCTCGGACACATTTCGAAGTTTGTGGCCCCTGGCGCGCACCGGATCGATTCCAACACCTTCGGGGCAGGCAGCATCGAGGATGTGGCGTTTCAAAATCCCGACGGCTCAATTGTTGTGTTGGTTCTCAACTCTGCAACCATTCAGAACACCTTCAGCGTTCGTTTCAACGGAAACTCCGTTAGCTATTCGTTGCCGCCTGGTGCCCTTGCGACTTTCGTTTGGAAGTGAGTAGGATGCCCTCGTTCATTGCGCCAGCGTGTCATTTAGTTCCTGACTTCATCCCAGAGAGGCCATCGTGCGGAAATGTCATGTTGTCATCTGCTTTCTACTCCTGTCGCGGTTTGTTGTGGGACAGGCCCCAGCGCCGGATTCACCGGAAGTTGAGAGACGCGTCGACTCGATTCTTGAGAAGATGACGCTCGAGGAGAAGATTGACTACATCGGCGGTTTTCAAGACTTCTACATTCGTGCCATTCCTCGCCTCGGACTTCCTGCGATCAAAATGTCGGACGGTCCGATCGGCCTGCGCAATGACGGCCCAGCCACCACACTGGCGGGCGGGATCGCACTTGCGGCCACGTGGGATCCTGAACTCGTGGGACGGGTGGGAACCGTGCTGGGCGAGGATGCACGCTCGAGGGGCGTTCATATTCTTCTCGGACCGGGTGCCAACATCTATCGCTCTCCGCGAGACTCACGCAACTTCGAATATCTCGGCGAGGATCCATTTCTTGCAGGTCGCACTGCCATTGCTTACGTCAAGGGACTGCAATCGAGAGGTGTCTGCGCAACCATCAAGCATTTTATGGGAAACAATCAGGAATACGATCGGCACAGCGTCGATTCTCTGATTGATGAGCGCACGATGCGCGAAATCTATCTGCCCACTTTCGAAGCCACGGTGAAGGAAGGTCATGTGTGCGCCATCATGGATTCGTACAATCTTACGAATGGCGAGCACATGTCGCAGAACGGATACCTCAACAACGAGGTCGCAAAAAAACAGTGGGGATTCGATGGCATCATCATGTCGGACTGGGACTCTACGTATGACGGTGTCGCGGCTGTCAATGGCGGCCTCGACATCGAGATGCCCGCCGGCGCCCACATGAACCGCGAAACGCTGCTGCCTGCGGTGAAGAGCGGAAAGGTCACCGAAGCCACGATCGACGAGCATGTGCGCCGCATTCTTCGGCGTACGGTTCAGTTCGGCTGGCTCGACCACGAGCAGACCGACCCCTCCATTCCCGCATACAACGTAAAGGGGCGGGCGGTCGCCCTGGAAGCGGCCCGCTCCAGCATGGTGCTTCTCAAGAATGACGGCCTCTTGCCGCTCGACATGTCAGCCATCAAAACCATCGCTATCTTCGGCCCTGATGCCTACCCGACTCCTCCGGTCGGCGGCGGGAGCGCAGCCGTCGCGCCGTTTCACACGGTGAGTTTTCTCGAAGGACTGGCCAACTCCGCCGGCAAAGATGTCACGGTCACATACTCTTCAGGAATTCCAACGACCTCGGAAATGGCGGATGCCACCAGCCTTACGACCGCCATCTCAGGCGGCAAACCCGGTCTGAACTCAGAACGATTTATGACAGACAATCTCAGCGGAAGCCCAGCGGAAACCGTGGTCGATGAACACTTGAATTTCGGTTTCGAATGGCCGTCGTTTTACAGTATCCCGTCGCGTTTCCGTTCGGTGCGCTGGACTGGTTTCTATATCGCCAAAGCATCTGGTACGTACGACGTGTTCGGTCAAGGCCCGGGCGAGGACGGAGCATACCGCGTCTTTATCGACGACAAGCTAGTGCTCGACAACTGGTTGCGCGCTACGGCGCTGGTCAATCACCAGCCTCTCGAACTATCTGCCGGCCCCCACAAGATCCTCATCGAACTCCGGCGCACATTCGGTGATCCCAACCTTCGATTTGGAATCGTGGATCTTTCTGCGGTGGTGAAGCCCGATGTGAAGGCTCTGGCATCGCACGCCGATGTGGTGGTCGTGGCGGTTGGCTTTGACGGAACGAGTGAAAGTGAAGGATCAGACCGTACATTCACTTTACCGCCCGCGCAGGACGCACTGATCGCAGCTGCTTTGGCTGCGAACAAGAAAACTGTAGTCGTGATCACATCCGGTGGAGCGGTCGATATGACCGCTTGGATCGATCGCACGCCCGCGCTGCTCGAGGCGTGGTATCCCGGACAGGAAGCCGGAACTGCGCTCGCCGATATTTTGTTTGGCCAGGTGAGTCCGTCCGGCAAACTTCCCGTAACCTTCGATCGAAATCTTGAAGACAGCGCCGTGGCTCACAGCTACTACGCCGATCCACCCGAGAGCAAGAAAGTGAAATATTCAGAGGGCGTATTCGTCGGATACCGTCATTACGACAAAACCGGATCCAAGCCTGCGTACCCGTTCGGCTACGGACTCTCGTACACGACTTTCAAGTACAGCAATTTGTCCGTTATGCCGCAGTCGGCGGACCTTTCGATTCCCGTGGCGGTGAGCTTTGATGTCACGAACACAGGTTCACGTGAGGGTGCGGAGGTTGCGGAAGTCTATGTCGGCGACGCTCACGCGCGCGTGCCCAGGCCTGTCAAAGAATTGAAGGGTTTCTCGAAGGTGCTACTCAAGCCGGGTGAAACGCGCCACGTCCAGGTGTCTCTCGATCGCCGCTCGTTCTCTTATTACGACGTTGAGAAAAAAGACTGGGCCGCCGCGCCTGGAGAGTTCGCGATCCTGGTGGGCGGCTCTTCCGACAACACGCCTTTGCGAGGAAGTTGTGTGCTGAAATAGATCGCGTCGCAAAATGCGACGACACTTCAAGAGTATCGCAATTTTTCTCTCTAAACGATTCTTTTCGTGAGGGCTTTCGTGCTATTCTGCGCCTGCCCGAACTGAACATTCGGGTGCCCGAACGGGCGCTTCCCCAAGAGCCGCCAGGACGCAACCAGTCGTTGCTTCAACATGGCGGCTTTAACTGTGTCTGCTGAGTATTCGGTGGACTTCAGGTGCCTCGGCTCACTACCACTGCAGTTTCACAAACTGCGACGCGGGCGGTTGAAGAATGGCGAACTGCGGCAACTCCCCACGCACCATAGCGACTTCATCGCAGTTATTCTGCCGCGGACAGCGATGGCAGTCTTTGTAGAGTTTGTCAGGAATTTCTTCCCGTGTGGCGACCGTAAAGCCCATGCGCGAGAAAAACTCCGGGATGCGCGTGAAAAGACACACGCACGTCACTTCCTGCCGGGAGGCCTGCTCGAGCAATGCATCGATCAGGCGACGCCCCGCCCCGTTCCCCTTCGCGTCTGGAACAACTGCGATAGAGCGTACTTCAGCGAGATGCGGCCCGTAGAGATGCAACGCGCCGCAACCCACGATTCGATCTTCGTTCTCAACCACCACGAAGTCGCGGATGTTCTCACAGATCTCAGGGAGCGTTCGGGGCAGGAGTGTGCCATCGCCCGAATAGCTCGCAATCAGGTCATGAATCTGTGTTGCATCGCGCAGCAAGGCTTCACGCGTGTGCATGAACGTCACCTCGCAAGAGTGAGATGCGATGTTCGGCACGCTGCAGCGCCCGTTTGACTTGTTCAGACGCGGTTCCACCCTCCACGTTGTGAATCTTCAAAACAGCATCGAGGGTTAGCGCTTGATACACACTCTCTTCGAAAGCAGCGTGAATCGACCGCAAATCGGCGAGGGGCAGGTCCTGCAATTCACAGCCGCGCTCGATCGCTAACTTCACCGCATGGCCCACAGCTTCGTGGGCTAGACGGGACGGCACTCCACGTTCCACCAGATACGTCGCCGCAGCCCAGGCGTTCATAAAGCCCGATTGGGCGACTTGCTGCATGCGGCTGAAGTCGAACTCAACTTGCTTCATCCACCCTGTAACCAGCGGCAGGAGAGAGGTGACGGTGCGCGCCGAATCGAATACCGGCTCCTGCGTTTCCTGCATGTCTTTGCTGTAAGCCAGCGGAAGTCCCTTCACCGTAACGAGCAAAGTAGTGGAGGCGCCCAACACACGCGCCGCTTTTGCCCGGGCAAGTTCCAGAAGGTCCGCATTCTTCTTCTGCGGCATCGCGCTGCTGCCCGTGGAGAACGGTTCGGGCAACGACACGAACCCGTATTCCTGGGTCGAAAACAAAATCATCTCTTCCGCCCAACGGCTCAGGTGCAGCGCCAAGATCGAGAGGACTTGCACAAACTCCAGAGCAAAGTCGCGATCGCTGGTGGCGTCGAGACTGTTTGCCGTCGAAGCATCAAAGCCAAGATCCGCCGCGATTGCGCCGCGATCCAAAGCGACTGTTGCGCCCGCTACCGCTCCGGATCCAAGCGGGCACAGATTCAAACGCACGCGACAGTCGGTAAGCCGCTCCGAATCGCGTAAGAACATTTCGACATACGCCAACAGCCAGTGGGAAACCAGCACTGGTTCGGCCGGTTGGGTATGCGTGTACGCCGGCATCGCAGCGTCTCCTGCTTTCTCAGCCCGCGCAAGGAGTGCGCTCAGCCAGTCGGCAAGGCAGCCCTGAATCTGGTCGATCGTTGTCCGCACGTAAAGGCGCAGGTCGGTGGCGATCTGTTCATTCCGGCTTCGCCCACCATGGAGTTTGTAACCGGTGTCGCCAATCAACGCGACCAGTTGTTTTTCAACGAAATGGTGAACGTCCTCCGCCTCGTCATCGGCGAGGAACGACGGGACAGACTCCGCCTTTTTTCCAATTTCAACCAGGCCGCGCTCGATGTCCGACAACTCCTCTGACGAGAGTATTCCGACCTGCTCGAGCGCATGCGCGTGCGCTCGGCTCGCCTCTAGTTCATAAGGAAGCAAGCATTGATCAAAAGGAAACGATCGCTGCCACCTCTCGAACTCCGGATCAAGTGGCTGCCGAAAGCGGCCGGACCACATCTTCACTTCGTCACCTCCTGGCGCAGCTGGGCGCGCGATCGCGAAGGCAAGCCTAGAATCCGAATGAAACCGGCAGCATCCTTCTGGTCGTAGCTATCGCCCATGGTGAACGACGAGAGGTCGGTCCGGTAGAGCGAAAACTCGGATTTCCGGCTGACCACCGAGCTGTTTCCTTTGTACAGCCACAAGTTAACGGTGCCGGTCAGGTTCTTCTGCGTGCTCTCAACGAAGGCGTCCAATGCTTCGCGCAGAGGCGTGAACCAGAATCCAAAGTAGACAAGCTCCGCGTACTTCAGACCCACGTGCTGCTTGTAGTGCAACAAATCGCGGTCGAGGCATAGCGCCTCGAGTTCGCGATGTGCGGTAAGCAGCAGGGTTCCACCGGGTGTCTCGTAACAACCGCGCGACTTAATCCCGACGAAGCGGTTCTCCACCAGATCAATTCGTCCGATCCCGTTTCGCCCGCCGATCTCGTTCAGTAATTCCACGAGCGAGACCGGATCCATTTGCAGTCCGTTAACCGAAACTGGCACACCATGTTCGAAACCGATCTCAACTTGCTCCTCACGATCCGGAGCTTCCTGCGGCGACTTCGTTAGTTGCCAAGTGCTAGGGAAAGGCGGGTTTCCCGCGTCTTCCAGTTCCCCGCCCTCATGGCTGATGTGCCAGAGATTGCGGTCGCGGCTGTGGATCTTCTCCCGGCTCTGCGCCACCGGAATGCCGTGCGCTTCCGCATAATCAAGACAATCCTCGCGCGACTTGAGATCCCACTCGCGCCAGGGGGCAATGACTTTCAACTCCGGCGCCAGCGCCTGGTAGGTCAATTCGAATCGCACTTGGTCGTTGCCTTTTCCGGTGCATCCGTGCGCGACCGCGTCTGCTCCTTCGCGTAACGCCACTTCCACCTGGTGTTTGGCAATCACAGGTCGAGCCAAAGATGTTCCGAGCAAATATTTATGTTCGTACACCGCGCCAGCCTTGAGCGCCGGGAACACATACCCAGTCAGGAATTCTTCCCGCAGGTCTTCGACCAGCACCTTGCTGGCGCCAGTGTCATAGGCTTTCTTGACCACCGCTTCAATGTCATCGCCCTGGCCCACATCCCCGACCATGGCAATCACGTCGTAGTCGTAGTTCTCCTTCAGCCACGGAATGATGATTGAAGTATCTAGTCCACCGGAATAAGCGAGCACAATCTTTTTAGGCATGAGCACTCCTTACCGGGAACCGGCTCGCACCGCCCCAGAGCAACAACATCAGAATCGCTTTCTGTACGTGCAAACGGCCTTCCGCCTGGTCAAAGATCACCGACTGCGAAGCATCCATTACCTCGTCGGTAACCTCTTGCCCGCGATGCGCCGGCAAACAGTGCATGAACACCGCATGCGAAGCCGCCTTGCTCATCAACTTCTCATTCACCTGGTAGGGCTGAAACAGCGGAACCCGTGTATCAGATTCGTGCTCTTGCCCCATGCTTGCCCAGGCATCGGTATAAACAGCGTCGACTCCAGCAACGGCACGACTGGGGTCAGTGAAAACTTCAAGTTTCGCGCCTGTTTCCAGTGCAATCTCCTGTGCTGCACTCAGGATCTCGGCATTCGGCTCGTAACCCCGCGGCGTTGCAACCCGCACCCGCGAACCCAGCAGCGCGCCAGTGAGCAATAGCGAATGCGCGACGTTGTTCCCATCTCCGACATATGCCAGCGTGACGTTTTTCACATTTCCGAAACGCTCCTGCAGCACTGAATAGTCCGCCAGCGCCTGGCAGGGATGCTCCAAATCGCTCAGCGCATTGATCACTGGAATCGATGCGTGCGCGGCCATATCTTCCACGGTCGAGTGCGCGAAGGTACGCAGAACCATCACGTCCACCCAGCGCTCGACGTTGTGCGCGATGTCGTGGAGGCTCTCGCGGGCATCAATCCGGCCACCTGTCTGGTCCATGAAGAATGCGGTGCCGCCGAGGCTCGACATGCCGGCTTCAAAGGTCAAGCGCGTGCGCAGAGATGGCTTCTCGAAGAACATCACCAGTTGCTTCCCTTCGAGCGTGCGGCGAAAATCCGACGGACGCGCCTTCACGACAGCCGCCAGGTCCAGCACCGAGCGCACTTCGCTCGCACTCAAATCGCGCGTCGACACCAAATCCCGCATTGCGGGCTTGCTGACATCGTGCGCCGGCAGTGCCGGCACTCTTTCGACAACTTGACCCCTCATCCCTTTTCTCTCCCTTGCGTTTTCGTCCCCACGACTGCGCTTGCTTTTACGCCACCCTCACTTCGGTCCCCAGTTGCAGCTTCGAAAAATAAAATTGCGGCAAAACATCCGCCTCTGACGCGGGCAGAATCCGTACACGCCCCACACCTCTGTTCAGCGCATGGCGGCAGGCTTCGAGTTTTGGCAGCATGCCTCCGTTCACAACCGAAGTCGCCACTAAAGTTGATATCTGATTCAACCCGAGCCAGGGGATCACCACACCATCCGCATCCTTTACGCCCGCGACGTCGGTGAGAAAGATCAAAGCGCTGGCATGACAGCCAACGGCGCACGCGGCCGCCATCTGATCGGCGTTCACGTTGTAGTACTCGCCCATCGCGCCGACGGCGAGACTCGAGATCACCGGAATACCACCCTGACTCCAGATTGCTTCAATCCAGCGCGGATCGACAGCGCAGATCTCGCCGACATAGCCCAGATCGCCAGTGTTGCTTTCCTTCTTGCGCGCCCGGACCGTTCCTCCGTCTCCGCCGCACAACCCGATCGCAGGTTTCCCGGCCGCACAAATAGACGAAACGAGCTTCTTGTTCACCATTCCGGCCAGCACCATCAAGGCCATGTCGCGAGTCTCCGCATCGGTCACGCGGAGGCCGTTGATGAACTCACTCTTCTTCCCCAGTCGCTGCATGGTTCGCGTCAACTCACCACCACCGCCATGAATGACTGCGACCTGATGTCCATCGCCAGCCAAGTCGACCACCGCGTGCGCACATTTGCTCAGCACAGCGGTGTCGTCGAGCGCTGCTCCGCCGATCTTCACGACAACTTTCACGGCAATCCCTCCGCCTCATTCCAGCCGTACATCACGTTCATGTTCTGCACAGCTTGTCCGGCCGCACCTTTGAGCAGGTTGTCCACGCAAGAGACGATCACCAGTCGCCGACGATCGTCCGCCAGGCAGAACCCGATGTCACAGTGGTTGCTGTGCAGCGAGTACTGAATTTCCGGCAGCTGCGGCGACGAAAACACGCGCACCCAACGCTTTCCCTTGTAACTGTCGCGGTAGCACTTCTCCACCTGCGCGGGAGTCGAGGGCCGCGAAAGATGCACGTAGATGGTCGACAGGATTCCACGCGGAATCGGCAACAGGTGCGGGGTGAAGGTCAGCTCGTCCGAAGTCAAATTCAATTGTTCGACCATCTCGCCCAAGTGCCGATGCTTGAATACTCCATACGCCGACAAGTTGTCGGCAACCGAAACGAAATGCGTACGCGTGGTGGCATCCTTGCCCGCCCCGGAGACTCCGGACTTCGAATCTGAAACAATCCCGCGATCGCGGTCGATCAAGCCGGCGGCCACCAGAGGTGCCAGAGCCAGAATCACGGATGTCGCATAACAACCCGGATTGGCCACCAGTGCCGCGTCTGCGATCTCTGAAGAATGCAACTCGGGCAATCCATACACTGCTTTCGACGCGGTCTCGTGTGCGGCCTTCACGTCGGCATCGTCAAATCCGTAGACGCTGCGATGTTCCGCTCTGCGAAGCCGCCAGGCGCCGCTCAGATCGATCACTCGAATGCCTGCGCGAATGACCTCGGGTACCAGACTGCGTGAAAGCTCATGCGGAGTCGCCAGAAACAACAAATCGACTCCAGCGTGCTTGAGCTTCTCAATCGAGAACGGCTCAAGCGGATAGCCTCCATTGCCGCACATGGCCGGAAAGCTCTCGCTTAAGTCTGATCCCCCACCGCCCGACTCGCGCTTTAATAGCATGGGTTTCTGCAAGCGCTCATGCCGTAGCAAAAGCCGCGTCAGCTCATAGCCGGCATATCCTGTCGCGCCGAGTACCGCTGTTTTCAACTTCGCCGTCATCAGGCCAGCATTCCTTCGATTCTGCGCGCCAACTGCTGCGCGGTCTTGTTATCTTGAGAAATCACAAGGATCGTGTCGTCTCCTCCAAGTGTTCCTACGACTTCTGGCCAATCCTCTGCATCCATGGCGGCAGCGACGGGCTGCGCGCTACCTACGCTCGTCTTCAGGACCAGGAGGTTCTGCGCCAGCCGTACCTCCACAACGAACTCTCGCACCAGGCGCGACACTGACGGCAGCACAGGCTCGGCAACCGCCACTCCGCTGGCTTGCATATAGCCGTCATAAGTTTTCACCAGGCCCAACTCGCGAATATCACGCGATAGCGTGGCCTGTCCCACGTCAAATCCGCGCTTGGCAAGATACCCCTGCAACTCTTCCTGGCTCTCGATGGGCCCCTTATGCAGCAACTCAAGAATGATCTTCTGTCTGGTAGCTTTACTCATAATGCATATTTATTCATTGTAATGAATAATCATGCATGCAGAAGTCCTTGCCTGTCAACCCGATATTTCGTAACCAGCGTGATACCGGATAGCGCGGGCCGAGTTCCACGAGAACCGGATTCGGACGCTCCGGCCGCTGCAGGAGCTCTCTCATAACAATTCCTGATTGCCTCCATAAATAGTTTCGATTTCCGGGTGTCCGCGCCCAACGGGTAGATTTGGGCGTAGTCGATCCTCTTCACCGGAGTCAGGGACTGATGCGAAACCGGCTGGTGCTTGGGTTTGTCTGTGCTCTGCTCTTCAGTGCTCCCCTCTTGCATGCGCAGAGTCCGACAGCCTCGGGTGGCTTAGACGCTGCCCGCATCGCCAAACTGGAGCAGGCTACCGCGGACGCGAAGAGTTCAGCGGACAACTCCTGGATGCTTACCAGTTCCGCTCTTGTGCTCATGATGACCGGCCCTGGCCTCGCTCTTTTCTACGGCGGGCTTGTCCGCAAGAAAAATGTTCTGGCCACGATGGTGCAAAGCTTCACCATGATGGCCGTCATCACAATCCTGTGGGCGCTAGTGAGTTACAGCCTGGCGTTTGGATCGGGTAGTAGTTTCATTGGTGGATTCCACCATCTGTTTCTGCGTGGCGTCGGCGCACAACCCGACGCCGACTATGCCGCTACCATCCCGCTGCAGACGTTCATGGTCTACCAGTTGATGTTCGCGATCATCACGCCAGCGTTGATCTCTGGGGCATTCGCTGAACGCATGAAATTCAGCGCGATGCTGGCGTTCATGATCCTCTGGTCGCTCATCGTCTACAGTCCCATGGCGCACATGGTCTGGGGAAAAGGTGGTCTGCTCAACGCAGCCCTCGGCGGGAGGTTTCCTTGTCTCGACTTCGCGGGCGGGACGGTGGTTCATGTCACTTCCGGAGTGTCGGCGTTAGTGTGCGCTCTGTATCTCGGAAAGCGGGTCGGCTACCCTAAGGAAGCCATGACGCCCCACAGCGTCGTGCTCAGTTTCATAGGCGCCTGCCTGTTGTGGGTAGGTTGGTTCGGCTTCAATGCGGGGAGTGCACTGGCTGCCGGTAGTCTCGCTACGAGCGCTTTCGTCGCCACGCACTTCGGCGCAGCTGCTGCGGTGCTGGGCTGGAGCGGCGCTGAATGGATGCGCAACGGCAAGCCCAGCGCCTTAGGGGCGATCTCGGGCGCAGTTGCCGGACTGGTCGCCATTACGCCGGCCGCAGGTTTTGTTGGACCCATGGCCGCGATCGCTATCGGCTTACTGGCCGGAGTCTTCTGCTTCTTCATGGTGGTCTCAGTGAAAGCGCGCTTCGGCTATGATGACAGCCTCGACGCCTTTGGAGTTCACGGTGCCGGCGGAACGCTGGGCGCGATTCTAACTGGAGTTTTCGCCGCATCGGCCATCAACCCTATCTTTAGAGATGGACAGGGGAATCCATTACCATCCGGCTTGCTCGACGGAAACGCGCGGCAGTTGCTCAACCAGGCCGTGGGAGTCATCATCGCCTGGGTTCTGGCGATCGTTGGTACGCTGCTCATCTTGAAACTCGTCGACGTCACCATCGGCCTTCGCGTGACACAGGACGAGGAAGTGCAAGGGCTCGACCTAAGCCAACACGGAGAAGAAGGCTATTCCTGGGAGGTCACCGCTTGACCTACTGTACTCACAAGGCCTCTGCACGGAGGTCCGTCTAACTTCCATGATCAAAATCGAAGCCATCATTCAAACCTCGAAGCTGGAAGCGGTCAAAGACGCTTTGCATGAAATTGGGGTCGAGGGCATGACTGTCCTGGAAGTCCGGGGCCACGGCCGGCAAAAAGGACACACGGAGTTCTACCGCGGGCGCGAATATACCGTCGACCTGATTCCCAAGATCAAACTCGAGACCGTGCTTCCCGACGCAATCGTCGAGAAGGCCGTCCAAGCGATCGTCACTGCGGCGCGCAGTGGCAAGATCGGGGACGGTAAGATTTTTCTCACGAAAGTGGATGAAGCGATCCGGATTCGCAACGACGAGCGCGGCGACAGTGCTCTTTAAACCATCATTCGCGGAAACAGCTCCCCCGATCCGCACGCTGCATGGAAGGTAGTCCGAGTCCACGGGTTAGGGTATGTCGACAGCCGTACTGATCAGCGAACTGCGAGACCTTTACTTGGAAGAATCGACCAGGATTCAACAAGCGTTCGCGAGCACGGGGGACGGGCGCGCGGCGGTGCGGCAACGCACGCAGTTGGTCGAGGGCATCCTTCAACGTCTCTGGCAGGAAATCATTTCTCCGGAAGAGCACGGGCCTTCGGGATTCGCGTTGGTGGCACTCGGCGGATTCGGCCGAGGTTGGCTCTTTCCTCATTCCGACATCGATATCCTGTTCCTGCACGCAAGCAGTGACGCCGAGCCCACGTATCGCGATTCCATCCGGCGCTTCTCGCAGGAGCTTTGGGACCTGCGGATGAAGGTGAGCCCTAGCACTCGTACGCTCGCTGAATGTGACCGCTTCGATCCCGCCAACGTGGAATTCACCGTGTCGCTGCTGGACTGTCGCTACCTACTGGGCGATCGAGATCTGGTCAACCGCCTGCACGACAAGGTGATCCCCAAGCTGGTCATGCGGGAGGCTCAATCATTGGTGCAGAGCCTGGCCGAGGTTACGCGCTCGCGACATGCCAAGTATGGCAACACGGTCTTCCATCTTGAGCCCAACGTGAAAGATGGACCTGGCGGTCTGCGAGATTACAACGTGGCATCGTGGCTGGCCTTGATCTCGGCAATGGATAAACTGCGCGACTGGCCCGAGCCTGGTACCTTGTTTCCGCTTTCCACCCGTAAGCAACTCGATTCAGCTTTGGACTTCCTGATGTCGGTGCGCTGCTTTCTTCATCTGCGCCAGGGACGTGACGACAATCTTCTATTGTGGGAGGCGCAGGATGAGGCCGCAGCGCGAGGCATCGGAACACCCGATTTGGAAGTCACTGACGCTGCGGGATGGATGCGAATCTATTTCGGTCAGGCGCGCTCCGTATACCGGGTGTGCGAACAGTTGCTGGAAGAAATTCCTGCCGCCTGGTCATCGCTCTACCGCCAGTTTCAGCACTGGCGCTCGCGACTATCGAACGCAGACTTCTCGGTTGTGGACGGGCTCATCTATTTGCAACAGCCCAATGCCCTGCACGACCCGGAAATGCTGTTGCGCACGTTCCATTTCATGGCGACACACGGCCTGCGCTTGAGTACGACCACGGAATATCGCATCGAGCAGGTGCTTCCTTCGCTGGCGGCTACTCCACCCCGCGGCGCGGAGCTTTGGCTCTACCTGGGCGACATTCTGACGCAACCCTACGCCGCTGACGCTCTACGCGCTATGCACGCGTTGAAGCTCCTTACGTTGCTGCTGCCTGAACTCAAGGCGATCGACGCCCTGGTGGTGCGCGACTTTTATCATCGTTTTACAGTCGATGAGCACTCCTTCGTTGCCATCGAGAGTCTCCATCGTCTCCGCCAGTCGGAAGCGGAATGGGATCAGCGCTATGCCGAGTTGTTCGCTGAGCTAGAGCGCCCGGAATTGCTGTATCTCGCGCTGCTGCTGCATGACGTAGGCAAGGGGACTCCCAATGTCAATCACGTGGACGCCAGCATGCGGGTGGCCGAGAGTTGCATGGAGCGACTCGATCTCGACCCTTCCGAGCGCGAAACTGTTCTCTTCCTGATCGGCAACCACCTCGAAATCTCCACTACGCTGCGGCGTGACATCTACGAGCCTGAGACGGTGCGCATCTTCGCCGAAAAAATGGAGACGCCTGAACGTCTCAAGATGCTTACCCTGCTGACCTATGCGGACATCAAGGCCGTAAATCCTGACGCACTGACTCCATGGAAAGCAGAGAACGTCTTTCAGCTCTACATCGCGGCGTTCAACTACCTGAATCACAGCGTCGACGAGCGTTTGCGTGCTGACAGTGAAGACGATCACCTGGCGCAAATCCGCGCCCTCGTGCCCACTGCGGGGAGAAAGCTGAAGACATTCCTCGAGGGTTTGCCCAAGCGCTACCTGGCCGCATATTCGGCCACTGACGTCCTCGCCCATGTCGAAATGGCCGGCCGGCTCGGTAAGGATCCAGTTCAGCTCCAGCTGGAGCGCGGCCGGCACTGGTTCGAGCTGACTCTCGTCACCAGTGACCGCCCGTTTCTGTTCGCATCGGTTGCGGGTGTCTTAGCCGCCTGGGGCATGAATATCGTTAAAGCAAACGCTTTTTCGAACCAAGCCGGTACCGTGGTGGACACGTTCTACTTCACCGACCGATTCCGCACGCTCGAACTGAATTTGCAGGAGTGGGAGCGTTTCAAGCGCAGCATTATTGGCGTCCTGTTGGGAGAAAGCGACCTCGATCGCATGTTGCGCGAGCGCTTGCGCGCAGAGAAACCCGGAACCGCGAAGGTGAAAGTGGATACCAAGATCGATTTTGACGACACCTGTTCCGCGCGCAGCACACTCGTGCAGGTCATTGCTCAAGATCGGCTGGGACTGTTGCACACGGTTGGTTCCTGCCTGGCGCATCAAAAGTGCAACATCGAGATTGCGCTGATCGATACCGAAGGCCAGATGGCCATTGACGTTTTCTACCTCACGGCGAATGGCGCGAAACTCAGCCCCGAGCAACAACAACGGGTAAAAGTGTCCCTCTTGGAGAACCTGCGAGTGGATTGATCGATTCGGAATCAACTTCTGACGGGATTTCTACAGCCTTCCGCGCCGAGCCGAAGACCGCGATGCCTTCTGGTTTCGCCAGGCTGCTCCGCTAAAACACCACAGGCCCACACACACCCCGCCGACAAAGGTCCCGATAATGATCAAATAGGCAAGAGATTTAAAAGGGGTCAGGCGGATGCTTGCGCCGTCCCACTGTGTAAAGGTCCACACGAACTGCCCGTAAAGTGAAACCACCAGCAGCACAGCGAACAGTAAGATGCCAACTGCCGTCGTTCCAAATCCCAGGCTGTAGAACAGAATGGCGCTCCAGTGGTCGACAGCGCCGGAAGCAGCAGACGATGAGGAACGCGGTACGGCGGCCCGCACGGCGCTACCAGCGGTTGAGGCCGGACGCGGTCGCTCAGTTCGGGTTCCGTCTGTGAGGGGCACGCCTAGTAGCGTAAAACGACTGCCGAATTTCAGACAGGCTCCGTCAGGTCATGACCTTTGGGTACACTTCGGGCCATTGAGGACAACGGAGTTCAATCCGCGCTGTCGGCGGCCGTGGCCGCAACATTCGTCCGTTCGCGGGCCTGCGTGCGTAGGAATGCCATGTAGAGCACAACTGCCAAATTGATGAGGAAGATTGCCAGGCGAACGAAATCCGGTCTTCTAGCGAGTTCGTAAATTTCGAATG
>DASRDJ010000125.1:0-9384 GCA_035652655.1 Terriglobales bacterium
CCCTCTACCGATCCAAACGCTGCTGCTGCGACGCCGGCAACCCATGACTCAACCAGCGAAGACACTCCCGACAAGACCCCAGCACCGGCAGCGGAGGCGGCCGCGCCACCTCCTGCTCCGGCAAAGCCGAAGCCCGTCGCGAAGCCCTCGCCCAAGCCTGCTTCGAAACCGACCGACCCGGTCGTTATTGGCGAGCACTATCTTTACGGAAGCCAAGGTTTCCCTCAAAACTGTGAGCGCGGATTGCGGTACGTGAAGCCCGCCGCTGACCACTCGAATCCCAAGGCCATGATCACCATGGGTGCCCTCTACGCCACCGGACACTGCCTTTCGCGCGATCTTCCCACTGCTTACCACTTTTTCGCGCTGGCCCTGCGCGGCGATCC
The DNA here is from genome assembly GCA_035652655.1 of Terriglobales bacterium. Taxonomy (GTDB): domain Bacteria; phylum Acidobacteriota; class Terriglobia; order Terriglobales; family Acidobacteriaceae; genus Gp1-AA133. Next base: position 387 of record DASRDJ010000125.1, read on the forward strand.
CGAGAACGCCGCCCTCCGTCAAAATACCGAGCGAGTCTGGAAACAGATGACGGCTGAAGAACGTAAGCAAGCGATTCGTATGACGCACTGAATCTGAATTCTTGATCGCCGCCCGAGCCCTTCTCAAAATCGGTCATCTCGAGCGGAGTGAGGCGATAGCCGAGCGCAGTCGACGGATCCCGCGTTTCCACACCGCACCTGCGGCCTGAACAGCATTCTCAAGATGGTCGTTGCACAAGCTACTCACCTTGAACTCTCCGTCTGACCAGCGCTGCTCCCTTCGTACTAAGAATAAAAAGCCCTGCCCTTCTCGCGAAGGACAGGGCTTGGTTTTAGTCTTCTTTGTTCTACGGCAATTGGAGCGACCAGGCACCCAACCCGTGTGTCGCTGCATATAGCACACGCGCACCCGGGACCAGCGTCAAGCCGGCCACTTCCACGTTCGGCATTCCCTTGGCCGCCAGCAGCCATTGCGTGCCGCCTGCCTTGAACTTGTAAACGCCGAAGTCGCTCGACGAATACAGATCGCCGGTCGCCGGATCAAAAGCAACATCCGTCACCGGAAGATCTTTCAAGTTCGCGCTGCGATCCACAAACGTCGCCGTGTGCGTCGTCGGATCGTATGTCACTTCGAATACGTGACCAGGCGTAGTCGGAGTGGTCGCGTTGTATCCGCTGTAACTGATCCAGGCATGGTTGGCATTGGCGGGATCGATCGCAATCCCACTGACGAAGCGGTTCGGGGCCGCCGCCGAGGCCGTGTCGATTCGCGTGAACGTCACCGATGTTTCAGGATCGGCATCAGCATTCTGCGAAATAAACACGCGCCCGGTCGTCGTGGCCACCCACAGCGTGGAACTGTTGGAAGCCGTGCGACGCACCGCGGCCACATTGCCTCCGGCGCGAGTACCCAGGCTCGCATCCGTTAATGACGTCGCCCCGATCGGCACCCAGTCCCCGCACTGCACTTGGAAGTGCCCCGTGAATTCATTGCATTGGAAGCGGAACTGGCTGAGCGACATGGTTCCCATGCCATGAGTCTTGGTGCGGTACACGGTATCGGTGCCGGCGTACATCGTGCCGCTCACCGCCGGATCGCTGATGATCGGAATGTAGAACTGACTTGCCGTTCCGACGATCGGATCTGCAATCCAGTTCCAATCCGCTGTCGCACCCGCCTTGAAGTTCACATCCACCTGGGGAGCGTAGTAAGTGTGGAACCGGAAGTTGGGATCGGACGCGTCGAAACCCGATTGCCCGCCGTCACCGAAGATCGTGTTTCGGAACAAGCCCGGCGTCGTCGTGCTCTGCCACGTCCCGTTATCCTGCGTGCCGCCTTGCAGCAGGGTCGAATCAAACGGACTCACCGACAAGCTCTGGAACTGCAGAGTGGTCAGCCCGCGATTGATGCCCTGCAATGCACTCGGCACCGCCGAGAGTAGTTGCTGACAACGAGTCAGGGCGGCACCCGTTGCCCCGCGCGCCGCACACTGTGCGGAGTCATCCACCAGCGTACCGCTCGACCGCATGATGCCGCCGTCATTCCCCTCGAAGAACTGCAGAGGATTGTTCGGATTCGTCACCAGGAAGTGTTGGTCCGGATGCAAGCCGTTCGGATGCAGCGCATCGGTCGCATCGTAGGTCATGTCCGTGAAGGTTTTTCCGCCATCGGTTGAGAGGACAACGGCGCGGTTGTTCGAGATGCCGGCCCCGGCCTCGCCATAGGAATAAGAACCGAGGACGTACACCACATCCGGATGTCCCGCTGGGGTATACACATAGTTGTCGTACCAGCATTGGCCAGTGCAACTGTTGTAGGTGGCATAACCCGGACTCGACAGGCTCGAGTTCGAAAGCAGAATGAAACTGGGCGTCCCGGTCTGCACTACATTGCTCTTGAAGGTCTGTGCGGGCGGTGCTCCCACTTGGCCGATCGTCAGGTACATCCTGGTGTTTCCGCCGGCCAGGCGAGTCACCGCCATCTCCGCGCGCTCCGTGAAGCCCGTGGATGGACCGTCCGCGATAGGCGCGAAAATCTGGTTCCAAGTCGATCCGCCATCGTTCGAGCGCCAAACACCCCGCGCGTATGCGGACGCATACACGATATTCGGATGTGACGGATCCAGTACTACTCGACGCACGCCCCGCGGCGAACACGGAGTCAGATTCCGGGCGACGGGGGTTGCACTCTTGCAGCCTGTCGTCGTTTGCGCCCCGTTGAAGATGAAGTTCCAGTTGGCGCCGCCATCGACCGACTTCCAGAGTCCGAAGATTGGCGCACCCGGCGCGAGCGAGACTGCGCCACCGCTCAGCACTGACGAGATTCCACGCACTCCGCGGGTTGTGCCTGCGTAAATCGTGTTTGAATTGCTGGGATCAATCGCAATCGTGCCCACGGAGCGCGCGTTGAAATGCGGCTTGCCCAAGGGGCCGGTCCAAGTGTCGCCGCCATCGGTTGACTTGTAGATGCCCACCCCCGCTTCGCTGTCAGCCGACGCGTTCGCCTCGCCCGTGCCGACCCAAACCGTATTCGGATCGTTCGGATCCAGCGCGATCGAGCTCACGGCATTGATTCCGAAAGATCCCGAAAGATACTTCCAGGTAGGCAGTGTCTTCAATGCATCGTCGGTGCGCCACACACCGCCGCCCGCCGGAGTCGCCCACAGACGGCAGTTTCCCGGAACACAGACCGGAGAGATGGCCAGCGCCGTCGTACGTCCGCCTGCGTCGTACGAGTTCGGCACGTAGTTGAAGTATCCGCGAAACGGCGATAGCGGATACAACGCGCGCGTTGGTCCCAGGGACACCCAAGTGGCGGGAGCAAGCGCTGCTGCAGTCCGAACCCCGGCCATCGCCTGGGCCGACACCGAAGCGAAGGTCGCTACATGCGCCTCGTGTGCGGCGCGCGCGCCCTCAATTTTTTCGATGGAAATATCCGTTGCCGGATAGGCCCTCGCCAGGAAGCGCCAATCGGCGGCCGACCCCGCCGGCCCTTCGCCGGGCACGGTCTGCATCAGTTTCTCGAGATGGCTGCGCAATGCCGGCGGCAGATTTTCGGCTGCGTCCGAATCGCCTCCCTGTTGTGTACCGGCGGTTTCCATTGCTTCTTCATCCGTTGAACTATTTCGTTCGTTGTTGAGTTCGTGCGAGCCTCTTGCGAGGGGATTGGTGGGAACTGCGTCTCGCGTCGCGATCATCAATCCAAACGCGACCACCACAAGCGTGAAAACGCTCAGCGCTACCACAACTCGTTTCATAACGCTCCTGTTAGACACACCGGTTGTCTTGCTGTTATGGAACACAAATCAATAGGAGAGGTATCGCCAAACTGCCTGTCAGAAGCCAGTTTTCGCGGATCTTGTAGGGTCGGCATTTTGGCCCGAGCATTATTGTGCTGGTTGTCAACGACTGTCAATAGTTGAGATTCCCGAGGCTCCCGCCACAGCAATGGCCTCTTCTCCAACAACCGGGCGGTCGGCCCGTTTTCCGGGTAGCACGTTCGTGCCATTCCAACTTTTAGCGGCCCCGTTTACATTCCTCCTCGAGCAGCACTTGGGGGAGGGCTGTTTGGGCGAGCGTCCCAGGACTCTTTGAGTTCGGGGCGTTTCGTCTTTTTGGGGCAAATCAGCCAAACCTCGGCAGATGTCGAAGGCTGCCCCGGTGCTATGCTGTTGCGCTCCATGCGCGACTTCTCCGAATTTGCAAAATTCTTCGGCCTCGCATTCAGCGCACTTCTGCCCGTCGTGAATCCACTGGGCTCAGCGCTTGTCTTCCTTGGATTGGTCGGCGCGGCGCCAGACGAGATCTACCGCAAGCTCGCCCGCCAAGTCGCGATTCGGACGGTTCTGTTCTTCCTGGTGGTCGAACTGGTAGGGACGGCACTGCTCACTTTCTTCGGGATTTCTCTACCAGTCGTGCAGGTCGCCGGAGGACTCGTGCTGGCGTCCATGGGCTGGAGTTTGCTGAATCAGCAGGCCGCTCGGCCGAACCCGAATGCGGCCGCTGTCTCCGAGTCCGGCTACGGATCGCTCGAAGAAAAAGTTTTCTATCCCCTGACGTTCCCGGTCACCGTCGATCCCGGCTGCATCGTGGTAATGCTGACGCTGAGCGCGCATGCCTCCGTGAAAAATCTGAACGATAACATCACCTCGCACCTAGCCATCCTGGCTGCTGTGGTCGTACTAAGCCTGATCGTGTTCGTGAGCTACGCGTACGCTCCAAAAATTACGGAACGAATTTCTGCCCAGACCGCCCACGGAATCCTGCGCATCATCGCCTTCGTCCTGCTCTGCATCGGCGTGCAAATTTCCTGGAACGGAGTGCAGGCGCTCATCAGAATCGCCATGAACATGAAGCCCTGACGCTTTATCATCGTCCGAAGGCTCATGGCTCCGTACCCAATTCAAACCGAACGCCTGACACTTCGTTCCTATACATCAACAGACATTCCCGACCTCATCCGCCTCGCAGGCGCCCGTGAAGTCGCGGCCACCACTCTGCGCATCCCTCATCCCTACACCGAGCAGGATGCCAAGGATTTCATCGAAGCCTACGCGGCGAAAACCGTTCTGGAAACGCGTTTCGCGATCACGCTCACGTCCGATCGCCAGCTGTGTGGCGGTATTGGTCTTCGCATGGACGAGCCGCATCAGCACGCCGAACTCGGCTATTGGCTGGGCGTTCCTTACTGGGGACAAGGCTACGCCACCGAGGCCGCCCGCGCCGTCATCCAGTACGGATTCGAAACACTCGGCCTCCATCGCATCTACGCTTCCTACGTCCCGCACAACGTCGCATCCGGTCGCGTTCTGCAGAAAATCGGCATGCGTCGAGAAGGCCTGATGCGAAGCCACATCTGCAAGTGGGGAGAATTCCAAGATCTGGAGTGTTATGGGATGTTGAAAACCGACCCGCGATAGCCGCTAAGGATTCACCTTCAAGGGCGCAGACACGGTTCCAATTTTTCCGCTCAAGCGATCGCGCACCACGAAGCGCACCGTGTACTCGCCGGGCGCCACGATGAGCGCTCCGCGATAATCGGTCCCCTTGTTTCGGAAGCGATCGTAGGTTTCCGGCTTAAAGTGGCCTTCCATGGTTTGCTCAACGTCACCCGCCGGCACGCCGGCGGCAGTTCGCGCCGTTGCCCAGAAGTCAATGGCGAAACGGTTGCGATCCGGTTCGTCGACCTGAGCAAATCCGGCTGGCATGGTCAGCGTAAAGATCGCCTTTTTCTTTCCTGGCTCCGTCGAGGCTTGCGTCTCCTGCCATTTCGCTGTGATAGGGATCGCCGTAAACTCCAGTGGAGAATCGAGTGCTGCCTGCATCGAGTCCGGAGACTTGTCGTCAGTCTTCGTGGACGGTAACTTTAGAAAGAAACCGGTCCGTGCCAGCACGCGCACGCCATCGCGATGCACGTTGACGTACAGCTTCCGCCAGCCTCCGTTTTTGTTTTCGCCGTGCAGGTAGTAGCCCAACAGGTAGTAGCTTGAGCTGTCTTCCACCGCCTGATGCATGGCGCTCGCCAAGCCATTCCGATTGAGGTACGCCCTCCCCGCCGTTGCCTTCGCGAATGCCTCCAAGGTCGCATTGGTCTCGGCATGCAGCCACTGCCCGTGCGTGAACGGGTCAGGCAGCGGCTTCTTCACAGGCCTAGTCGCAGGTCCGGGCAGGTCTCCCAGGCCGTGAACGTCGACCGGGTACACGCTGATCTGTGCGCGATTCAACGCCGACCATGTCTTCTCATAAAGCGGTTGCACATTGGCTGGCGTATCGACGGGCGCCAATCCTTCCTTCAATGCCATCGTCTCTTCGTTCAACGCAAAAGGAAATCCGGCGCTCGCCCAGACCAGCGTTTTTCGTCCAGGATATCCCGCGAACGCTTGCGCCACCTGCTCCATCGACTGCAGCGTCAGGGTAACTACCTGCCTGCGCTCAAACGAGAGCGCTGCCTGTTCTCCGGCAACCTGGAATTCCCCAAAGCTCTGCATAATCTTCGACAGCTTGTCGGTCCCGTTCGTCAGAAACGCTTCCGAGGGATCTTCCGTAACCGGAGTCTGGCTGCGTTGTACGCTGTTCAACGCCTTGGTCAGCTCTCGGGAGTCTCGCGTGAACTGATGAATCAACTTCACTCCCGTTCGATTGAGAGCGAGCAGAGATACCGGATGTCCGGCATTGGCCGGATCGGTCAAATACTTCACGACCTGATCCTTCGCATAAACTTGATCGGAGACCGGCGTATTCAGCATGTCGAGCAGAACGATCGTCAATTGGCGATGGTTCGCATCGTCACGAACGTTGGTGAACTGATCGGTCGGCAAAGTGTTTGGCGTCTGCGCACCATCTGCCGGCTGCACCTCCTCGAAAACAGAAACCGGCTGCTCGACTCCCTCTTCGTACACCGTGAAGTCCTCTTTCTTGAGGCCGTGTACGTGAGACCCAAAGCCCTCGGTGACAATGACTGGGATGGAGACAAGTTCCGCGCGGGACGTCAGAGTGGCCGCCGGTTCGGAAGGATTCTGTGCCCCCTGAATAGAGGCGGCGAGCCCTAACCCACAAGCCAGCATCATCCACCAACGCGCACGCTCCAGAAGCCACTTCATGGCGCGCTAGTCTATAACGATTTGATTGAATTTAGACGACGGATAAGGAAGTCGGGTGCCCCATCCGAGCGCGCCTTGTGCGGCAGGATGGGATTCCACAACCGTCCACTCCTTAGGGTTTTTCATTGCGCCGTTAGAGTGCCGTAAGCGTGTGGCGGTTAGCGCCTAGTTCCAGAACTCATCCATACAACTCGCTGAGCAACTCGTAAGCCCGCCGCAGATGCGGAATCACGATGCTCCCGCCCACAACCAATGCCACATTGAGCGACTCTTCCTGCTCCGGCCGCGTCGCTCCCAGTCGGTACGACTGAATGATGTGATAGTTGATGCAGTCATCGCAGCGCAGTCCAGCCGAAACGACAAGTCCCATCAACTCTTTGTACTTCGCGGGAATCGCACCTTCCATGTATGTGTTGTGATCAATGTTGTAAAAGCGCCTGACCAGAAAATTATCGGCCTGGTCGACATTCGCATTCAGCCGCGTCCGCGTATCCAGGAACCGCCGCGCGATCTCGCTCTTTTCGGCAACTTGCTTGTCGGTGTAGGCATAGGTGGGTTCTTTGCGTTCGATGCTCATGGCTGAACAGCCTAGCAAAAACCCGTACCCTGTCGTCAGTGATGCCCAATCGGATACCACTTCCTTTCCCTCCTCACCCTCAAAGCGATATAGTCTCAACCCGGTTTCATCTTCCGGAGGCACTTTATGGCTACCGACACCCGGCCCGAAGCCAAGGTCAAAAGCTTCGGCGTTAATATGGAAAGCGACTTGGCGCTCGAGTTCCTGCGCGTGGTCGAAAAAGCCGCCATCGCATCGGCGCGCACCATGGGCACCGGCGACCGTCCGCTCGCCGACCAGGTCGCCACTGAAGCCATGCGCCAGACCATGGACACGGTCCCCATGCGCGGCAACATCGTTATCGGCGAGGGCGAGCGCGACGAAGCGCCCATGCTCTACATCGGCGAGAAAGTTGGCGCTGAGTTTCCGGACGGACGGCAGGTCCCGGAAGTCGATATCGCGGTCGATCCGCTCGAAGGAACTAACCTCTGCGCCACGGGGGCACCCGGCGCGATCACGGTTCTAGCTGCCTCCGAAAAAGGCGGCCTGCTCAACGCGCCCGATTGCTACATGGAAAAGATCGTGGTCGGCCCCTCCTGCAAACACGCTGTCGATCTCGACGCGCCCGTCGCGGAGAACCTGAAGAACATCGCACGCCGTCTGCAACGTGGTATCGACGACCTGGTTGTCATCGTGCTTGACCGTCCCCGCCACGAGAAGCTGATCGCAGACATTCGCAAAGCCGGCGCGCGCATCAAGTTGATCGGTGACGGCGATCTTTCTGCCGGCATTGCGGCCGCAGTCATCGGCACGGGCGTCCATTGCGTGATGGGATCCGGCGGCGCGCCGGAAGGCGTAATCACCGCCGCCGCTATCCGCTGCCTGAACGGCTACATGCTCGGCCGGCTCGTGATCAACAAGCCCGAACTGGAAGAGCGCATCGCCAAGATGGGAATCAAAGACAAAAATCGCGTCTACGAAGCGCAGGACCTCGCCCCCGGCAAGCAAATGATCTTCGCCGCCACCGGCGTCACCGACGGGGCGCTCATGAAAGGTGTCCGCTTCTTCGGTGAAGGCATCCGCACCTCATCGGTGATCATGACGCTGAATACAGGCCGGGTCCGATTCATCGACAGCATTCACCTGGAAAAGGGCGCCGACATAAAAGTGAGGTTCATCTAGGCATCAAGAAATCCAGCTGCGCAGGAAAACGCGTGCGCTCTCTACCAAGCTTGTCATCCTGAGCGGAGTGAGGCGGAAGCCGAACGCAGTCGAAGGACCCCGCGTTCGCATGCTGTACGAGCGCCGGCGATGTGTGTTCGGCAACAGAATCCAGAGTGGGAATCACCCAGAGCACGGACGAATACGCCCGTCTCCACACTACTTCAAATACACCGAACCTTTCTTCAACTCCTCGGGAATCTTTGGAAACGGCGGGAACTCCTGCGAGAACCCCTTCAGCAGGTGGGCGCACTCTTCTGAACGCTTCGTTTCATCATGCACCGCAATCTTGTGCGGATTCCCTTCCGAGTACCCTTCCCACAGCGAGACGCCAGCATAGGCTCCGTCTTTGCGCAGGATGTAGTAGGTCATATCCAGGAAACGCAGCCGCGACATATCTCCGTTGTAATTGCGTACGATGCGCTTCAGCGCATCCATGCCGGCTTCCTGGGGTGACATGCCGTGCCGCATGTTCTCGACGATGGTGTGCGCCCCCGCGACCTTGATGTTCTCTTCCCCGCTGCCGGTGGCCCCGGCGGAGCCCACGTCCTGGTCGGTGTAGCAACCTGCGCCGATAATCGGGGAGTCTCCGCAACGGCCGGGCAATTTGAAAGCAAGTCCG
>DASRDJ010000126.1:0-10692 GCA_035652655.1 Terriglobales bacterium
AGATGTGGCCGGGATTGCCCGTGATTCCCACGATGTCGACGGGCGCGTCAGATGGCGTGTACACGAATGCGGCTGGACTGCCAACCTACTCGGTCAGCGGGTTGGCTATCGATCGCAACGACCAGCGGGCGCACGGGAAGGATGAGCGCATCGGCGTGGAGTCGTTCGATAAGGGAGTGGATTTTTACTATCGGTATTTGAAGGTGGTTACGAGCGGGTAGTAACGGCAGCGCACAAACCCACACAAACCCGCCGTTGGGAATATGCGCCACTATTTTAGTTTTCTTATCCAGCCTGGAACTGAGTCAGTCGTGTTTACCGTTTGATGGTGTTCCAGTTGCCCGGAAACATCAGCCTCCTCCACGTAACGGCCGGAGCGGGACCATTTGTAGACATAAGAAAAATTCCGATTGTCGGGAAACTCCTGGCGGACCAGCAAGCTTTTTTCGTAATAGTTCTTGAGAAGAACGCGACCGGATTCGTCGATGATTTGAGTCATCAATATCCCTGAATACTCGTAGTGCCGCGAATGGCCTGAAGACAGATGCACATCTTCAAGCAATCCTCTCGAGTTGTAGCCATAGCGTACCCAATTTCCTGCGTCGTCCTCGGCGCGAATAATGCGCCCCAGATCGTCATAAGAAAACTTGATCCAGTGGCCATGAGGAGTGAGGATCTCAGAAAGATTCCTCTGTCGGTCTCGGCGTAAGTCGAGGCGGGTACCTTTCGGATCTAGGATTTCGGTGGGCGCACCCTGGGCCATGCTCTTGGCATTGTACGATTCAGGAAAGTGAATCTCGGAACCATCCGCCAATTTCGTGGTCCAACCCTGTCCGTTCCAGCTTTGGATAGCCTTGTAAAAACGCGATGCAGTTTCAGTATGTTGATATACGGCATCCGAGTAGCCAGTTCCCTCGGAAACGCGGTCAAAATAAATGTCATCGCCATCTTCCAGTGCGATCATTTGATAAGTGTAGGGATTGCGTGTGCCGAGGGGAGCAATATCGAAGGGATGATTAGCATTTCGGCCAAAGGCATGAACTGGATTGGAATGGGTCCACTCCCGGGATACATAGGTGCGCGTCAGCGGCACATCAAATACGTCATGTACAAACAAGTCGGTTTCCCGCAACACGAAACGGCCATAGCGCAAATCGGCTTCAGTGCGATGCACGGGTCCCGCGGGTAGCAATGGGATTGGACAGGAACCAAGTTGAGGATTGGTGCTGTCCGTTCCCAACGTCGAGAATACACAGGGAAAATTAGGATCCCGAGTTGGTGGCGCTGCAACCGCGTTGATGAAATCGGGTGCCTTTGCAGCCTCGGTGTGAACGTCCACGTATCCGGCGGGATCGTAGTCCGTAATGCGTCCGGAAACGAAGTCAATTCTCTTGTGCTGTTTTTCGAAATCGACAACGAGGGTGGAAAAAGACCACGGACCTTCGCCCTTGCCTCCGACGACATGAGCTGTCGCTTCACCCAAGGGTCCATGTATCGGAACGGTCAGTCGTGATTCCTTCCAGCCAGTTTCATCTTGCTGAACTGAGCCTTGGAGGCCCGGGGCCAAGGTAATAGGACGACCAAGCAAGCGAGCGACATCGTCGTTGGCGGACAACCGTGCAATCACTTCTCTGGCGACCGCCTTTCGCTCGGTTTGCCGCCATTGTTGAAAACCGAGAGCCATTGCCGTTGCGACCAAGATGCCGGCAGCGAGCAAAATAAACTGCACAGATCTTCGATGGGAGTAGGGGAGTTCCTTAGAGTGGCCACAAAGTGGACAGACTCCGCCTTGTTTCTCCGCATGGCGAAGCGATGTTCGGAGAATCTGATCTACTGCCTGGTTTACTTGTTCTTCGTTGGGTTCGAGGTGTACACCGCAACCACTACAATTCATAGCCTGGTCATGCTCCGAATGTGGTCTCAGGCTCCAAGTACTGAGCTGGATGGTACCGGAACTCGAATCACGAACCGTAGATTACAGAGGTTCAATCGTTAATGCGGACGCGGGTGAGGGCCCTCGCGCCATAACTCCCACTTGACATTCGCCTTTTATTCGCTCACAATCCGCCCATGGCAATCACGCGTCGACAAAGAGAGCTGTATGACTTCATTTCCAGGTTTGTGGCCGAGCGCGGATACTCTCCTTCTTTCGAAGAGATCGCCGAAGGACTGAGCTTGAATTCGCTTGCCACCGTGCACAAGCACGTCTCGAATCTGGAGAAAAAGGGCCTTCTCACCCGCGACTACAACCGCAGCCGGTCAATCGATCTGGTCGCGCCCAAGGGCAAACTGAAGCAGTCGATGGCGGTGAACACAGGGCTGGTGCTGCCGATCATCGGCCGCATCGCGGCCGGCCTGCCCATCGAGTCGATGCAGCAGAACGACGGGAACACCATCTCGCTCGCCGACTTCGTGCGCTCAAAAGAGGTCTTCGTGCTCGAGGTGCGTGGTGAATCGATGCAGGACGAGCACATCATGGACGGGGACTACGTTCTGGTCGAGAAGACCAAGGTTGGACGGAATGGGGATCTCGTGGTTGCGCTCGTGAATGGCGATGAAACGACTTTGAAACGCTTCTACAAGGAAGGCGACAAGGTGCGCCTGCAGCCTTCAAATGCCACGATGCAGCCGATTATTGTGCCGGCAACCGCGGTTGAGTTGCAGGGTCGGGTGATTGGGGTGTTAAGAAAATACTAGGATCTGGGCTCTAGGCTTTAGGAAACTGCAAAAACACCCTCGTGTTTCGGTAGTCAAAAATAGAAAACGCCCGGCTCCGAGGCCGGGCGTTTCACTGCTTACGAAATCCGAACTTAGCCGACGTGCTTGTCGAGCGCTTTCTGGATCTGCTCTTTGGGCACGTAGCCGACGATCTGTTCCTTCACCTGGCCGTCTTTGAAGACGAGCAGGGTGGGGATGCCGCGGACGCCGTAGCGCATCGGGGTGGCCGAGTTGCGGTCGACGTCCATTTTGCCGACTTTCACTTTGCCCTGATACTCAGTCGCCAGCTCGTCCACGATGGGAGCAATCGCGCGGCACGGGCCGCACCAAGTCGCCCAGAAATCGATCAGGACGGGCTTGTCGGATTTCAATACGTCAGCGTCGAAGTTCGCATCGGTAACTTCGACAATTGAATCATTCATAGTTCCTCCAGGTACCTCGTTCCGGCCCCGGTGTTCAACAGCCGGTCGCGGCACCGGTATGAGTGCTATACCACTTACGGTGGTCACGAAATTCTAACACTGGTATTAGATGCATTACAGTACGAGAAGGTGCAAAGGGCAGGTCGGCTCTCGGCCTTAGGAGCTGGGCTTTAGGCTCTTGGGATTTAGGCTCTTGGCTCTCGCGGACGTTTAACCCGCGCCGCAAGTTCTGGGATGGAGATGGCACGACAGAGCTTCCGCTTGAGCCTGGCGCCACACCTAAAGCCTGTTTTCAAATTAAAAGCGTCCTGAACTATGTTCAGGACGCCTCGGCAGCCCTCCCCCAGAACTGCCAAACCACGTGCGGATATTACGGCCAGTTCCGAAGGGCGTAAATGTCACCTTGGTAATTCTGGACCTTGGTGCGTAATCTTCGTGAGTCTGACTTAAGTAACACGCTGGCCAACAGAGCGGCCCCTCCAACGAGCCGCGCAAACTTTTTGATGGCAAAGGAGAAATGTCAGTAGCCCACAGTTGCGTTCCGCACCGGTTACCACACAGGATTCGGAAACTCCGCCTCCGTTGTTCGCAAAAAGTTTACAAGTGGAGCGGGAATCATGCCCGATGCCGCACAACGGACTTGTTCGCCCCAGTTGCCAGTCTTCAGTCACCAGTCTGAAGCTCGATCTGCTGCACGACTGGCGACTGGCACGTCCACACTCAACTCCGATCCGGGTCCACCGCCTGATCAAAATAAATCCAGAGCACGCGCGAAAAATATGTGATGGCTGGAGCCAGGGGGAGAAAGAGCACGACTGCCCAGATGACGTCGTCCGTAATCCACCATTTCGTGATGAGCCAGAACACGGTCGCCAGCACCGTGATGATCACCAATGCAAGGCCATAGCTGATGTACATGGCGCCGAGGAAGTACCCGGCTTCCCGTTCGAAGCGCAACTGGCAGGCCGGACAGCGCTCATTCATTTTTGGAAAGCCGAGAAAGGCGGAGCCTCGGAAAATCTTTCCCGACCGGCAGCGTGGACAGCGCTGATGAAAAATGTCCGCCAGTAGAGACTTGCCTTCGCTCATGGCCAACATTTTAGGCGCGAACGCCGCTGAGGAAATGCGTGGCTTCTCCGCGCGGCCCGTCGCTCTCCCCGCCCCATTTGACATCCAAGCGCGCGTCGTGGAACATGACCGTTCTTCTCAGACTACCTTCGAGGCCCCACCATGCGATCGCGAATCACGCTGCTTCTCTGTTGTGTTCTGGCAACCCCTGCAGTGGCTCAGAAACCAGCGGGCAAGGTTCCAGCTCTGCTGCCCTGGTCGCAGCAACTCGCCGTGCGCGAACAATGGCTGCTGAAACGCCACGAAATGATCCTTTCCATGATGCGTGCGCATGGCATCGACATGTGGATCGTCGTCAACGAGGAATTCCACGACGATCCGGTGACCCAATACATCGCACCGCCGCGGCCTTATGCAGGAAACCGCGACTACTTCGTTTTCGTCGATACCGGCGACAAGGGATTGCGCAAGATCGCGATCACGGGCTTCTCGGAAGAGAATCTGAAGAAGTTTTTCGAGTCGCCGGACGAACCGCGACCCGCCGACAAAGTGCTGCCCGAACTCTACGAGCAGTACAAGCCGAAGAAGATTGCCCTCAGCTACGGAGCGCGGCGCGGCGTGGAGCGCAGTATCACGTACGACACCTATAACCTCATCGCCGAGAAGATGGGGTCCGACGCAGCGCAACATTTCGTTCCCGCCGCCGACCTGATCGAAGACTATCTCGATACGCGCATTCCAGAAGAGTTCACGACGTACATAGCGATGGTGCAGCTCACCGATTCAATGACGCGGCGCGCGTTGTCGAGCGAGGTCATCCATCCCGGTAGGACGACGGTGGGCGATGTTCGGCGATGGCTCTATGACCAGCTTTGGGAGAACCGTGTAGGGACGTGGTTTCAGCCAGACCTGCGCGTGCAGCGCAAGAGCAAGAAGAACGACACTTCCCGTGGATTCCTGGCGGTCGCGTCCGAAGAAACCGTCATCGAGCGGGGCGACGTGGTGCACCTCGACTTCGGCATTACCTACATGGGGCTGAATACCGACTGGCAGAAGATGGCCTACGTCCTCCTTCCCGGCGAGAAGGATGCTCCGGTAGGCCTGAAGAACGCCATGAAGAATACGAACACGCTGCAGGACACTCTAACCCACACGGCGCGGCCCGCAAAGCTCGCCTCTGAGGTCTATGGCCAGACTATGGACGAGATGAAGCAGAAAGGCATCGAGGCGCAGATTTACAGTCATCCCATCGGGAACCAGGGACACGGCCTGGGCCCGAGCATTGATTTCCGCTCCACGCAACGCAGCGACATCGGCGCTACGGCGGCGAAGCCTTTGCGCAAGGGCGCGTACCTCTCCGTGGAATTGAATACGCAGACGGCGGTGAATGAGTGGGATGGGCAGAAGGTCTACATCATGATGGAAGACGACGCCTATCTCACTGATGAGGGGTACAAGTTCTTCATCCCGCGGCAAGAGGCGTTTTATTTGGTGAAGTAGAGATGTCTTGAGTTCGTGCTTTCCCAAAAAGTGCCGAGGTCTCCTCCGGCTGCGCTCAGGGCAGGCTTTCGCTGCGCTCAGGATGACAGTGGGGGCACCGAACTACTGTTTGCGCCAGGTCTGGCCCGCATCTTCGGTCGTCCAGACTTCGCCGTTCGCCGTAGTGATCTTCCCGTGCAGGATGTCGGTGAATTCGATCGCGGAAATGTCCGCGCCCAGATTTGTTCCCGCGAAAGATGGCTTTACTTGCGTCCAGGTGAAACCGGAATCGCGGGAGTGATAGAGCAATCCGGCAGCGCCTCCTACCCAGATGTCGGGTCCGTTAGCGGAGAGGGCACGGAAACTTGCCTTCTCCGCGACCGTCACTGGCTGCCAGGTTTGTCCCGCGTCGATGGAGTGCTGCAGCTGGCCGTCGGCGGAAATAGTCCAGCGGCTGACCAGCGAACGGCGAAGTTTCGAGCGATCCATTTTCTGCGCAACGGTTTCTTCCGAGCGCGTGGCCTGGTTCGCCACAACTTCGACGGATTCCGATCCCACCAAGCCAGCCATTGCCCCGTTCGCCACCTTGGCTTTTCCGGGAGCTTCGCGTTTGTCGGCCGACAACTCATTGTCAAGCGTGGACGAAGGTGCGGGTTCGGGAGCGGTTGCGGCCACAGCCGATTCCACTTGCACCATCTCCGTCGATTTGCCCGAGACAGTTAAGTCTGCGGCGGCTCTCGACTCAGGCACCGGTTTTTTTGTTTCAGCGACCATCGGCGCAGGAGCAGCCGCCCATCCCTCCGCCCCATGCTTTTTCATCCCAGCGATCAAGGTACGGCTCGCGGCACCCGCCCCCAGCGCTCCCCCGACGACCTGTTTCTTCTCGTCTAACATCGGCTGTGCCTGCCCGGGAGACGGCGGTGTCGCAGGAAGTTTGGGGGATACTTCCGAGTTCAGAACCCGATCCCGGAGCTGTCCCGCGTCTTTGTCCGTCTCGGAGCGCGTGGCGGAAGTAATTGACTTCGGAATCTGCGGGCTCGGCGACGCGGCGGCCAGCCGATCGGACCGCTCATAGGCTTGCTGTTCCGCTTGCTCCTGCTCGCGAACGACTGCGATGCTTGCGCTCTTTGGCGCCATTGCCTCGCGCTTCCAGAGCACGGCCGACCCGACTATGACCACGCACGCTACCGCCGCCCCCCAGCGCAGCACTCTCCACTGGAACCAGGAAACGGAACGAGCGGTGTCTAACGAAACAGAACCTGTCGGGGGAGGGACGGCTAGCGCCACCACGTCGCGGCAATCGGCGCAGCGCGAGAGGTGCGTCAGCACGCGCGAGCGCTCCTGCTCGGGCAAGGCCTGCTCGGCAAACGCCGTCAACAAGTCGGCGTCGGGGTGGTCCCCGCCCGCCTGCGCCTTCAGCCGCTCACGCACGATATTGGGAAGCTGTTCCATGAAATCGGTTACTTCACCCTAGCTGCTTTCTCTAGCGTAATCTCCTGACCGGCCTAGCTCCCGCTATCCCGGGCCGGGGCTTCGACGCTCTTCTTATGGAACGCATCGCCGGGGGAATCTTGCGCCAGCCGATCTCGTAGATTCAATGTGAGATCCCGCACATCGACTTCAAGCGCCTCCTCCGCCTGACGCCGGCTCAGGCCCCGGCGGCCCAAACCTGCCAGAATCTGCTTCCGGAGCGATTTCGCCAGTTTGTCGAGTTTCCGGCTGATGGTGGACTCGTGCACCGACAGCATGCGCGCAATTTCGGCCAACGTGCGGCCATCCAGAAAGTAAGCGGCCAGCATGAACCGCTCTTCGGATGAGAGCGCGGCCAGCGCCTCGTCGGTCGCCGCCTCCAGCCGAGGATCAACCGTCGGCGCGGGAGCAGGTGTGGGCGCCGCGTACTGCGTACCCTCTTCTGTTTCCTCGTCGAGGCTAACCAGGCGCTTCTGACGACGGTAGCGGTTTACATGCTCCTGCGCCATCACAGTGCGCAACCAGCCCTCAAGCGAGCCACGCCCTGTGTACGACGCCAATTTCGAAACCCGCATGCCATCACGCCCGCCCGTGCCGTACAAGTCCGCGTACAGCGAGTCGGAGAGTTCGCGGCCTGCGGATTCTTCGCGCGTGATCTGCAATCCGACCTCGTAGAGTTTTTCGCGATAGCGCGCCATAAAGACTTCCCACGCGCGCTCGTTGCCGGCGGCACATGCTCGCGCCAGCACCAGTTCTTCAATCTTCAGGGAAAGACAAAATTCCCGCACCTGCGTGGTGGACGCGGTCCCGAGGTATTTCTGTGAGACCTCGCCCAGGATGACCGCCAAGTCATCAGCGCTAACCGCAAACTGCGCGCCTCCGGTTTTCGCGTGCAATTCCCCCGCGAGGCGTTGCATCTCGGCCGTCTGCGCGGGAACGGGTTGCGTGGCGCGGTTCATCGGTTCGCCGTCATTCGCGATGCTATCCATTTTTTTCTGTGCAAGGAAGAACGAAATTCCCGTTCCCTCACCAGCCAGGGAAGCACGGGCGCCCCGTAACACTTAGGATGCGCCCGAGGGTTGCGGTGTCGCTTCGCTCGCGGAGGATGCCATGAAGAGGAATCTGTTTCCGGGTCTCGTGTTGCTGTCACTTGCGGTGACTCTGGCCGTCGGCGGGCGGCGGAAGGCGTTTGCAGGGGAGCCTTCCGCTGCCGACTATAAGGTGCTGGCGCCCATCCGCCACGGCAACCTCACCGTCTTTCCAGTGGTCGCCGCTATGTCGCACGACACCGGCGGATTTCTCACGCTCGATGAAGGTCTGAAGTCCGGCGAAGTCGAAGTCACTGAATCCGGAAGCGTGCGCGGCATGGTCCGCCGTCCTCCACATGGGAAGCACGGAGTACTCCGCCCCGAATACCAGGAACAGACCGGCGCGCAGGTAAACAAACTTGTGTTGGTCAACAATGCAAAACGTCCTCTCCTCCTACTCGCGGGTGAGATCGTTACGGGTGGGAAGCAGGATCGCGTTATCGCGAAAGACCGTATAGTGCCCGCCGAGAGCGATCCCATCGATCTCGACGTGTTCTGCGTGGAACCGGGGCGCTGGGTCGGCGCGAGCGGTAAGTTCGCGGCAAGCACAGTGAACGGAGCCATGGCAGCGCCGTCGGTGCGCGGCAAAGCAATGGCCGACAAAGATCAGCAGCAAGTGTGGGATCAGGTGGCACGGACCCGTCAACAAATGTCGGAGGTGGTCGAGGTTGAGGCGGCTGGCCAAATTGCGGGAACGACGTCGTACGCGAAAGTCATGCAGAACGAAGGAGTCTCCCGCAAGGTCGACTCCGTGGCCGAGTCGGTGGAGAAGGAGTACGCGAGCACGATCCAGCAACTGCGTGATCGTAACGCCGTCGGCGTGGTGGTTGCTGTGAACGGCGAATTCGTGTGGGCCGACATCTTTGCGAGTACGAGCCTGCTGGAAAAATACTGGCCCAAGCTGGTGCGTTCCTATGCAACGGAAGCCGTCGTGACTCGCGCCAAGGGTGCGCAGGCGACCGAAAAAGCCGCTCAGGAGTTTCTGGCTGACCTGCATGGCCGACATGAGACGGTTGATAGCGAACCTGGACTGTATCGCCACACGGAAGTTGCCGGAGACGGGTTCAAAGCGTTCGAATTGACGTCGCTGTTGCCGAAGACGGGATATGCGCTGCATGTGGCGAAGATGACGGAGTAGCAGTTCTCAGTCTCAGTTATCCGAAAGGCTCCCACTGCTTTTCTTTCACATCGCTGTTGAAAATTTCTGACGATGCGCTTCCTGTAGCGCCGGCGTCTCGCCGGTGGTCGCGACGGCGCCCCCGCCGTCGCTCATTTTTTCTCGCACTCAGCGTTTCGAGGCTACCCTCGTTCGCTCACGATCCTGTAAGCTTTGGAGCGCATCTCCCGCCGGTACTCCGAGGACATCATGAAATCTTGCCGCCCAGCGATTTCCTTTCTCTTTCTTGTTGCTCTCGCCACCGCAATGGCTGCCGCGCCCTCCTATCACATCCTCCACACCTGGATGCTCGGCGGAGACGGCGGCTGGGACTATTTGAGAGTCGATCCCGACGCGCGACGTCTTTACATTGCGCGCGCGACCCGCGTCATGGTGATCGATGCAGATTCCGGCAAGCCCGTGGGAGAGATTGCCGACACTCCCGGCGTGCACGGCGTCGCGCTGGTTCCCGAGATCGGCAAAGGCTTTGCCAGCAACGGCCGCGAAGACACCGTCAGCGTGTTCGATCTGAAGACTTTAAAGACGCTGAACAAGATCAAGGTGGGCAAGCGGCCCGACGCCATCTGGTACGACCCGGCCACTAAGCGCGTATTTACGTTCAATGCCGGCAGTCAGGATTCGACCGCCATCGATGCACAAAAAGGCGAAGTCGTCGGGACCATTCCGCTGGGCGGGAAGCCCGAGTTCGCGCAAAGCGATGGCAAGGGCACGGTCTTCGTCAATCTGGAAGACAAGAATCAACTATTCGCGCTCGACGCAAATAAACTTACCGTGACTCAACGCTGGCCGCTCGCCGGATGCGAAGAGCCCAGCGGCCTCGCGATCGACACGAAGAAGCGGCGGCTGTTCGTGGGCTGTGGCAACAAAGAGATGCCGGTGGTGGATGCTGACAGCGGAAAGATACTGGCCACCATTCCGATTGGCGACGGCGTCGACGCAACTGCGTTCGACGAAGAGACCGGCCTTGCGTTCGCGTCCTGTGGTGAGGGAGTGTTGACCGTGGCGCACGAAGACTCGCCCGGCAAGTTCAGCGTAACCAACATTCCCACACAACGTGGCGCGCGCACTATGGCGCTCGATTCTAAAACGCACAACGTGTATATGGTCACCGCGAAATTCGGCCAGGCACCCGCGCCTACCGCAGACAATCCGCATCCGCGGCCGCCCGTGCTGCCAGATTCCTTTATTGTGTTGATGTTAGGGCAGTAATAAATTCTGCCCGGCGACTTTGCCCCCGGCATCTTATGCTCTTGCGCCGGCTGTCCTGCAG